>VBNH01000108.1 GCA_005878095.1 Gammaproteobacteria bacterium | reverse complement strand
TTCCCTGGTGAGTGCGCAGCGTGTGCGGGTTGATCTCCGGCACCACCAGCGGCACGGCGGGATCCATGCGGAACGCGGACGAGTTGTCGACCACGGTGGCGCCCGCGCGCACGGCAATGGGCGCGAAGCGCTTCGAGGTGCTGGCGCCGGCGGAGAACAGCGCGATGTCGACACCGCTGAAGCTGTGCTCGTTCAATTCGCGCACCGTGAGCGTCTGGCCGCGAAACGTGAGCGTCCTGCCGGCGGAACGCGCCGAGGCGAACAGCCGCAGTTCCGACAACGGAAAGCCCCGCTCCTCCAGGCAGCGAATCAACTCCACGCCCACCGCGCCGGTCGCCCCGACGATCGCCACCACCGCCTCCCGCGGGCCACGACCTTCAGACATCACTGCAAGTTCTCCGGTTCACAAACGACAAAGGCCCCGTCGGGTCAGCCGCGGGGCCTGTATCGGATCGAGGCTACCTGAGCGGCATCAGGCTGCAAAATCGGCTCATCACAGGTCCGATCACCGGCTCGCAAGTAAAATGCACCATTTTCAGATCATTAGCGAGCATTAATCGCCTCACCGCGAATTCGAGGCTGCGTTGCTACGGATTCGAGGCTGCGTTGCTACGGACGCGCATGTGGCGGTGGCCCGAGCCGGGGGATTCGACTCAGGTTCGCTCGCGAGGTCGTCGGCGGGTTGGCTCGTTCTCGGGTTCGTACTCCGGATCGTTCTCGACGAGCATACTGACCAGCTGAAGCGGCAGCGCCACCACCAGCAACAGCAGGACGATCAGCAA
Organism: Gammaproteobacteria bacterium; assembly: GCA_005878095.1. GTDB lineage: Bacteria > Pseudomonadota > Gammaproteobacteria > Steroidobacterales > Steroidobacteraceae > 13-2-20CM-66-19. The sequence goes on along the minus strand of VBNH01000108.1, from coordinate 24,800 downwards.
AGTCACGACGACCCTCACCAGGGGCTGCATGTGAAACTCCTTCGCAGCGTGGCACGACCCTATCCCGATCCCTGGTGGACACGCTGTCCGCAGCCGGTGCGTCGAACAATTCAACGTGCCGTCAGCGGTTCCAGTGCCTGGATTACGCGCCGTCGGGCGTGCCCTCCTCAATCGGTTATTTACCCGACCGCCGACGGCGGCGTCATCCTACGGATGGGGTGCATCGCTGTATTCCACCAGGTGAGCAACGGAGGTCCATATCGGGGCGAGACCGATACCGGTGCAGGGCATGTACCCGAGGCGCGAGCGTCATCGATCCGAAGGCAAGCACCACGCGCGCGGGACTGCGCCGTGGCCGTGCCGGCCGCATCCCGCAACCTCGAGGTTGCGTATCTCGATGGGCGGCGCTAATATGCAACTCGGAGGTTGCCAATATGAATGAGCGCATCGAGAAACGCATCGAGCTCAAGGCGCCGCTCTGGCGCGTGTGGCGCGCCCTCACGGACTACCGCGAGTTCGGCGAGTGGTTTCACGTGGAGCTGGAAGGTCCGTTCGTACCGGGTCAGCTCTCGCAGGGACGGATCACCCACCCCGGCTACGAGCACGTGCGCTGGCAGGCGGTGGTGCAGAAACTCGAGCCCGAGCGGCTCTTCAGCTTCACCTGGCACCCTTACGGCATCGATCCGAAGATCGACTACTCGAAGGAGGCGCCCACGCTGGTCGAGTTTCGCCTGGAGAAGACCGCGACCGGGACGCTGCTGCTGCTCACCGAGTCCGGCTTCGACAAGGTCCCGGCCGAGCGCCGTGCGGAGGCCTTCCGCATGAACGACGGCGGCTGGACGCAGCAGATGAAGAACATCGAGGCTCATGTCGCGCGGCGGCAGTGATCGCGGCGTCGCGAAGCGGCGGCAGCACGCGGCCGTGTTTGCGGCGCTCGGCGATGAGACACGCCTGTCGCTCGTCACGACGCTGTCCGGCGGGGAGCCGCGTTCCATCGCTCAGCTGACCGGTGGCTCGAGAATGACCCGGCAGGCGATCACCAAGCACCTGCGGGTGCTGGAGAGCGCCGGCATCGTGCACAGCGTTCGCTCGGGGCGCGAAAGCCGCTTCGAGTTCGATCCGCAACCGCTCAACGAGCTGCAGGAGTATCTCGGCCGCGTCTCCGCCCAGTGGGATCAGGTACTGTCGAGGCTGCAGACCCTGGTGGAACGCTGAGGCTCACCGCGGCGCATGGGAGCCCCTGGGCCGCACCTCGAAGCAGCGGTGAATGCGCGGATTGCGCTCGAAATCCCTCGGCAAGGTAGCCGCCGACAGGTCGCGAATCTGGTAGCGCTCGAGGAGCCCTTCCTGCAGGCGGAAGCGTTGCGCGTTGGTCGAGAAGATCAGCAGCCCCTGCGGCGCCAGCAAGCGCGCGCAGGCGTCGATGAGCTCGGGGTGATCGCGTTCGATATCGAGCACACCCTGCATGCGCTTGGAGTTCGAAAAGGTCGGCGGATCGAGAAACACCAGATCGAAGCGCTCAGAGCCGCGCGCCGTGTCCCTGAGCCATTCACGGCAGTCCGCCTGCACCCACGCATGGGCGTCGCCCGTCAGAGCGTTGAGAGCGAGATTGCGCTGCCCCCACTCGAGGTAGGTCCTGGACAGGTCGACCGAGGTGGTGTTTGCCGCGCCGCCCGCGGCGGCGTAGACCGTGGCGGCACCGGTGTAGGCAAACAGGTTCAGGAAGCGCTTGCCGCGCGCTGCCTCCCGCAGCCTGGCGCGGGTCGTGCGCTGATCGAGGAACAGTCCGGTGTCGAGATAATCCTCGAAGTTCACCCGGAATCTCAAGCCCCCTTCGGTGACGACGTGGAAGCGAGCCTGCGCGTCCACTTTGTCGTACTGCTCCCCGCGCCGGGTGCGGCGTCGCGTGCGCACACGGATGCGCTCGGGCGCAACGCCCGTCGTGCCCGGCAGCATCGCGAGCACCTCGCCGCGCCGCCTGCGCACGGCTTGCAGCTCGATCTCTCCCGGCGCCGCATACTCCTGCACGTACAGCCACAACTCATCCGGTTCGATGGCGCGATACACATCGATGGCGAAGGCGTACTCCGGCATGTCGGCGTCGTAGACCCGGTAGCATGAAACACTCTCGCGCTCCGCCCAGCTGCGCAGCCGCTTCAGGTTCTTGCCGAGCCGGTTGGCGAACATGCGCGCCCCGGGTGTGTCTGCGAAGCGCGCCGCGCCCTTGCCGAGCGTTCCCGGCGCGCGGGCGCTCTCCGGGACCACTTTGATGCGCAGCAGCCGGCACTCGATCCCGCCGTTCCACACGCTGTGCGTGCGATGCGCGCGCAGGCCAAGCTCCATGCCGAGCTCGGGCGCTCCGGTGAGCAGCGCGGCGTTCCAGCCCTGGAAACGCTCGCGCAGCACGGCGCCGAGCTCACGGTGCAGCGTCCGCGCGCCCTCGCGGTCCTCCATGCGCAGGCCGTAGGGAGGATTGGTGCACAGGAGTCCGGGCCGATCCGGATCGCGCCCCGCCAGAGGCGCTGCATCGGCCAGCACTCCCGCATCGATGCGCACCAGCCGCCCGACACCGGCGCGCGCGGCGTTGTCGCGCGCGCGGCCTATGGCGCTCGGGTCGCGATCCGTTCCGCGCACCGTGACCCGCGCCGCCGCCTCGCCCGCCGCCGCGCGCGCCTCGGCCTCCTCCCACAGGCGCGCCCACAAAGCCGCATCGTGGCCGCGCCAGGCGAGAAAACCGAAATAGTCGCGTGCCAGCCCCGGCGCCCGGTCGGCGGCGATCAGCGCCGCTTCAATGCACAACGTACCCGAGCCGCACATCGGATCGAGAAACTCCGCGCCCTGCGCCGCCAGCTCCGGCCAGCCGCAGCGCAGCAGCACTCCCGCGGCGACGTTCTCCTTGAGCGGTGCCTCCCCGGCCGCGCCCCGGTAACCACGTCGGTGCAGGCTGTCACCGGACAGATCGATGGATACGGTGATGTTGGTGCCGCGCGCATGCGCGTGCACCCGCACGCCCGGGCGCTCGAGCGCCACGTCGGGGCGCGCGCCGGTGGCGAGGCGCAGCGCATCGACAATGCCGTCCTTGAGCTTCAGCGCCCCGAAGTGAGTATGGGAAATCGCGGGGTGCCGCCCGCTGAAATCGCACGCCAGCGTAGTCGCAGGTCCCAGGTGAGCCGCCCAGTCGATGCGGCGCACGGCCGCGTGAAACTCAGCCGCGTCGCGTGCCTCGAAGTGCGCGAGCTCGAGATACACCCGGTTGGCGCTGCGCGACCACAGGCAGGCGCGATAGGCACTCTCCAGCGTGCCCGCGAACGCCACGCCGCTCGAGCGCTCGCGCAGCTGCGCCGCGCCACACGCGCCGAGTTCCCGCGCCACAAGGTCGGCAAAGCCGCGGGGTGCGCTGGCGAGAAACTTGAACGACGGCATACTCACGCCGGTGTGCCGGGCACCGGCGCTGTCACGACAGATCGAGCCCCTGCGGCACCGTCACCGTCAGGACAAGTCGATCCATGTCGTCTTCAGCTCCGTGTATTTCTCCAGCGCGTGCAGCGACTTGTCGCGTCCGATGCCGGACTGCTTGAAACCGCCGAACGGCACGGTCAGGTCATCGGCATCGTAGCAATTGACATACACCGTGCCGGCGCGCAGCGCACGCGCCACGCGATGCGCAGTGGTGACGTCACGGGTCCATACCGCGGCTGCGAGGCCATAGATCACGTCGTTGGCGATCTCGATCGCCTCGTCGACGGTCCTGAAGGTGATGGCCGACAGCACCGGGCCGAAGATCTCCTCGCGCGCGATTGCCATGGCGGGCTTGACTCCCTCGAACACCGTCGGCTCGATGAAGTAACCGCCGCTGTCCTCGCGCACCCGGCGGCCGCCGACGCGGATGCTGGCGCCGTCGCGCCGGCCGGCCTCGATGTAACCCAGCACGCGTTTCATCTGCGACTCGTCCACTATCGCGCCGAGCTGGGTCGCGGGATCGAGCGGATCGCCCGGCTGGCGCTGGCGGCTGAGCGCCTGCACTTTCTCCAGCACCGCGTCCTTGATGCCCTCCTGCAACAGCAGGCGCGAGCCGGCGGAGCACATCTCGCCCTGGTTGGAAAAGATGGCGTCCGCAGCGGCGCTTGCCGCCTTGTCGAGATCCGGATAATCCGCCAGCACGATGTTGGGCGACTTGCCGCCGCATTCGAGCGACACGCGCTTCAGGTTCGACTGACCGGCGTACTGCATGATCATCCGGCCGGTCGCCGTCGAGCCGGTAAAGGCGACGCAGTCGACGTCCATGTGCAGGGCGAGCGCCTTGCCGGCGGTCTGTCCGAAGCCCGGCACCACGTTGAGCACCCCCGCCGGAACCCCCGCCTCCACCGCAAGCTCCGCGACCCGCAGCGCAGTGAGGGGCGACTTTTCCGAGGGCTTGAGCACCAGAGAATTGCCGGCCGCGAGAATGGGCGCGATTTTCCAGGCCGCCATGAGCAGCGGATAATTCCATGGCACGATCGCCCCGACCACCCCCATGGGCTCGCGCGTGACGAGCGCGAGCGCACCGGCTCCGGTGGGCGCCACCTGGTCGTACACCTTGTCGATCGCTTCGGCATACCACTGCAGGCAGCGCGCCGCGCCCGGGATGTCGATCTTGAGGCTGTCGGAGATGGGCTTGCCCATGTCGAGGGTCTCGAGCAGCGCGAGCTCCTCGGTGTGCCTCAGGATCGCCTCTGCAAACCGCAGCAGGATCTTCTTGCGCTTCGCGGGCGCGAGATTCGCCCACACGCCCTGGCGAAATGCGGCGCGGGCAGAGCTGACCGCGCGGTTGATGTCCTGCTCGTCGCCGGCGGCAACCCGCGCCAGAAGCTTGCCGGTGGCGGGATTAATGGTGTCGAAGGTGGCACCGGAGGCGGCGTCGAGGTAACGCCCGTCGATGAAGGCCTGAGTGCGGAAACTGAGCGTGCGGGCACGCTCGTGCCAGGAGGTCGTCTGGGGTATCGCGTTCATGACTGGGGTGAGCCTTCAGAAGGTCGGTGGGGTGCAGGCGCTGATGATCTCACACGCCTCGCGCCCGACGTTGCGGAAGCGATGCGGGAGCTGGCTGGCGAAATAATAGGCCTCACCGGGCCCGAGCACGCCCACGGCGCCCCCCACCGTGAGCTCGATGCGCCCGCGGATGACGACGCCCGCCTCCTCGCCGCGGTGCGTGAGCATTTCCTCGCCGGTGGCCGCGCCGGCCGCGTAGCGCTCGTGCAGCAGCGTCAGCTGCCGCCCGGGGCGCTGCGCCGCCACCAGCCGCAGGGAAACCTGCGGATTGCCGAGCTCCACGAGATCGTCGGCGCTGAAAAAAGCCCGCGGTGTAGCGCTCAGGTCCATGGTGAAGAACTCGGCGAGCGACATCGGCACACCGTCGAGCACCTTCTTCAGCGAGCTCACCGAAGGGCTCACGCGGTTCTGCTCGATGAGGGAAATGAGCCCGTTGGTCACCCCGGCGCGGCGGGCAAGCTCGCGCTGCGAGAGGCCGAAGGTGGTGCGGATACCGCGCAGGCGCGCGCCGACGTCGATGCTCATGGTGTTTAGGATCTTAGACAAGAAGGGCGAAAATATCGCCCCGGTGGCCGGTCTTGTCCACTTTATTTATCATCTCGCCCCGAATCCTCTGTACCGAGCCTGCCATGTCGAACGCCAGCGCCCCGTTGAGCCGATCGGAACTCGAAGCGTTCTGGTTGCCCTTCACCGCCAACCGCCAGTTCAAGGCGAACCCCCGGCTGCTCGCGAAAGCGAGCGGTATGCACTACTGGACCCCCGAGGGACGACAGATCCTCGATGGGGTTGCGGGACTGTGGTGTGTCAACGCGGGGCACGGCCGCCGGGAGATCACTCAGGCGGTCGCGAGCCAGCTCGAGACCATGGACTACGCGCCGCCCTTCCAGATGGGTCACCCGGGGGCGTTCGCGCTGGCGAACGAACTGGTGAAAATCGCGCCCGGGCGGCTTGATCACGTGTTTTTCACCAACTCCGGATCGGAATCCGTCGACACGGCGCTGAAAATCGCCCTCGCCTGGCACCGCGCGCGTGGCGAGGCCTCACGCACGCGTCTCATCGGGCGCGAGCGCGCCTACCATGGCGTAGGCTTCGGCGGCATCTCGGTGGGCGGCATCGCGCCGAACCGCAGGACCTGGTCGGGGGCGCTGCTGCCGGGGGTCGACCATCTGCCGCACACGCATGATCCGGCGAGGAACGCCTTCTCGCGCGGGGCGCCGGCGCACGGGGCGCAGCTGGCCGAGGAGCTCGAGCGGCTGGTGACGCTGCATGATGCATCCAACATTGCCGCGGTGATCGTCGAGCCCATCGCGGGCTCGGCCGGTGTGCTGATCCCGCCGCGCGGGTATCTGCAGCGCCTGCGCGAGATCTGTGACCGCCACGGGATCCTGTTGATTTTCGATGAGGTGATTACCGGCTTCGGCCGCACCGGTGCGCCATTCGCGGCGCAGGAGTTTGGCGTCACGCCCGACATCATCACGCTCGCCAAGGGGCTGACCAACGGCTGCGTGCCGATGGGCGCCGTGCTGGTGAGCAAGGCCGTCTACGAGGCATTCATGCAGGGCCCGGAAGGCATCGAGCTGTTCCATGGCTACACCTATTCGGCGCATCCAGTGGCCTGCGCGGCCGCACTCGCCACCCTGGGTATCTATCGGAGTGAAGGTCTGCTGACGCGCGCCAAGTCCCTGGCGCAGTACTGGGAGGACGCCGCCCATGCGTTGCGCGATCTGCCGCATGTCATCGACGTCAGGAATTACGGGTTGATCCTGGGACTGGAGCTGCAATCCATTCCCGGCAAAGCCGGCGCGCGGGCCTTCGACGTGTTTACCAAATGCTTCGAGCGCGGCGTGCTGGTGCGCCAGACGGGCGACATCATTGCGCTCTCGCCGCCGCTCATCATCGAGCAGTCGCAGATCGACCAGATCTTCAGCACGCTGACCGCCGTGCTGCGCGGGCAATAGCCGCCCGAAGGGCAAAGCCGCCGGGGCAGGCGTCGGTCAGGGCGTTGGCCCCGGAGCGCAGCGCGGCCGCGGCGCCCGGTGGGCTCGAGCTCGAGCGTGCGGCTCGCTCTCAGGCGTGCGGGGAGTTGCGGTCGCGGCGTACGCGCGACAGCACCATCCACACCAGCACCGCGATCACGATCGCGCTGCCGACCAGCATTTCCATCTCCGACAGACTGAACGTGCTGCTGCGCGAGGCAGCGACAGTTATGGTTTCCACGACGACAGACCTCCACAGGAGCCGGACTTCCTACACACTCAGGTACTGTCGCACCGCGCGCACGCCCGGTGAAGGAGTCCGTGGTGGATCTGCGACCGGCGTCAAGAAAAAAGTGTTATGTCTGATGGCGGCGCGCGCTGCGCACCGAGGCGCGTGCTTCCTCAGGCGCGTGCTTCCTCAGGCGCGTGCTTCGAACACCGCATAGATCTTCGAGCAGTCCTCTACGACTTCCCACGTGCCGACGAAGCCGGCGGGGACCACGAACGCGTCGCCCGGTCCGAAGCTGCTGCGCTCGCCGGTGGCGCTCTCGATAGTGACGCGCCCCGCAGTCATCACGCACAACTCGTTCTCGGTGTAGCGCACGCGCCATTTGCCGCGGCTCGCCGACCAGCGGCCGGCGAAGAACTGCTGGCTCGGGTCGGTGAAGAAATTCCGCACCTGCACCTCGGGCGCGCCGGCGATCAGGCGCTCGGCCGGCAGCTCGGACACCTCGGCTTCGACCCCACCCTCCAGCGCAACGATGGCAGTGCTCACGAGCGTGCCGCACAGGTATTCATTCCAGGAAATTCTAGCGCGAACGCGCGCCGTGGGCCTGCCTTCCCACGGCGCGCCTGGCGGCCGCGCGGCGCACGCCCGGATGCGCCCGCACCCCTGACGGCAACCGGTCATATCAGTCACTGCTGGCAACCTGGCCGGACGCGGCAAGCTCCAGGCGCACCGTTACACGCCGGTCGAACGCGTAGCTGTCGAAGTCCCCGTCTGCGCTGGTCGACTCGGCCTTGCCGTGTGCCTCGATGAGGAGGCGCTCGCGGGCGACTCCGGCCGTCATCAGCACCGCCGCAACACCCTGGGCGCGGCGCAGCGACAGCTCGCTGTTGTAGGCCTCCGAGCCGCGCGGATCCGCGTAGCCGGCGATCCGCACGCGCGCCTGCGGCATGGCCGCCACCAGCGCCCCGAGTTTCAGCAGCGGCGGCATCGCCCGCGCGTCGATCGAGTCGTCGTTGGTGCGAAAGCTCACGTCGAGAGCGAGCTCGTCAGCCTGCTGCAGGGTCTGGTCGAGCTGCGCACCGCGCGCCTGGGCCTGCGTGAGCGAGCCGTCGAGCTGCGCGACACTCTGGGACAGGCGGCTGCGCTCCGCCTCGCTGTGGTGCAGATCGGCCGCCAGCGCCGCCGAGGTCTGCGCCTGCCGATGGTAGCGGTCACCGAGCAGGGCACCGGCTGCCGCGCCCAGCACCGCGCCGAACGGTCCGCCCGCCGCCGCACCGACCGCCAGGCCGGTCACGGCGCCAATGTCCGACTGCTTCGAGCCCTCACCGCGCTCGTCCGCACAGGCGTGCGCCGGCCATACCGTCACGCCCCCTGCCAGTGCCATGCCGAGCACGCCGGCCCGGAGCCTCGATGTCAATGTACTCATGTTGTCTCCTGTCGTGTTCAGTGCGGAACGAATCGTCCCGGGTACGGTGACCAGTTCAGCGCGCGCGGCGGCGCCCCTGGTGATGCAAAAGCGACACGGTGGGGATGATTTGTGGCGGAACATGGCGGCGCGAGGTGATCGCATATACTGGCGCTCTTCCGAACACCGGAAATCCGTCATGCCGCATCACGCTTACCGGCGCCGCCCATGGCGGGCGTCGTTCGCCGCCCTGATCGCGCTCTCGTGCTGCACGGCGGCCGCGCTCGCCACCGCGCGCGCGGCCGAGAGCGCCGCGCAGGACACCGGGGTGTTGCGCGCCACGCTCGCCAACGGCCTGCGCGTCGTCATCGTGCGCAATGCGCTGGCGCCGGTGGTCGCGACCGCGGTGAATTACCTGGTGGGTTCGGACGAGGCGCCCGTGGGGTTCCCCGGAACGGCGCACGCCGAGGAGCACATGATGTTCCGCGGCAGCCCCGGCCTCAGCGCCGACCAGCTCGCGGATATCGGCAGTGTCGTCGGCGGTGATTTCAACGCCAATACGCGCGAGGGCGTCACCCAGTACCTGTTCACGGTGCCGGCCGAGGATCTCGACGTGGCGCTGCACATCGAGGCGCTGCGCATGCGCGCCGTGCTGTGCTCACCGCAGGAGTGGAGCCATGAACGCGGCGCGATCGAGCAGGAGGTCGCGCAGGACCTGTCCGAGCCAGCCTACGTGCTGTTCGAGAAGTTGCGCGCCAGCATGTTCGCGGGCACCCCCTACGCCCACGATGCGCTCGGTACCAGACCATCGTTCGAGAAGACCAGCGCGCGCATGCTGAAGAGCTTCCACGACACCTGGTACGCGCCCAACAACGCCATTCTGGTGATCGCCGGGGACCTCGACCCGGTGACGACCCTGAGCGAGGTGAAACTGCTGTTCGGGCACATCCGGGCGAAGAAACTGCCTCCCAAGCCGCAGGTGCGCCTGAGCCCCGTGCGACCCACCTCCTTCACGCTGGACACCGACCGGCCCAGCGGCACGCTCATGATTGCGCTGCGCACGCCGGGTCCGCGCGCCGCCGACTTCGCCGCGCTGGAGGTGCTCGCGGACGTGCTCAGCAGCCGGCGCTTCGATCTGTACGGCCTGGTACCCCAGGGCAAGGCAGTGGCCGCGGAGTTCGCGCTTGATCCGCTGCCGCAGGCAGCCCTTGCCTACGCGATGCTCTCCTTTACCACCGGAGATGACCCCAAGACCCTCGAGCGCGAGGTGCGCGCGATACTGGCGCGCGTCGCGCGCGACGGCGTCCCGCCGGCACTCGTCGAGGCGGCCAAGCTCCAGGAGCGCAGCGCGGCGCAGTTCCAGCGCGACAACATCGCCGAGCTCGCCGCGGTGTGGTCGGAGGCGCTGGCGTTGTACGGGCTGAGCTCTCCCGACGAGGATCTGGCGCGCATCGAGCAGGTCACGGTCGCGGACGTCAACCGGGTAGCGCGCCAGTACCTCGACCTCGATCACGCCATCACCGGCGTCATGCTGCCACGCGGCTCGGGTCAGCCGATGGCCGCGCACGGCGGGTTCGGCGGGCAGGAGGCGATTTCCCTGGGCGAGGCCCACCCGACAGCCTTGCCCGCCTGGGCGCAAAAGGCTCTGCAGCGTCTGGAGGTGCCGCCCTCGACCCTGCACCCGATCGTCAGCACCCTGCCGAACGGACTCACTCTGATCGTGCAGAGCGAGGACGTCAGCGACACGGTGAGCGTGTACGGCCATATCCGCAATCGCCCCGAGACCGAAGAGCTCGAGGGCCAGGAGGGAGTCGCGCAGCTGCTCGAGCGGCTCCTCACCTATGGCAGTGAGCGGCTCGACCGGGTCGCGTTCCAGCAAGCGCTGGATGCGATCGGCGCCCGCGAGCATGCCGGAACGGACTTCTCCGTGCAGTCTCTGGGGGAGCATTTCGAGCGCGCGGTGCAACTGCTGGCCGACAATGAACTGCACCCGGCGCTGCCCGACGCAGCCACGGAGGTGATCCGCGGCCAGGTGGCCCTGGGTATCGCGGCGCGCAACGCGAGCCCCGGCTTCCTCACACAGCGCTCGCTGCGCGCGGCGTTGTTTCCGGCAGATGATCCCAGTCTGCGCATGGCCACGCCCGAGACGGTGCGCTCACTCACGCCGGCGGCGGTACGTAGCTACTACGCCAGGGTGTTCCGGCCCGATCTCACCACCATCGTGGTCATCGGGAAGGTGACTGCGGCCGCCGCGCGCTCTGTCATCGACAGGTATTTCGGCGCCTGGAGCGCCAGCGGCCCCGCGCCCACCATTGACCTGCCGCCTGCGCCTCCCAACAGACCGGGCACCGTCGTCGTGGTGCCGGATGCGAGCCGCGTGCAGGATCGAGTCGTGCTGGCGCACACACTCGCGCTCACGCGCTCCGATCCCGACTACTACCCCTTGCAGTTGGGCAACGCCGTGCTGGGCGGAAGCTTCTATGCAACGCGGCTCAGCATCGATCTGCGCAAGAATTCCGGCCTGGTGTACTCGGTGCAATCGCTGTTGCAGGCCGGCAGAACGCGCAGCGTCTACCTGGTCGAGTACGCCAGCGACCCCGAAAATGTCGTCAAGGCCGCCAACATGGTGGCGCGCGAGGTCACGGCGATGCAAGACGCACCGGCGGGCGCCGACGAGCTCACCCGCGTCAAGGCCTGCCTGCTGCGCCAGCTCCCCCTGAGCGAATCGGGCGTGGAGCAGATCGCTCACGGACTGCTCTCGCGCAGTGACCTGGGTCTGGCGCTCGATGAGCCGAGCGCCGCGGCCCGGCGTTACATCGCTCTGGACGCGGCGGCGGTGCAGAGCGCGTTTCGCAAGTGGCTGCGTCCTTCCGACCTGGTGCGCGTCAGCGAAGGACCGACACCGCCCTGACGGTGAGGGGAGCTCGATTTATGCATACCACCCGGACCCGGTCAACGGCCTCGCTGCGCCGGCTTGGCCGCACGTTGTTATACGTGGGTTCCTGCCTCGTCGCCGGCTGGACCTGCGCGGCTGGCGACGCGCCGCGCAGCGATGCGCGCGCGCACACCGCGGCGAACCCGGATCCCTGGTGGCAGCACGCAGTGATCTACGAGATCTATCCGCGCAGCTTTCAGGATTCCAACGGCGATGGCATCGGTGACCTCAACGGCATCACGCAGCGGCTCGATTACCTCCAGGCGCTCGGCGTCGATGCCATCTGGATCGCACCGATGTATCCCTCGCCCCAGGTCGATTTCGGCTATGACATCTCCGACTACCAGAACGTGGATCCGCAGTACGGCTCGCTGGCGGATTTTGACCACCTGGTTGCGGAGGCCGGTAAACGTCACATCCGTGTGTTGCTCGACATGGTGCTCAATCACACCTCCGACCAACACCCCTGGTTCCTGGAAGCGGCGCGCGCGCGCGATTCCGCGCGCCATGACTTCTATTGCTGGAACGACGGCAAGCCCGGCCCCGCCGGCCAGCGCCTGCCCCCCAACAACTGGGTGAGTCTGTTCGGGGGCTCGGCCTGGCAGTACGTGCCGGCGGTGAGTCAATTCTATTACCATATGTTCTACCGGCAGCAGCCGGATCTGAACTGGCGTAATCCGCAGGTCGAGCGCGCCATGTTCGCCGCGATGCGCTTCTGGCTGGATCGCGGCGTCGCTGGTTTCCGTCTCGACGCCATCACCACGCTGTTCGAGGATGCGAAACTGCGCGATGAGCCGGCACTCGGCGGCACCAATGCCCAGGGCGACCCCATCCTCAGCGACCTCTACACCAACAACCTTCCCGAGGTTCACGGCGTCATCCAGCGCATGCGGGCCATGATCGACGCCTACCCGGGCGAGCGGGTACTGATCGGAGAGACCTACGTGCCAAAGACCGCCGACCTCGACCCGTGGTACGGGGGTGCGCTGCACAACGAGCTGCAGCTGCCCATGGATACCCTCGTGGGCCTCGGGAACAAGCTCGATGCCAGCAGCTTCCGTCAGCATCTCATCGAGGCCGAGACGCAGATCCACCATTCGCAGCCGCTGCTGGTGTTTGACAACCATGACAACATCCGCAGCTGGGACCGCTTCGGCGACGGGGTTCACAACGACGAGATCGCCCGCATCGTCGCCGCGCTGCTGTTGACTTCGCGCGCCACCGCGTTGCTGTACCAGGGTGAGGAGATCGGACAGCGCACTGCGACCCCCACGCGGGTCGAGGACGTGCGCGATCCGATCGGCATCACCGGCTGGCCGAAGGAGAAGGGTCGCGACGGTGAACGCACGCCGATGCAGTGGGACACATCCAACGCCCAGGCCGGCTTCAGCACCAACCCGAAGACCTGGCTGCCGGTGCCGCCGGACTACCGGACCGTCAACGCGCAGACCGAATCGGCCGACCCGCATTCACTGCTCAACTGGCACCGGCGGCTGATCGCGCTGCGCCGAAATTATTCCGCATTGCGCAGCGGCCGCACGGTCATGCTGGATGAGATCAACGCCAGCGTGCTGACGTACGCGCGCGTGGCTGCGCACGGCGGGACGATCATCGTGTCGCTGAACATGTCGCCGCGGCCGCAGAGCATCACCCTCGATGCGCCGGCGGCCGGGCTGTCGGGGACGCACTACCGCACCCTGCTGTCCAGCCCGGAAGCGATTATCGCTGCCGCCGCGTCGCAGCCCATCGCGCTGCCCGCCTTTGGCGCGTGGGTCGCGGCCCTCGAGTAGTGGTGACAGCGGACAGTTCAGACGACCGTGATCCTCTCACGTTCGAGGTGCGCGGCGGGGTGCGTGTTTCGGCCCGGCTCGAGCTGCCCACCCGTGCGCACGCCTGCTATCTGCTGGCACACGGCGCCGGAGCGGGCATGGAGCACCCGTTCCTGAGCGCGGCCGCGCGCGAGCTCGCGGCACTCGGCATCGCCACGCTGCGCTATCAGTTCCCCTACATGGAACGCCGCTCACGGCGACCGGATCCTCCGCCCCTGTGCCATGCGACGGTGCGCGCGGCGGTGGCCACGGCGGCGCGCCTCGCGCCCGCGTTGCCGTTGTTTGCCGGCGGTCGCTCCTTCGGCGGCCGCATGACCTCGCAGGCGCAGGCGCTCGAGCCGTTGCCGGGGGTACGCGGCCTCGCCTTCCTAGGCTTCCCGCTGCACCCGGCCGGCCGGCCGGCGGACAGCCGCGCCCGGCACCTGTTCGAGGTGCAGATTCCGATGTTGTTCATACAGGGCACGCGTGATGCGCTCGCCGAGCGCGGTCTGTTGGAAGAGATGGTGGGGCGGCTCGGGGCGCGCGCGACTCTGAGCCTGCTGCAGGACGCCGACCACTCCTTTCACGTACCGGCCCGCAGCGGCCGTCGGGACCCCGAAGTCAGGAGCGCGGCGTGGCGCGCGCTGGCCGAGTGGATCGGCTCGCTGTCATGAGCCGCCGCGCCCTCGAACGCTACGCCGCCAAGCGCACCTTTACGCGCACCCCCGAGCCGCCCGCCGCAGCGGCGCCGGCGCGTACCGGTCCGTTGCTGTTCGTCGTGCAGAAACACGCGGCGCGGCGGCTGCATTACGACTTTCGCCTGGAACTCGACGGGGTGTTGAAATCCTGGGCGGTTCCCAAGGGTCCTTCGCTCGACGTGCACGACAAGCGCATGGCGATCGAGGTCGAGGACCATGGTGCGCGCCGGCCTTGCCGCAGGCAAGCTCGGTTTTCTGCTGTGCGGGGAGAAGCTCAAGGGTTCGTTCGCACTGGTGAGGACCGCCAGCGCCAACCAATGGCTGCTCATCAAGCACCGGGACCGCTTCGCGCAGACCAACGACGTGTTGGCGCGCCACGCTTCCGTGCTCTGCGGCGTGAGCCTCGATGAGCTCACGGCGCTCAACGCGCCGCAACGACTGCCGGCCGCGCTGCTGGCGCCGGCCGGCCCCGCCGAAGCGTTCCCGCGGCAGCTCAAACCGATGCTCGCCGAAGCCGGTGAGTCGGTCCGCTCGAACCCGCACTGGCGCTATGAGCCCAAACTCGACGGCTACCGTGTGATCGCGTTCGTGCACGGCGGCAGCGTGCGCCTGCAATCGCGCCGCGGCCTGGATCTGACGGCCTGCTTCCCGGAGCTGGCGGCGGAGCTCACCGCGCAGGCGGCCGGACAGATGATTCTCGATGGCGAGATCGTGGCCCTCGATGGCGCCGGGCGCCCGTCGTTCAACGCGCTGCAGAACCGGGCGCAGCTCAAGACGCCCGCGGAAATCGCCGCCGCGCAGCGTGACACGCCGGTGGTGTTGGTATGCTTCGATCTGTTGCACTTTGCGGGCCTCAACCTGCGCGCCGCGCCCTACCGCGATCGGCGCCGCTACCTGGCGCAGTGTCTGCTGCCCTCGAAGCACCTGCAGCTGGTGCATCTTGCCGAGAACGCCGAGCAGCTGTTTGCCGCCGCCCTGAGTCACGGATTCGAGGGCATCATGGCCAAGCGCCTCGACAGCCCCTACCAGGCCGGCCGGCGCTCGCGTGCCTGGCTCAAAATCAAGGCGGCGCAGTCGGCCGAGTTTCTGATCGGCGGCTATACGCGCGGCCAGGGCGCGCGCGAACCGCTGGGCGCGCTGCTGCTCGGCTACTGGGAGGGCAAGTCGCTGCGTTACGCCGGACACGTCGGCTCCGGTCTCGACGACGAAGTCATCGGCGTGCTGCTCAAGCGCGCCGCGAGACTCGAACGCCGGACCTCGCCGTTCGCCGATCCGCCGCCGCTGCATCGGCCCACCCGCTGGCTGAAACCGCAGCTCGTGGCCGAGGTGAGCTTCAGCGAGTGGACGCCGGGCGGGGCGCTGCGGGCGCCGGTGTTCGTACGCCTGCGCGAGGACATATCGCCACGCAGCGTCCGCGGGCGCGCCGGGGATGC
This sequence comes from Gammaproteobacteria bacterium, assembly GCA_005878095.1. Classification (GTDB taxonomy): domain Bacteria; phylum Pseudomonadota; class Gammaproteobacteria; order Steroidobacterales; family Steroidobacteraceae; genus 13-2-20CM-66-19. The sequence continues at coordinate 9,288 of VBNH01000108.1, read as the reverse complement.
GGCAGCGCGGGCCGCGCCGCAGGCCGCGAACACCCCTGCGGCGCAGGCGGCCGCGCTCGCGCCCGTCACCACCGCCGGCGAGGCGGCCGCGGTGCTCGAGCAGCTCGAGAACCCCGCCAACCGCCTGGAGCTGGCGGTCGGCGGCGCGCGCATCAAACTGACCAACCTCGATCGCGTCTACTGGCCCGCCGCGCCGCGCGCGCAGCCGGCGACAACCAAGCGCGATCTCATCCGCTATCTGGCCAGGGTCGCGCGCTTCATGCTGCCGCACCTTGCGGATCGACCGCTGACCATGATCCGCATGCCCGAGGGGATCGACGGCGAGCGCTTCTTTCAGAAGCACTGGGCGCAGGCGTTGCCGGAGTTCGTCGAGTCGGTCACGGTTTTCTCCGAACACAAGGACGAGAAGCACCGCTATCTGCTCGCCAACAACCTGCCCACACTCCTGTGGCTGGGGCAGGTCGGAACACTCGAATTCCACGTGTGGCATTCGCGCGCCCAGCCCTCGCCCGAGGCCGCCGGGGCGCAGACCGATTACGCGAGCTCACTCGCGGCGCTGGAGTCCTCGATCCTCAACTACCCCGACTATCTGGTGTTCGACATCGATCCGTACATCTACTCCGGCAAGGAGGCGCAAGGCGCGGAGCCGGAACTCAACAAGCGCGGTTTCGCGGTCGGCAAACGCGTCGCGTTCTGGCTGCGCGAGCTGCTGCAACAGATGTCCCTCGAGGCGATCGTGAAGACTTCCGGCAAGACGGGTCTGCACGTGTTCGTGCCGATCGAGCGTACCGTGACCTTCGATGAGGCGCGCCACATCTGCGAGACGGTCGGACGGCACGTCATGCGCGCACACCCCAGGGACATCACCATGGAGTGGGCGGTCGAGAAGCGCACCGGCAAGATCTTCATCGATTACAACATGAATGTGCGCGGCAAGACCTTGAATGTGGCGTATTCACCACGCGGTGTTCCAGGAGCCCCGGTGTCCATGCCGCTCAGCTGGGAGGAGCTCGAGGCCGCCGAGCCCATGGACTTCACAATCAACAACGTACCCGCCCGGTTGGCAAAGAACGGCGACCGGTGGCATGATGTACTCGAAACAAAACAGAGTCTTACGCAGGCTTTCGGTGTTGACCGTAAGGTAGGGCGTGAGACCTAACGCGAAGACAGGCCCAAGGTGCACTCATGGCTCCACGTTCCATAGGATCTCTGACGGTGTCATTCGGGCTGGTCGCCATCCCGGTGAAGCTGTACACCGCCACCCAGTCGGCGAGTGCGATCTCCTTCAATCTGCTGCACAAGAGCGACGGATCACGTCTCAAGCAGCAGTACATCTGCCAGAAGGAAGGCGTGGTCGTGGAACGCGACGAGATGGTCAAGGGGTACGAGTTCGCCAAGGACCAGTACGTGCTGTTTTCACCCGAGGAGATCAAGGCGCTGGAGGAAGTTGGAACGCATTCAGTGGAAATCTCCGAGTTCGTGCCGATCGAGTCGATCGATCCGGTGTACTTCGACAAGACCTACTACCTGGCGCCCGACAAGGGCGCGGCCAAGCCCTACGCGCTGCTCACCGAAGCGCTCAAGCAGGCCGGGCGCTGTGGCGTCGGCCGTTGGGCCGCGCGCGGCAAGGGCTATCTCGTGATCCTGCGTCCGATCGGCGAGGTGCTCGCGATGCAGCAGCTGCACTATGCGGCCGAAGTGCGGCGCGCCAGCGAAGTCGAGATCCCGAAGCCGGAGGTGAAGCCGGCGGAGCTGAAGCTCGCCCAGCAGCTCATCGATCAGCAGACCGCCGAGAAGTTCGATGCGGACTCCTACAAGGATGAGCTGCGCGGGCGCATCGAAGCGGCCATCCAGAAGAAGGTCGAGGGCAAGGAGATCTCGGTCACCGAAGTGGCCCCGGAAGGTGAGGGCAAGGTCATCGATCTCATGGCGGCACTGCGCGCCAGTCTGGAGAGATCCGAGAGTGCCCGCTCGCAGGTCACGCGCCTGGGTCCCCGCAAGGCTCCCAAGCGCGTCGAAGAGCCCGCCAAGGTGACTCGCAAGGCGGGCAAGCGCAACGGCTGAAGCAGCGCGACGCCGACGAGGGATCGGGATGCGTTCCTACAGTGTGCGGGACGTGGAGCGGGTCCTGCAGCTTGCGCCCGACACCGCACGCAGTCTCATCCGGGCCGGGTTCGTCCATCCCGGGCGCGGTCCGCGGCGCGAGTACCGCTTCTCCTTCCAGGATCTGATCGTCCTGCGTACCGCGCGCGCGCTGCTCGATGCGAAGATTCCCAGAAAGCGCATCCGCCGCTCCCTGGAGAGCCTGCGGAGCAACCTGCCCGAATCCATGCCGCTATCGGGCCTTGCCATCAGCGCCGTCGGCGACCGCGTCGTGGTGCGCGACGGGGATGCGCGCTGGCAGGTCGACAGCGGCCAGTACCTCCTGGGTCTTGACGTGAGTCTGCAAGACGGCGTGCTGCACGTCGTGGAGCACCGGCAGGCCGCCCCGGCCGCGCCTGCGCCGGTACATGACTGGTTTGCGCAGGCATTGAACCTCGAGAGCAGCGATCCGGACGGTGCGCTCACCGCCTACCGGCACGCCGTGGACAGCGACCCGCACAACGCCGCGGCCTGGACCAACTGGGGACGCCTGCTCCACGAGCGCGGCCGGACGGACGAAGCCGATGCAGTGTATCGGCGCGCGCTGGCGCAGATCGGCCCGGACCCGCTGCTGCTGTTCAACCAGGGCGTGTTGCTCGAGGATCTGGGGAGGTCCGCGGCGGCGCTCGCGGCATACCAGACGGCACTCGAAGAGGATCCCGATCTGGCGGACTGTCACTACAACCTCGCCCGCCTGTACGAGGCGCTGGGCAAGCCGCAGCACGCCATCCGGCACCTCGGTCAGTACCGGCGCCTGCTGAGTGGCGACAGCCGCTGATGCCGGCGGGCCGGCGCGCATGAGGATGTGGGTCGGCACCTCCGGATACAACTATCCCGAATGGAAGGGCAGCTTCTATCCGGACAAGCTTCCGGCGGCCAAGATGTTGCCCTACTACGCCGAGCGCTTCACGACCGTCGAGATCAACTACACCTTCTATCGCACGCCGAACGAGAAGATCCTCGCCGGCTGGAATCGCGAGACTCCGCCGGGGTTCCGGCTCACCCTCAAGGCTCCCAAGCGCATCACGCACCTCGCCAGGCTCAGGGACTGCGCCGACCTGCTGCAGTACTTTCTGAGAACGGCGGCCACCCTGGGGCCGAAGCTCGGCGCGATCCTCTTCCAGCTGCCGCCCTACTTTCGCCGTGACCTCGCGGTGCTCGATGAGTTTCTGCAGCTGCTCCCCGCGGGCACCTGCGCCGCGTTCGAGTTCCGTCATGCCTCGTGGATGGACGCGGAAGTGTTCGCCCGCCTCAAAGCGAGGAATCTCGCCTTGTGCGTCGCCGACAGCGAGAAATTCTCCACCCCCGTGGAGCTCACCGCCGACTACGGCTATTTCCGTCTGCGCGACGAGGGTTACACGCCGCAGGATCTGGCGCGCTGGGCGCACACCATCCGCACCCGGGCTGCCGGATGCAGCGACGTGTTCGTATACTTCAAGCACGAGGAAGCCGGCATCGGACCGCAGTTCGCCCGCGTGCTGCTCGATGCCCTGGCGAGCACGCCCGCCTGAAGTCTCCGCTGCATCCCGCTGCCTAAGGGGTCCAGATCTGCGCCAGCACCCGGGCGAAGTTCGCCCCCAGGACCTTTTGGGTCGCGGTCGCCGAGTAGCCCCGCTGCAGCAACCGATCCGCGATGATTTCCATCCGGCGCGGGGTGTTGAGACCCACGACGTAGGTCGGCCGATCTTCCTCCGGCGCCGACAGCCCCGCCTTGCGCCTCTCCTCGACCTGGCGGGCGAACTCGTCCATGCCCTTGGCACTGGTATCGAATGGTTCGATGCCAACGTCGCTGCCGATGCCCACGTGGTCCTCGCCCGCGACTGCGAGCGCATGCTCCAGGTGTGCCATGTAGTCGTCCAGGGTCGGCTGGCGCGGCGAAGCCGTGAGATACGGCAGGTCATAGATGCCCACGACGCCGCCCCGGGCGGCGAGCGTCCGCAGCTGCTCGTCGCTCTTGTTGCGCGGGTGCGCGTGCATGGCGGCGCAGCCCGCGTGAGTCATGATCGGCGGCTTGGCGGAGAGGCCCAGGGCATCAGAGGTGGTCTGCGGGTTGGCGTGGCTCAGATCCACGGCGATGCCCAGCTGGTTCATCTGCCTGAGGGCGTCCCGCCCGAGAGGCGTGAGCCCGCCCGCGTCCGGCTCCATGACTCCCGCCGCGAACGGCGAGCGGCGGTTGTACGACAGCTGCATCACCCGCACGCCGAGATTGCGGAATACCGCGAACGAATCGAGCCGTGCGCCGAGCATCTCCGCGCTCTCGAAGGAGAGAATGATGCCGAGTTTCCCCTCGCGCCTGGCGCGCTCGAAGTCCGTCGCGACCCGCACCTGGGTGAAGTAGGCGGGATGAACCTCGCACAGCTGCTGCACCTGTGCGAGCTCGGCGACCGTGCGGGCAAAGTCGCTGTTGATGCCGCCGAGGGACAGCTTGATGACGTTGATGCCGCTGTCGCGCACCTGATCGAGATCGGCTTGCGGCAGCGGCAGACGGTCCTCCCACGGCGGTGAGGAGTTGCAGTCGAGGATCAGCGCCTCGCGGTAGAGCCTGTGCGCCCGCTGGCTGACAGCCGGTGCCGCGCCCGCAGCGGACTGCGCCCGCGGCGCCGGGGCAGTGCTCACAGCCGCCGCGGCGAGCACGGCGGAGAATTGGCGGCGGTTCATGGCAGCCTGCGCGGCGTCGAGGCGCTCCCCGGATCGGGCCGCGCGCGCGCAACGCCCAGTGCGATCACCATGCCGAATACGTCGCCACGCCAAACGCCGCGCCGCACAGCAGCGGGCGGCGTTTCAGCACCATGAGCCGGCGGATCGTCAGGCACGCGGATCGGGGTCTGCAAGGTCCGCTCCCGTTGTCGCGCCAGCGCCGCGCGCCACCGCAGCGCCGCGCGCCACCGCAGCGTCGCGCGCCATCGCAGCGCCGCTCGCCGCCTGCGGCCACTCGTGAGCGCTGAAAAGATCGGCGACGCAGGCGGCACCTTCGAGGCACAGCAGCGTGCGCTTGATGTAGAGCCCGCCGCCGAAGCCGGTGAGCGAGCCGTCGGCGCCGATGACGCGGTGGCAGGGAACGATGATCGGCAACGGGTTCGCGCCGTTCGCGAGACCCACGGCGCGTGCCCCGCCGACGTTGCCGAGGCGGCGCGCCAGTTCGCCATAGGAGACGGTCTGACCATACGGGATGGCCTTGAGCGCCTCCCAGACCGCCAGCTGGAACGCGGTGCCTTCGGGGGCCAGCGGCAGTCTGAAGGCGCGGCGCCTCCCGGAAAAGTACTCGTTCAGCTGCGCCAGCGCGGGTGCGAACGGCGCGGCGTACGCGCGCCACTCAGGCGTCGGTCGCATGGGGTGCGGGCCGGACTGGAAATGCACCCGCCTCAGGGCATGGCCGTCCCCGGCGAGCAGCAAGCGACCGACCGGAGTGTCGGTCTCGCACCAGTACGTCGGCTCCGATCCGGGCACCATGCGCATGGATGCTACGCCCGCGCGCGTACGCGCGCCGGCTGATTTCGCCGTCGGTTGTTCATGCGTGCACCCCGGCTACCCGCGGCGCGCCACAGGTGCATCACCGCGTAGCCGCGCCACGGTTGCCAGTGTCGTGCGCGCTCTTCGAGCTCGCGCGTACTGAGCAGGCGGTGCCGGGGCGCCGCCATGCGGCGCAGCACGAGATCTCCGCTCGGCAGGGCGTCGGGCTCCCCGAGCGCCCGCAGGGCGACGTACTGCGCGGTCCACGGACCGATGCCCGGCAGCGCCGTCAGGGCTGCCGCCAGCGCCTCGGGCGCCGCACTGAAGTCGAGGCGGCGCTCGAGCACGGCACGGGCCAGCGCGTGCAACGTGGCCGCGCGCGTGCGCGTGATTCCAAGGTGGTCGAGATTCGCGCCGGCAAGACTCGCCGCGGTCGGGAACAGCTGCGTCAGGCCCTCAGCGCCGCCGCGAATGGCTACCCCGGCGCGCTCCACGAGTCGCGCCGCGAACGTGCAGCCCGCGGCCACGCTCACCTGCTGGCCCAGCACCGCGCGCACCGCGCACTCGAACGCATCCCAGGCGCCCGGAATGCGCAATCCCGGCCGTTTGCGCACCAGTGGACCGACCAGCGGGTCGGTCGCCAGCTCGACACCGATGCGCGCCGGATCCGCCGCGAGATCGAACACGCGCCGCGTCACCGAGGCGAGCTGCAGCAACGCGGCCGGCGGGGCACCCCTCACGCGCAGCTCGAGCGCATCCTCGCCGGTGAGCGCGCGCACGCAGATCAGCGCGTGGCCCCCCTCGCACGCCACCGTGCGCGCGTAGCCGCGTGCATCGACCCGCTCGACTCCGCTGATCGCACGCGCGGCGAGAAAGTCGCGCATGTGTGACCAGTCGTACGGCGGCCGGTACGCGAGTCGCAGCGCCACCTCCTCGGTGCTCCCCGCTATGCCGCTACGCCCACCCGCCTGGCGCAGCTCGCGCGGTGACCTGCCGTAGGTGTGGCGGAACGCGTCGTTGAAGCGCCGACAGCTGCCGAACCCTGCCGCCAGCGCGATCTGCGTGATCGGCAGACTGCTCTCGGTCAGCAGGCACACGGCGAAGTGCAGGCGCCGTGTCTGCGCGACCGCAACGGGCGAAGCGCCGACGTGCCGCCCGAACAGGCGCAGCAGGTGCCGCGCGCCGATCCCCAGGCGCCCCGCCAGCGCCTCGACCGAATCCTCATCGAGCGCGCCCTCGTTGATCAGACGCAGGGCGCGGCGTACCACCGCCGCCGTGCCAAGCCAGGCCGGCGTGCCGGGAGCGGCCTCGGGACGACAACGCAGGCACGGGCGGAATCCCGCCGCCTCCGCGGCCGCGGGGCTGCCGAAGAAGCGCACGTTCGATCGCTTCGCGTAGCGCGACGGACAGATCGGCCGGCAGTAGATGCCGGTAGAGGTCACGGCAATATAGAACTTGCCGTCAAAGCGCGCATCGCGGCTGATGCGCGCGCGATTGAGCGCCTCCGCGTCCAGGCCCGAGATGGTCTCCATGGGGTGCGACGATAGCGCGCCGCCCCGCCCCCAAGTAGCCATTTTCGGACCTGGCGGCCGGGCGCCCCGGCCGCCCGTGGCGCGTTACGCGCCGCCTGGAGTCTTTGACGCCGCCGCATCGCGGGCCAGCGCCGCGAGCAGCTCGGCGAGGCGCTCGAAGCAGCTGCTCCATCCCTGCTGGTGCCCGTCGCGCGCGGCAACCGATGCGAAGATTCCCTGATGGAACGTCATCTCGGTGCGTCCGTTGCGCTCGGCAAGCGTGACGGTCACGATCGTCTCGGGCCCGGGTGTGCCGCTGGCATCGATCCAGGCGTGCGTGAACACCAGCCGCTCCGGCGGGATGATCTCGCGATACACCCCGCGCAGCCGGTGATCGCTCCCCTCGGGCGAGCGCATGCAGGCGGCGAATGCGCCACCCACGCGCAGCTCCCCGCTGTTCTCGGTCATGGTGAAACCCCGCGGGCAGGACCACTGCGCCAGGTGCTGCGGCTCGGTCCAGACCCGGAACACCAGGGCGCGCGGCGCCTCGAACGTGCGCCGGATGGTCAGCTCGCGCTCCGCGGCCGGCGCGACGGCGCTATTTCGTGCTCTTGCGTGCATGTGCTTTCTCCAGTCGTTGCAGTTTGCCGAGATATGCGTCGAGGCGCTCGAAGCCTTCCTCCCAGTAGCGGCGATAGCGCTCGGCCCAGTCGGCCACCTCCTTGAGCGGTCCGGCCCGCAGCCGGCAGGGCCGCGACTGAGCCTTGCGGCCGCGAACGATGAGTCCGGCACGCTCCAGCACCTTCAGGTGCTTCGAGACGGCGGGCTGGCTGATGCGGAAGGGCTTCGCGAGTTCCATCACTCCCGCCTCCCCGGAGGCGAGGCGCGCGAGGATCGCGCGCCTCGTGGGGTCGGCCAGAGCGGCAAAGGTGTCGTCGAGGCGGGTCGCTCTCACGTTGTATAGAACCATTCGGTTATATAACACGGAACCTTTTACCGCCTGCGCACCCGGCCGTCAAGCTCGGCGTGGACGCGGCGCCGCCGCGCTTGCGCCGCCGACCGGCATCCACCAGCATCGGCACTGCATGCTCACCGAGACCCCGCGACTGCGACTGCGCCCGTTGGCGGACGCCGATGCGCCTTTCATTCTCGAGCTGCTCAACGATCCGGATTTCCTCAGCAACGTCGGCGATCGTGGCGTGCGCAACCTGCCGGATGCCCGCCGCTACATCGAGGCCGGGCCGGCGGCCAGCCAGCGGCGCCATGGCTTCGGCCTGTGCGCCGTGGAGCTCAAGGCGTCGGCGGCTGTCATCGGCCTGTGTGGACTCCTGCGCCGCGACACGCATCCGGATGTCGAGATCGGCTTTGCGCTCCTGCCGCGCTTCCGTCACCAGGGCTACGCCCTGGAGGCGGCGCAGGCGGCGCTGCGGCTTGGGACGCAAGTGCTGGGCCTCGGGCGCATCGTCGCCATCACCTCACCGGGGAACTCGGCGTCGATCAGAATCCTGGAGGCTCTCGGCCTGAAATTCGAGCGCCTGGTTCGTCTCAGCGACGACGGCAGCGAATCCCGCCTGTTCGTGCTCGACTACCCGGGCATACGCGGCTGACGCGCAATCAGACGCGTAATCATCCAATGGCCTCAGCGCAGTGAACGCAGCGTGCCGAGCGTGGTGCCGCGCAGCTTGCCGATGGCATCGTCTATGCGGTTGACCGCGGTCTCGTCGTCCTTGCCCAGCTCCTCCCAGTTGCCGCTCCAGACCCTCTGCAGCTCCGCCGCCTGGGCCGGCACCGGCGGCGGCACCACCGCCGACAGGTCACGAATCACCAGCACGTACGTCCAGCCGGTGCGTGGGTTGCCGCCGGCAACGTCCCGGTCGTACTGCGCGAGGAACACCACACGCTCGAGTTCCGCAAGCCTGGTGAGCAGTTCGAACGCCGCGGTGCGGACATTGCGGTTGTGTTCCGTTCGCTCGTTGCGCCAGGTGTTGTAAGCCAGACTGCCGAGCGCCACGAGCAGGCTGATGAGGGCGACGGCATTGTCGCGCAGCTGTTGGCGAAGGCTGGTCATTGGCCGCATCACTCCTCGATTGACCCAAGTGTGAGCGTTCGCGGGCGCAGACTCCACAACGCAGACTTCGCGGCACGCGCTCCATCGGCGCGCCGCTATACTCGCTATCGTACGCGT
>VBNH01000107.1 GCA_005878095.1 Gammaproteobacteria bacterium | reverse complement strand
CGCTATCGCGCCGAGCTGCGCGCCCAGGCAGCCGCGCTGCAGGCACTGCGGCAGCGCGCCGCGCAACAGCGCGTGACGCTGCTGTACGCCGCGCACGACGCGCGCCGCAACCACGCCGTGGTGCTGCGCGACGTGCTGCGCAAGCCTTAACGGCTCCTGAATCACCGCAGCCGGCGCGTACTACTACCGGGGCGGTTACTACTACCGGCACTGGTAACGCTCGCCGCGTGAGCCGGCCGGCGCCTGCGCACGAACTCGGCT
>VBNH01000019.1 GCA_005878095.1 Gammaproteobacteria bacterium | reverse complement strand
CGTATCATGATTTCAGCGCGCGGTGGGTCCCCAGCCGGCGCGCGAGAGTCCTTCGCAAATAAGAACAATCGTGTCGGAGCGTGGCGCAGTCTGGTAGCGCACTTGCATGGGGTGCAAGGGGTCCCGAGTTCAAATCTCGGCGCTCCGACCAGTCTTTCAAGAGCCTGTGGACACGCTCGTGGACACTCGGGCGGAATCCCTCAGCAACGAAACGCAACGATTCGTATCGACAGGCTCGACAAGGGCAAGCGGCGAGCGCTTCGCGTTCTCACTGGCACTCCCGCGCACCCGCATCCGCTATACATCATTGACTGACCTACACCAATGGTGTATTGTACCGCCTGGTCTTCATTGAGACCCCGGTCTTTACTCGCCAGGTGCGGGAACTCTTGAGTGATGAAGCCTACGCAGGGTTTCAATGGCATCTGGCTCTTAATCCGCGAGCCGGTAAGGTAATCCAGGGAACTGGCGGTTTGCGTAAAGTGCGCTGGTCGGTGCCTGGAAGTGGCAAACGCGGTGGCGTCCGCGTGATCTACTTTCACGTAGCCGCAGACGCCCAAGTACGGTTGCTGTTGATATATCGCAAGGGCGTAAAGGACGATCTGAGTGCTGCGGAGAAGAAGACGCTCCGTCGACTGAACCAGGACTGGTAGGAGGCTTTCTATGAACAAAAAGCTGTTTGCCAAGCTCGTGGAGAGCATGACCCAAATGAACGAGATTGCGCGCGGTGAGCGGGCTCCGTCGCGCGAGTTCCATGTCGATGCGATCGCGATCAAAGCGCTGCGCTCGAAGACCGGTCTGAGCCAGCCCAAGTTCGCCGCGTTGCTGCACGTGAACGTGGGCACCTTGCGGAATTGGGAGCAGGGTCTTCGCGAGCCCACCGGACCGGCCAAGGCGCTGCTGATGGCGATTAGTCGGGATCCGACGCACGTTCTGAAGGCTCTGGCGGCCTAGACGCGTTCATTTCGATCCCCCGCGACGAGCCACCTTCACAGCGGATAGCTGAACCACCGGCTATCAGCCAACGCTCCACGTCGGAACGAAGCCAGCCCTTTCCGCCCCCAGCACGCTTACCGGGAAATGTCCCGGCACATACCCAGCGGTAGATGGTGCAGCGGTGCCGACCGGTGATCCGCTCGACATCGCGCGTGCCGAGCACCTGATCGATTCCGGCTACACGCTCGGTAGCGTGCGCTCGCGGCGCTCGGGGTCAGACAGCGGGCGGCTTCGCGGACGGCATTTTGTGACGACCAGGGGAAGCTGGAACTGCTGTTTGTCGACGGGCATGCAGGGTTCGTTCGGAATGCATCCTCGGCCGATAAGACCAAGATCCATGCTGCGGTCCTTCGGAGAGTGTCTGACCCGCAGAATAAAGTCATTGCGCGCGTCACGAACCGATCACGGAGAGGGGGCTGAGCTGAGCGCCGTTCTCGAGGGCAACTGCCGGACGGGCACAAGCGACCAAATGACCTTCATGGCAAATGCACGATCTTGGCGTCGCCTGCGACTCGATCAGGCTCGCGAGTGGCGGGTTAGTCCCAGCGGTTCGCGTTCTTCGGGAAACCCGGACGCTGTACCCTTACAATGCAGAAGCGTTGGCCGGTAGGCGCTTCCATCACCACCCAACGCTCGAGGTGATCCACCACCTTGGCTCCCAGCTTTGTCAGGCGCGCCACTTCGGCAGCGATGTCGTCCGTCTCGATGTCTATGTGGACCCGGCTCTCGTGCTCGACGCGCTGGATCTCCACGATAGGCTCGTCGGGCGGGGTCTGCAGCATGCGGTAGTTGCCGCGGCTGCCCGGATGGCCGGGATCGACGGGGCGACCCAGCGCCTCGGCCCAGAAGCGGGCGGCGCCGTCCAAATCGGAGGTCCGGCAGTCGATCAGCACGGCGCAGAGACGGGAATGGTGCATATCAGTGCCCTCAGATTCATTCCTCTACCATGGCTCACCGGGCGATAGCGCTGCGAGGTGGTGATGATCTATTCCACAGTCAGTACGACCTTCCCTCGGGCGTGCCCTGCTTCCAGATACCGCAGCGCCTCGGGGGCCTCGCTCAGCTTGTAACGCCCGTCGATGACCGGTGTCACCTTGCCGGACCGGATGAGCTCGGCCAGGTTGGCCAGGTCTTCCTTGTTGAGGTCCGCCAGCATCATGCCGGCCTTCTGGCTCATGAACGGCGACAGCACCAAGGCCTGGAGCGGCGTCGCCAGCCACCCGAACCAATTACCGGGGGTTGTCGAGCCGATCATGACGTAGATACCCTTGGGATTCAGGACGCGCTTGTATTCCAGCAACGAATGGGTCCCGACGTTGTCCAGAATCAGGTCGTAGTGTTGTGCGCCCTGGGTGAAGTCCTCGCGGGTGTAGTCAATGACGTGATCCGCGCCGATCGATCGGACCAGAGCCACATTCCGTGTGCTGCATACGCCGGTCACCTCTGCGCCGAATGACTTGGCGATCTGCACGGCGAACGTACCCACACCCCCCGAGGCGCCGTTGATCAGGACCTTCTGGCCGGCGTGAATCTGTCCCTTGTCACGCAGAGCCTGCAGCGCGGTGATTGCCGCGATCGGCACGGAAGCCGCTTGCTCGAACGTCAGATTGCCCGGCTTCAGCGCGATTGCCCGATCCTCGCGGACAGCCACATACTCGGAAAATGCGCCGAATTTCCCGCCAAATACCTCGTCACCCGCCTTGAACCGCGTGACGTTCTTGCCCACCGCCTCGACAGTTCCGGCAAAGTCGACGCCCAGCCGCGGGTTTTCGGGTTTTCCGAAGCCGGCGTCCATGCGCACCATGTACGGGGTGCCCTCCAGGTAGTGCCAATCGAGCGGATTGACTGACGCCGCGTGCACCTTGACCAGGACTTCGTTGTCCGCTGCGGTAGGCTTGGCAATGTCTTCGTACCTGAGGACGGCGGGTGAACCGTAGCAACGATGGACAATGCCCTTCATCAGTGTGGCGCCAGCAGGAGGTGACGGCGCCGGGCCGCACGGAGACGTGTGGCTCATTGCAAGCGCAAGCGCAAGCGCCCCCACGGCCAAGAGCATTACGAGAACGCCCAGGATTTTATAGCGTAGTTTCATGGATCCCCCGGCGCTTGCATGGAGGCTCAGGATCGTTGCCGCGCTTCCGCGGGCCAGTCCCGAGCTCCCTGGTCAGGAGTGTATCGCAAGCCGTGCGTTGCGCGGGTTCGCTCGACCGCAAAACAGAGTCGCTCCGCGGCGTGATGTAACGGCGGCTAGGGTGCGTTGCGCCGTGCAGTACGCGTGTTCCTGACGAGGACATTAGCTTGTGCCAGCGCCCCAGCCAAAGTGTCCTGCACGCAGGCAGTATAGTTGGGCTGGTACGAAGGGTCTTGCCGTCTGGCAAGCTCCCTGCAAAGACGCTGAGCCATTGCCTCTAACCGCTCGCGCGCGATGCGGGATCCTTCCAACGTCGACAGGTCGAGGTCGGCGAGCGACACGGTTGCACTGCGTGTCACCGAATTGCGCACCGGCGTATTGGTCTGTCTGAGCGCTTCGATCTGCCGGAGCGCGTTTGCCACCGTGCTATCCACGCAGGCAGCGAAGGTCGGCTGCGAGGAGGGTTCGCGGCTGCCGCCGCGGCCGGTGCAAGCGCGCTCGGCCATAGTGTGCAGGCGGTCGCGTGCCACGCGCATACCTTCCGGCCTCGAGACATTGAGGTCGGAGAGCGAGACGTCTGCAACGCTGCTGACGGGCGTTGTGGCGGCGCGCTGATCCGCAAGTGTGCGAACGGGCACGACCCCAAACGCCGCCATCAGGAGGGCTGCTGCGGCCGCAGTGTGCCGGCCACCAAAACGGCTGGACAGGATGGACTGGGTATTCATATGGCAACCTCCGTTGCGTATCCCTCATTTCAGTCGTTGCCGGTCTTCCGCAGCGGGAACTCCCATTTTTGGGCGAGTTCGGTTGGCCGGCGGACGGCACCCGGATAGAGTCACTCGATTGATACGCGCCTGCGGGCTGCGGGGTTTCATAGCTGCGAAAAAAAAGGTCTCAACCCTGAAACTCAGTGAGCCGCCTACGCGTATCAACCCTGTGACGCGCGAGAATGGCAACGCCAGAAAAGTGCGATGACCGATACCCTGTCAGCCGCCGTGATTGGTGCGATCACCGGCTATCTCATCGCGCGGCACTGTCCCGAGATCGAATGGATCCTGCACACGCTCATCGGCTGAAACGAGGTTGTGACCATGTCACATGAAATTCTAGTTCCGGCACTGACCATGCTGGTTCCCATTGTCTCGGTCGCAATGAGTCTGGGTGCATTGATAATCTGGATCGTGGTGTGGTACCGGCGCAGGGTGCACGAGATTGACTGCCGCCATAAGGAGCGGATGGCGGCCATCGAGAAGGGCCTGGAGCTGCCGCCGGAGTCACTTCCGCAGCCCGAGCAGATGCCGCCGCGCTCACGCTATCTTCTGCGCGGTCTGATCTGGCTCGGTGTCGGCCTCGCCCTCACATTTGGTGTGCACGAACGGTTTGGGACTCAGACGGGATCATTCGGCTGGATCGCGGTCGCCGTCGGCGCCGCCTATCTCATCTTCTATTTCGTGGAAGGACGCAAGGCGGCAGTCCCGAAACGCGAAGCGCCCGCGTCGGGTAGCGATCAGACGCCTTAAAAGGACGGTGAGAACATCGGGGTCGGACGAAACGAGCGATGCAACGCCGTGCTGACCGATGCCAGAGTCTTGGAGCTCGTGCGGGCAGAGCGCCGCGATGAGGCGATCGCCTTGCTACTGCCTGCCTTCCGACGCAAGGTTTTTGGGTTGGCGTACAGCTTTCTTCGCGACCGTGAGACGGCAGAAGACGTGACCCAGGACGTATTCATCAAGGTGTGGCGGGCTCTGCCCGGGTTTGACGGGCGCGCCTCGTTGTCCACGTGGATTTACGCGATTGCCCGAAACGCAAGCTTGTCAGCGCTCCGTGCGCGACGGCCGCAGTCCTCTCTCAGCGATCCGGAGGTGATGGACGCGGTGGAAGCCATCGATCCTGCTCCATCAGCCGATGCCATCGTCGACCGCGCTGCGCTCCTGCGGCTCGTCGATCAGCTCCCCACGAAGCAACGGCAAGTCATCATGCTCTTTTACATGGAAGAGCAATCCCACGAGGGGGTAGCTAATATGTTGGCGATGCCCGTTGGAACAGTGAAAACGTTGCTGCATCGCGCGCGCGCCCAGATGAGCGCTGCCGCCGGCAAATGAGTGCGACCGCATGAGCACACCTGATTCCGAACTCGACAAGCGCCTGCGGGCGCTCTTTGGTGGCCTCGACACAGGAGCAGACTTCGACGCGCGGCTCATGGCACGTTTGCGAGCCGAATCGCAGATAAACGCCACCGAGCGGGCTATGCGCGCACG
>VBNH01000043.1 GCA_005878095.1 Gammaproteobacteria bacterium | reverse complement strand
ATTTCGCGGCGGCGTCGCGCAGCGCCGGCCCGTCCTTCTTCTTGTCGACACCGTGGCACTTGAAACAGCCGCTCTTCTGCGCCAGCGATTGCGCCGCGGGCGCGTCGGCCGCCAGCGCCTCTACCCCGATCGAGCCGCAAGCCAGCACGATGAAACTGAGCACTCGCACTGCGGCAAGCACCCGGTTCGAACCCAGACCAAGTGTGTGGTTAAGGGTTGAGCGCTGCCGCGAAGACATGGCTCGCAAATTAGCTACAAGTTCCGTTGATTTACAGGGGGCCGAATCCGCTTTTTTTTGGGGTGATGCGGTAGGACTCCTGCAGGAAAACCCGATCGTGTTCCCAATCGGATCGTGATACCAGGGGCGCGACGCCGCCCCGCTGCCGCTCATGCGGCTTTGCTCTCACGGGTCTGCTCGCGGCGGCACCAGGCATGCTCTTGGCGCCCGGCTAAATCGCGGCCCGGAGTTCGTCAGCGTACCGCCCGTGGCCCCTGCCGCCAGGCGCACTTGATTTCGCACTCCGGCATACGACAGCATCAAGTCATCGGCCCGACACTGCATTCCGCCCGTGATGCCGCGCGAGCGCGCGGCGACTATCGCACGCGTCCATCTGGAGTCGTACACATGAGTGACCTGCGCATCGGCTTCATCGGCCTGGGCAACGTCGGCGGCCAACTCGCCGGCAACCTGCTGCGTCACGGCATCGAGCTGACGGTGCGGGACCTGGATCCGCAGCGCGTGGCGTCGTTGGTCGAGCGTGGCGCACGGGCCGCGAGCTCCCCCCGCGAGCTTGCCGCGGGCGTCGATCTGGTGATCACCTGCCTGCCCTCGCCGGCGGTGTCTGCACAGGTGATGGAGCAGCCCGATGGTGTGCTCGCCGGTCTCGCGCCCGGCAAGATCTGGCTCGAAATGAGCACCACCGATCACGCCGAGGCGCAGCGCCTGGCCGCGCGCGTCGAGGAGCGAGGCGCCACCGCCATGGATTGTCCGGTGTCCGGCGGCTGTCACCGCGCCGCCACCGGGAACATCTCGATATTCGCCGGCGGCTCGCGCGCCGCCTTCGAGCGTGTCCTGCCGGTGCTGTCGATTCTCGGCCGGCGGATCCTGCACACCGGGCCGGTGGGCTCGGCTTCCATGCTCAAAGTCCTCACCAACTACCTGTGCACGGTGCATCTCGCGGCCCTCGCCGAGGCGCTCACGGTCGCCAAGGTGGCGGGCCTCGACATGAACACGACCTACGAGGCCATCCGCATCTCCTCCGGAAACTCGTTCGTGCACGAGACCGAATCGCAGGTCATCCTCAACGGCAGCCGCGACATCAACTTCACCATGGATCTGGTCATCAAGGACGTGGGCCTGTTCGAGGCACTCGCCCGGGACCACGAGGTGCCGCTGGAGCTCTCCCCGCTGGTGCTCGGCATATTCAGGGACGGTGCGCGCCGCTACGGCGAGCGCGAGCTCTCCCCGAACATCATCCGGCGCCTCGAGGACGCCTGCGGCGTGCGGGTGCTGGGGGAGGGATTTCCGGCACAGATGGTCGACGACGAGCCCAAGATCCCCGGCTACGAGGTCGTGCCGCGACCCGGTTCGCTCTTATAATGTTGACGTCATAATATAACAACTGGACAGCCGGCGTCAGCAGATGGGGAACGGCACGCTCATCGAAAAGCGCTCGATCGACTACGTGCCGCTCGCCGAGCGGCACGGTGAGGTCTGGCACCTGTGGCCGGTGTGGTTCTCAGGGGACGCGCACCTCGCCACGCTCGCCGTCGGCGTGCTCGGCATCACCCTCGGCGGCAACCTGCTGTGGACCGCGGTGGCGGTGGTGGCGGGGTGCCTGCTGGGCACGTTCTTCATGGCGTTCCACTCCACCCAGGGGCCGCAGCTGGGTCTGCCGCAGATGATCCAGTCCCGGCCGCAGTTCGGTTACCGCGGCGCGCTGCTGGTGTGGGCCGCTGCCCTGGTCGCCTACATCGGCTTCAACGCGTTCAACCAGGTGCTCGCCGCCCAGGCGCTGCATCAACTCAGCGCGTCGATCTCGCCCACCTCCCCGGCGGCCATCGTCCTGTTCGCGCTCAGCGCCGTCGGCCTCGCCGCGGTCGGCTACGACAAGATCCATGTTGCGCAACGCGCTTTCGCTTACCTGATGATTGCGATCCTCATGGTGTTTACACTCGGCGGGCTGTTGCTCCTCAGGTTCCCCGCTGCGCAGTGGGATCCGGCGGGCTTTCGCAGCGTACCGTTCTTGGCTCAGCTGTTCGCCGCGGCGTCCTACCAGTTGAGCTGGTCGATCTACGTATCGGACTATTCCCGCTACCTGCCGCGCGACGTCGGGGTACGGGCGTCGTTCTGGTGGACCTACCTCGGCGCTTTCGTCGGTGGCGCCTGGATGATGCTGGTCGGCACGGTCGCGGCGGCGGCGGCGCCGGCGCTCGATGTCGCCGCCGCCATGCAGCACGCCGCCGACCTCGTGCTGCCCGGCCTGGGCAAGGTGCTGCTGGTGGGGGCCCTGCTCGGCCTGATCACCATATCGGCCCTGAACTTCTACGGCGCCTCGCTGACGCTGCTGAGCTGCGCTGACACGGTGAGGCCGCTGCGCTGCACGGTGGGCAAGCGCCTGGCGAGTCTCGCGGTGGCGTTCGTGGCGAGCAACGCCATCGCGCTCGGCTCTTCCAGCAACTTCGTCAACCGCTTCGGGGATCTGCTCTCGCTGCTGCTGTACCTGTTCACTCCGTGGACCGCGATCAACCTGGTCGACTTCTACCTCGTGCGCCGCGGCCACTACTCGATCCGCGAGATCTTCAACCCCAGCGGCATGTACGGGCGCTGGAACTGGCGTGGCCTCATCGCCTACGTGGTGGGCTTTGTCGTCATGATCCCGTTCTTCAGCTCCGGGATGTACACCGGACCCGTCGCGCGCGCGCTCGGCGGCGCGGATGTCGCCATGCTGGTGGGCCTGCCGCTCGCCGCTGCCATCTACCTGCTCGCCTGCCGCTCGCTGGACCTGCACCAGGACAGACAGCGGGCGGCCGCCGCGGACATCGGCCTCGATCCGGACGACGCAGCAACTGCCCAGACCGCGTAATTGCCAGTACCATCGCCTCATGCCCAAGATCGTCGATCATGCGCAGCGCCGCGACGAGATTGCCCTGGTCGCCTGTCAGGTGGTGGCCGAGCACGGTTTCGATGGGGCCAGCATGGTGCGCATCGCACGCGCGGCCGGTTACACCACCGGCATGCTGGCACACTACTTCGATACCAAGCAGGACCTCATCATCGCCGCTCTGCGGCTCATTCTGCGGCGCATGGACGAGCGCCTGACACAGCCGGTGGCAGCCAGGGCCCGGCCGGATCTGCTGGCGCTGCTCACCGAGGCCCTGCCCGTCGATGAGCATCGGCGCACGGAGTGCGCATTCTGGACCACCTTCTGGGGACAGGTCAGCACCGACAAACGCCTCAAGCGCATCAACACCTGGGTGCACCGCGAGTACCTGCGTCTGTTCGAGCGCTGCCTGGCACAGTGCTGGCCGGAGTGGTCGCAGTGGTCGCCCGCCAAGCGCGAACAGGTGCTGCGCTCGCTGGTCACCTTCATCAATGGACTCACCGCGAGCGCGGTAGCCAACGAGCGCGACTGGCCGGCAGCGCGGCAGATCGAGCAGCTGCGCCTGCAGGTGCAGCTGCTGCGCGCCTGGGCGAAGGGCGCCGCCGGCGCGCCCGTCACGCGACAGGCAGCGGGCGCGTAGCGCCGCAGCGAGAACCCCGTTCGCGTGGCTTCCGAGCCCCTCGTCGCAGCTTCAGTGCCACCGGCAAGCACGACTGCCGTGGGACCGGAACCGCCTCACCGGCTGCGCGTCACCCCAACCGGCAGACTGTCCGCGGCCCGCATGTCCGGATCCCCAAAGGCATCCGGATGCTGCAGGTACTCGAGCGCCATGTCGAATGCGTCGTGCCCCCAGAAGAGCTCGTCGCCGATCACCAGCGTGGGCACGCCGAATACACCCTGCGAGCTCGCCCAGTTGGTGTTGTCGCGCAGGCGTTGCTTGACCGTCGCGTCGCCCAGAGCCGCTTGCGCGTCCGCGACGCCCAACTCACGCGCGAGCTCGGCGATCACCGCAGGATCAGCCACGTCGCGCCCCTGGCGGAACACAGCGCCAAGGACGGTGCCGGCGGCGCGTCGATCGCTGCCCGCGGCGATGATCAGCCGCAGCGCGGCGAGCGGGTTGAAGGGATGCGCCGGCGGCATGCGCATCGGCAGTCCCAGCTGGCGCGCCCGCCACAGGGCAAAGCGGTAGGTGAAGCGCCGCTTGGAGGGAATTTCCGCCGGTCCCAGCTGCCCGAAATGCTGCAGCAAGCCCGCGAACAGCACCGGCACGAACTCGACGCCCACGTGGGCGGGCAGGCGCGAGAGCTGCGGGAAGGCGAGATACGCGAACGGTGAGATGACGTCGAATACCCACGAGACTTTCACCACGTCCTGCACGAGCGTCACCCCGACACACGCACGATGAGCTTGCCGAAATTCTCCCCGCGCAGGAGCCCGATGAGTCCGCGGGGAGCGTTCTCCAGGCCGTCGATGAGCTCTTCGCGGTAGTGCACCCGGCCCTCGCGCAGCCATCCGCTCATGTCCCGTTGAAAGGCCGGGGCGCGCTGGTAATGATCGAAGATGATGAATCCCTGGATCTTCACCCGCTGGCGCAGCACCGTCGTCAGCAGTTGCGGGGTGCGGTCGACCCCTTCGGGAAGCTTGTCGAGGTTGTACCAGGCGATGAGCCCGCACAGCGGCACCCGCGCCCCGATATTGAGCAACGGCAGCACCGCGCCGAGAACCGCGCCACCGACGCTCTCGAAGTACACGTCGATGCCCTTCGGGCAGGCCGCCGCGAGCCGCCGTGGCAGCTCGGGCTCATGGTGATCGAGGCACTCATCGAACCCCAGCGTCTTGAGCGCGTACTCGCATTTCTCGCGGCCGCCGGCGACACCCACCGCGCGGCACCCCTTGATCCTGGCGATCTGCCCCACGAGCGATCCGACCGCGCCGGTGGCGGCAGCCACTACCACCGTCTCGCCGGCCCTGGGCTGTCCGATATCCAGCAAGCCTACGTAGGCCGTGAGTCCGGGCATGCCGAGCACTCCGAGGGCGTACGAGGGCTGCGGCATCGACGCATCGATCCTGACCAGATCGCTGCCGTCCGAGAGGCCGTAGTCCTGCCAGCCCACGTTGGCGAGCACCAGATCACCGGCCTTGAAGGCGGGATTGTGGGAGTCTTCCACCATGCTCACCGTCTGGCCGGTCATGGGCGCGCCGAGCGCCACCGGCTGCGCGTACGAGCGCCCCTCGTTCATGCGGCCGCGCATGTACGGATCGAGGGACAGGTAGCGGGTGCGCAGCAGAACCTGGTTGGGACCTGCCACCGGCACCGGCTCACTCTCGAGGCGGAAGTCCTCCGTGCTCGGGGCGCCCTTGGGGCGGCGCGCGAGCACGATGCGGCGGCTCACTGCAGGCCGGTGACTCATGGGCATCCTTTCGTTCAGGGCAGGAACTCGAGCGTCACTCCGGGCGGTGCGCTCGCACTGCAATCGATGAACAGGTCCGCCAGCAGCGTCCCCCCCGGCTCGACGCTGTAGACCCCGAAGTCGCGCACGCCGGCCTCGTACAGGACACTGTCGTCGATGAAGAACTGGCCGGTGCACTCGCGCGCCGACCGGTTGAGGATCACGTGAGCGGCGTCCGCCACGATCTCGGGCTTGCGTGAGCGGCGCATCATGGCGGCGCCGCCCAGAGCGAACTCCACCGCGGCGGTGGCGATGGTGGTGCGCGGCCACAGTGCGTTGCAGGCGATGCCGGCGGCGCGGTATTCCTGCGCCAGTCCCAGCATGCACAGCGACATGCCGTACTTCGACAGCGAGTAGGCCAGGTGCCTGGCAAACCACTTCGGCTGCAGGTCAAGCGGCGGCGAGAGGCTCAGCACATGCGGATTCGACGCCTGCTTCAGATACGGGATGCAGGCGCGCGAGGTGACGAACGTGCCGCGGGTGTTGATCTGCTGGATGAGATCGTAGCGACGCATGTCGAGCTGCTCGGTCGGCGCCAGATTGATGGCCGAGGCATTGTTGACGCAGATGTCGACGCCGCCGAACTTCTCGGCGCACTGGCGCACCGCCGCCACGACGCTCGCCTCGTCCCGCACGTCCACCGCCAGCGGCAGCGCCCTGCCGCCGGCGCGCTCGATCTGCTCTGCGGCGCTGTAGATGGTTCCGGCGAGCTTCGCATGCGGCTCGGTGGTCTTGGCGGCGATCGCGATATTCGCGCCGTCACGCGCGGCCCGCAGCGCGATGGCGAGCCCGATCCCGCGGCTGGCACCTGTAATAAAGAGTGTCTTGCCCGCAAGACTCACGGCGCCCTCCCCTGCGGTGGTGCGTCCGCGTGCGGTGGTGCGTCCGCGCGGCCACCCTTGAGCTCGATCCGGTTGCCATCGGGGTCCTCGATGTAGAAGGAGCGTCCCTCGCCCTCGGCGCCGTAGCGCGAGGCGGGCGCGATGACCGCAACCCCGCGCGCTGCCAGCCACGCGGACAGGTCCGCTTCGCTGAACGGCGCGAGCGCCAGGCAGAAATGATCGACGTTGGGTCCGGCGGCACCCGCCGGGCCCGGCGCCCGGCCCAGCGGCCCGTCGAGTGTCACCAGGTCGATGAGACTGCGCCCCGCCCGCAGCTGCGTGAGGCCCAGCTCGGGCTGCTCGCGCTCCACCCGACAACCCAGGACGTCGCGATAGAAAACCAGGGCGCTCGCCAGGGTGCGCACCCGCAGCACGATGTGATCGATGCCCGTGACGGCAAACGGAGGATCAGACATTCGACAACTTACGACTTGCCCGAGTAGCTGCCGTCCAGGTAGTCGAGAATCTGCTTCGCCTCCTCGTCCGTGATCGGGGCGCCGAAGCGGTCCTTCATTTTCTGAATGCTCTTCTGCCACCCGGCACGGTTCATGGCCGGCGCGTTACTCGGTATGTACTCGAGGCTGTGGCAGATGATGCAGCGGCCCGTGGTCAGGTCGCGCCCGGGAGCGTCCTTGAGCTGTATCGCCTCCGCACCGGCCGCTGCCCACAGCAGCGCGCTGGCGCCGGCCAGCGCCGGCGCTGTCAGCAGCGCGGCCGCGCGCCTGCGAGCGCCTCTCATGCGACCTCCAGGCTCACGGTCTGCACGATGTTGTCGTGGTAACCGGAAGGGTTGGGAGTCAGTTTGTCGGGCTGCTTCGCGCCGCTGCGGCTGCGCGCCCGCACCGCCACGTTCAGGGGACCGGGCCTCGAGGTGTCGAGGTCGAAGCGGAACTCGCGCCACGCGAAGCGTCCCAGGTCACGCTGCAGCGTCGCGTCACGCCAGCTCTGCCCGCCGTCGGCGGACACCTCCACCGCCTCGATGCCGGCGCCGCTGTCCCACGCCTTGCCGCCGAGCTCCACCCGCTCCCCGCGCCGCAGGCGCGCACCCGAGACGTGGCTGGTGATGAGTGAATTCACCATCAGCTCGGTGACCGGCGTCGTCTCGGCGTTCTCTTGACTTGCGAAGCGCCGGCCGGGAAACGCTCCCGTCGGCACGCGGTAGGCGGCCTTCATCCAGAACCCGTCGAACGCCTGCGGCTCGATGCGGATCGCGGTGAGATGCTTCACCCAGTAGCTTCCGACCCAGCCCGGCACGATGAGCCGCGCGGGGGCGCCGTTCCAGTGCGGCAGCGGCTGGTCATTCATCTCGAAAGCGATGAGCGTGTTTTCATCGAGCGCGCGCTCGACGGGCAGGCTCTTCAGGTAATCCGGTGTCCCGGGCAGTACCGGGGAGTCGGCACCGTCGAACACAACTTCCAGCGCCTCGGGCGCCATGCCGGCTCGGTTCAACACATCGCGCAGCCGCACGCCCCGCCACCGGGCGTTGCCCATCGCACCGTTGCCCCACTGCACTCCGGGCACTCGCGGCGTGAACAGTCCGCGCCGGTTTCCGGCGCACTGATTGACCGCGACCACACTCACCTGCTCGAAGCCGCTGCGAAGCTCTTCCAGGGACAGGCTGAGCGGGTGCTGGGCGCTGGCGCCAGCGACCTGCAACCGCCAGGCGGCCGCATCGACGTGCGGAATGACCGCCAGGTGGTAGCGCACGAAGAACGCGTCGTTGCGCGTGAAAGGCGCCGCGAGATCCGCGAGCGGCGTCTCGAAGTTCGGTGGCCGCAAGGCACGGCGGATGAGCGGTTTCTTGCCGGCGAGAGCGGTGAGCGTGTCTGCCGCTGCACTGCCGGCGCCCTCGCCCGCCCATACCCGCTCGAGCAGCCAGCCGCCCGCCGTACCGAGCAGCAGCTCACGCCGTGTCACCATGTGAGCATCAGAGGTAGGTTGCCGGACCGCCGCTTTCGGGAGCGGCAAGAATACCGCAATCCCCGCGGCGGCGGTATCGGGCAGCGCTCGTGCGGCCCGGCCGCGTAGTACCATCGCAGCCGATGACCCTGCGCAACGCCAGGCTGTGGAGCCTTGTCGCGCTCGCGAGCGCCGCGCCGCACTCTGCCGAGGCTGCCTGGATGGAGCGCACGGAAGCGATCATGGGCACGCGCGTGTACGTGCAGCTCTGGGCAGATGATCCGCTCAAGGGCAACGCCGCGCTCGATGCGGTCATGGCGGACATGCGCCGCATCGATGCGCTCATGAGCCACTACAAACCCGACAGCCAGTTGTCGCAGATCAACGCGCACGCCAACAGCGGGCCGGTGCAGGTGGACAAGGAGCTGTTCGATCTCATCAAGCTGTCGACGCACTACTCGCAGATCACCGAAGGCGCGTTCGACATTACCTATGCGAGCGTCGGCTACCTCTACGACTATCCCCGCCATATCCATCCCAGCGAAGCGCAGATCAGGAAGGCGCTGCCGGCCGTCAACTGGCGCAACCTGTTGCTCGATGAGGGGCATCACACCGTGCGCTTCGGGCATCCCGGCATGCGCATCGACCTGGGCGGCATCGGCAAGGGCTACGCCGTCGATCATGGTGTGGCGATCCTGAAGGCGCGCGGACTCCAGCACGCGGTGGTGACCGCCGGTGGTGACAGTCGCATCCTCGGCGATCACATGGGACGGCCGTGGCTGGTGGCCATCCGTCACCCGGACGATCCGAAGAAGGTGGTGACGCGCATCCCGCTGTCCGACACCGCCATGTCGACCTCGGGGGACTACGAACGGTATTTCGACGAGAACGGCGTGCGCTATCACCACATCATCGATCCGCGCACGGGTCACTCGGCCGGCAAGGTGCGCAGCGCCACTATCCTCGCTCCCACGGCCACGCAGACCGACGGCATGTCGAAGACCGCCTTCGTGCTCGGTCCGGAGAAGGCACTCGAGATCATCAACCGCATGCCCCAATACGATGCGGTCTTCGTGTGCCCCGACGGGCGCGTGTTGTACTCGAACGGGCTGCGGCCGCCGCTGCCGCGACCGGCGGGCGCGCCGCCGGCTGCCGCTACTGCGACGAGCCCCCGTGTGCCACCTTGAGCAGCACGTCCACCTCCGCCTCGGCGGCCAGCCAGTCCTCGGTCTCGTGACCGGGCGCAAAGCCGCGCCGCTCGGCGCGCAGATAAGCACCTTCCGCAATCATTCCGCGGCGCGCTTCAGGGGTGAGCGCCAGCCGCACGGGCTCGGTGGGTGAGCGGCGTACGGGCGCGCTCGGGCGCGGTGCGTTGGTGCGTGCAGGGGGATTCTTCACGGAAACAACGGTCGAACGACGAGTGGCCATCGGCACCTCCTTTGGGACAGCCGCTCACTTTGCGCGCCTGGGTGCGCGCGCGCAAGCACCCGTGCTCACCGGCCATTTGTCAGGCGCTTGAGCCTCGCCCGCCGCTCGGGGCGCACACTTGAGGGCCCAAGGCGGTGGCGCGCTCGTTACGGTGTGGCTGCCCTGGGCTACTGGCAGCCGCCGCCGTCGCTGACCGACACCAGCTTTTGCGCCTGCGCTTTCAGGGTGCGGCTGTAGCAGTTCCCGGATGCGTCCCGCACGCGATAGGTCTGGGTGGTCATGCTGCCGGAGGGACCCAGGAAGTTGCCTCCGGAGTCGTAGCTGAGGGTGTCCGTCGCCCGCACCTCGTTGTCCAGGCTGCTCTCTTCATTGCGCGCCCCGGGGCCGCCGGAAGCGCGCACCACGTCGCGCTGGTCACTCGTGGTCGTCTGGGTGAGGCTGCCGTCGGCATTGACGACAAATGAAAAATCGATCCGCAGCGGATAGCTGAAGCGCTGCTCGCGCGTGCTGACCGTGGAGCCCGCGCGCGTGCTGACGCGGGAATCGACCGTGGTCGCCTGCTGCACATTCTGGATGTCGGCGCTGGGACTGACGTCGAATTCCTGCCGGTTGAGGAAGCTCACGGTCTGCTCGAGGGTGGTCTGTACCCGGCCGTGCGAGGTGTCGACATAGCCACTGA
Organism: Gammaproteobacteria bacterium; assembly: GCA_005878095.1. Lineage (GTDB taxonomy): Bacteria > Pseudomonadota > Gammaproteobacteria > Steroidobacterales > Steroidobacteraceae > 13-2-20CM-66-19. Next base: position 62,611 of record VBNH01000043.1, on the reverse strand, counting down.
TGGCGAACTCACGGCCGGAGGAGACCGAGATCGTGCCGGTATAGGTCGGGCCGCTCGGGTTGACCTGGATGTGTTCCGCGACCACCGGTGCGGACGCGCCGGTGAGCGTGCTGCTGAGCAGTCCCCCGGTGACGCGCCGTGCACCGTGGTCCGTATAAAGGAGCAGATTGGCCGTGGCGAGGAAGTAGCTGTCGGCGTTGTAGACACTGATACCCAGTACGTGGGGATTGCCGTCGGACAACACTCCGGCGAACGGCGTGAGGTCGACCCGATAGGGCCTGAAGTCGAGCGTCTGCACGCCCGGGATCGGTTCCCACAGGTACGGATCGATCCCCCCCGTGTAGATCCACGGGTATACCGGTGCGACCCCGGCGGGCTGCCCGTCGATCGTCACCTCGGTCTCGCGCCACGGCGTGTTGCCGCAGCTCTGCAGGTGCATGGCCTGATCGCTCGGCACGCAGAAGTACCAGAATTCGTCGTTCGACTGGCTCTGCGCGATGACATCCAGATAGGCGCGTTCCACGTTGGTGGGAAGAATCAGTGTCTGCGTGATCTGGCTGGCGGTGCCGTTGAGCGTGCCGGCGTCGCCGCCCGCGCCGGTGACCGGCACCACCATGTCGGGCGTGCGCGGCGCGCGCTCCGCACTCGAAACGGGATAGAACTCGAGCGCGGCGCTGGCATAGATGATGCCGTTGTAGGTCACTCCCCCCGAGACGCCGACGAAGTTGCCGATGTTGGCTTCACCGCTCTGCACGAGCGTGAAGATCGGTGTCAGGTCGGTGACGTCGCGCTCCACGTGCCACGAGGGGCTCAACGCGGCGCGCGGCTCGGCCGTGGTTCCGTAATAGATGCTGGCGTGGCCCAGGTAGAAGGCCGCGGTACGGTCGAACTGGCGCCCGGCGGTGACGGTGAAGTCTGCCGTGAAGACCACCCGGGCCCACGGTCCCGGGCAGTCCGACGGTGGCGCATAGCCGAAGGTCTTGGGAGTGAAGTCGGCGAAGCGCAGATTCTGGAACAGCTGCACCACACAGGCGTGCCCCTGCGGGCGGGGGACCGGGGGCTCGGCGCTGATCGGGTTCGAAGAGCCGACCTGGGGTGAGGACGGCACCAGCACCACCTGAGCCTGCGCTGTCAGGGCGCCGCCCAGCAGCAGGCACGCGAGCGCGACAAGAGGGCGGCCCCGGTCGGGAAAGCGGGTGCGTGTCCTGGACATCCGGACCTCCTGCCGTACGCAGTGACTCGCCGCCGTGCTACGGGGACCTGCGCAGCGTCGCCTGGGTTTTGCGGCTCGCGCGCTTGCCGCGCGCGCCCGCGGCCGCGCGGCGTGCGCTCGCCTCCCCGCCGTCGAGGGCACCACCGTTGCCGGCGGCGCCGCGGGCGCCCGCCGCGGCGCCGCCGGCCGACACGTCCAGACCCTGCAGGTATTTGCGAAAGCTGCGTCCGAGCTCCGGGTGACCGAGCGCGTATTCGACCGTCGCCTGCAGGTAGCCGAGCTTGCTGCCACAGTCATAGCGCTTGCCGGTGAAGCGATAGGCGTACACCGCTTCCTCGCGCATCAGGGCGCCAATGCCGTCGGTGAGCTGAATCTCGCCACCGGCGCCGGAGCCCAGCCTCTCCAGGTGCTCGAAGATGGCCGGAGCCAGCACGTAACGGCCGACCACGGCAAGGTTCGAGGGCGCCACGGCGGGCTTGGGCTTCTCGACGATGCTGCGCACGCGGCTGGTCACCGCGCGGTCGGCCTCCAGCGCGACGATGCCGTACTTCTCGGTGTCCTGGCGAGGCACCACCTGCACCCCGAGGACGCTGGCGCGCTTGGCCTCGTAGACCTGCGCCATCTGCGCCAGGCAGGCTACGTCGCTGCGAATCAGATCGTCTGCGAGATGCACGAAGAAGGGCTCGGCGCCCACCGCCGGCTGGGCGCATAACACCGCATGACCGAGGCCCAACGGCGCCGGCTGCCGGATGTAGATGCAGGACGCGTACGAGGGCAGCACGCTGCGCAGCTGGTTGAGCAGATCGCTCTTGCCCTGCTGCTGGAGCATCAGCTCGAGTTCCTGGTCAGAGTCGAAGTGATCCTCGATGGCCCGCTTGGAGGCGCCGGTAATGAACACCAGGCGCCGTGCGCCCGCGGCGAGGGCTTCCTCTACCGCGTACTGGATCAGTGGCTTGTCGACCACCGGCAGCATTTCTTTCGGGCTCGCTTTGGTCGCGGGCAGAAAGCGCGTGCCGCGCCCGGCAACCGGAAACACGGCGGTACGGATGGCCCACTTCGAGCTGCTCTTCATCCACATTCTCCACAGGCCTGCGGCCTTAGGCAGGCAAGTCTAGCCGCTGCGCATTGCGCCTTCATCAGGGCCGCGCCTCACGCAGGTCTGGCGGCGGCGGTCTGATCGGTGCGCTCGGCCCACTTGAAGACGGCCGGACGCATGCTGTCCCAGGAACGGCATTTCGGGCAGCGCCAGTACCAGCCGACGCTGTTGAGCCCGCACTCATCGCACTGGTAGCGGCCGCCGGCATCGCCGATGCGGGTGAGCAGTGCGCCGAGCGAGCTTGCCTCGGCAGGCGACTCCACGCCCACGCCGAACTCCGCGCTGATGCCCGGAAGCCGCGCCACGTCCGCGGGCGGCATCGCCGTGGCGAGCAGCCAGGCCAGCTGCCGCGGGGTGACCCGACCGCTGTGTCGCAGCCGCGCGCACAGCTCGGTCAACATATCGGCGCGCCCGGTCTGGCGGGCGATGGCGAGCACCGCGGGAATGATCTCGAGCGCCAGGCCCGGCGACATCTCCAGCGCGTGCAGGTACAGGAGCAGCGCAGCAGCGGCGTCGCCCGCCCGTTCGCTGATGCGCGCGCCGAGGATGTCCGCGCGCGGCAACGCCGGCTGATGAGTGCGCGCCTGGCGCAGCAGCGTGCGCGCGCGCTCGCTGTCGCCCTGTACCAGGGCGTACTCGGCAAGCTCACACAGGTAGTGGGCCGCGATCCGCCCGCGCTCGAGCTGTACGGCGGGGGGCAGCTCGTGAAACACCTTGAGTGCCTTGGCCCAGTCGCCCTGGGTCTCGTAGATGCCTACCAGGTGGTCGAGTGCGGCGTGACGATATTCGCGCGAGGCCGCAAGCTCCTCGAGCACGCGCTCGGCGCGATCCATGAGCCCCGCGCTCTGATAGTCCAGCGCCAGGGCGAACGCCGCCTTGTCGCGCAGGCCCGGGCCCCCGTGATCGCGCAGGCGCGAATGGATGGCGATCGCGCGATCGACCTCGCCGCGGCGCCGGAACAGGCTCCCGAGCGCGAACTGGATCTCGGCGGCATCGCCGTCGGCCTCGGCCATGCGGGCGAAGATCTCCGCGGCGTGGTCGAAACGGTCGTTGATGAGATGGTCGAGGCCGACGTAGTAGTCGCGCGGCAGGCGCACGGTGCGCGCCGCGCCGTTACGGCGGCCGAGAAAATACGCCGCGAGACCGACGAGGACGAAGGCCAGCGCCAGCAGCAGTGGAGGCAGCTCGAACACTTGGCTGACGATATCAGGTCCGCGCCGCGGATGCGCCTCGCTCAGTCGCGGATCGGCCGGTCGGCGCCGTCGTTCACCCGTTCGCGCAGATCCTTGCCGGGCTTGAAGTGCGGGACGTGCTTGCCCGAAAGCGCCACCGCCTCGCCGGTCTTGGGGTTGCGTCCCTGGCGTGGCGGCCGGAAATGCAGCGAGAAGCTGCCGAAGCCGCGGATCTCGATGCGATCCCCCTGCGAGAGCGCATCGCTCATGATCTCCAGAATCTGCTTCAGCGCCAGCTCCACGTCCTTCGCCGGCAGGTGCTTCTGCTTGGCGGTAATGATCTCGATGAGTTCCGACTTGGTCATGCGCTCAGCGCTCTCCGGAACCGATGTGCTCCTTCAGCAGGTCCCCGAGGCTGGTACCCGAAGGCGCCGCTTCCGAGCGGTAGCTCTGCACCGCCTCGGCCTCCTCGTGAGCCTCCTTGGCCTTGATCGACAGCGAGATGGTGCGCGACTTGCGGTCGACACCGGTGAACTTCGCCTCGACCTCATCGCCCACCTTGAGCACCGCGCGGGCGTCCTCCACCCGCTCACGGCCGAGCTCGGAGGCGCGCAGCTGGCCCTCGACGCCGTTGCCCAGATCGATGACCGCGCCGCGGACGTCGACCTCCTTCACCACACCCTTGACGATCGTGCCCTTGGGGTTGTCGGCGATATAGGCGGAGAACGGATCCTTCGCCAGCTGTTTGATGCCGAGCGAGATGCGCTCGCGCTCCGGGTCGATCGACAGCACCATGGCCTCGAGCTGCTGGCCCTTCTGGTAGTTGCGCACCGCCTCTTCGCCCGGCTGGTCCCAGGAGATATCCGACAGGTGCACCAGCCCGTCGATGTTGCCCTGCAGACCTATGAAGATGCCGAAGTCGGTGATCGACTTGATCTGGCCCGCCACCTTGTCGCCCTTGTTGTAGTTCTCGGCGAACTCCTTCCACGGGTTGGCCTGGCACTGCTTGAGACCGAGCGATATGCGGCGCCGTTCCTCGTCCACGTCGAGCACCATCACCTCGACTTCCTGCCCGGTGTGCACCACCTTGGCGGGATTTACGTTCTTGTTGGTCCAGTCCATCTCCGAGACGTGCACCAGGCCCTCGACGCCGTCCTCGATTTCCACGAACGCGCCGTAGTCGGCGATGTTGGTGACCTTGCCGAACACGCGGGTACTCGGCGGGTAGCGGCGCGCGATGTTCTGCCACGGATCCGCGCCCAGCTGCTTGAGCCCCAGGCTCACGCGCGAGCGCTCGCGGTCGAACTTGAGAATGCGCACCTCGACCTCGTCGCCCACCTTGACGACCTCGGAAGGATGCTTGACGCGCTTCCACGCCATGTCGGTGATGTGCAGCAGGCCGTCGATCCCGCCCAGATCGACGAACGCGCCGTAGTCGGTGAGGTTCTTGACCGTGCCGCGCACCACCGCGCCTTCCTGCAGGTTCTCCATGAGCGCGCTGCGCTCGGCGGAAAACTCCTGCTCGACCACGGCGCGGCGCGACACCACGACGTTGTTGCGCTTCTGGTCGAGCTTGATGACCTTGAACTCGAGCGGCTTGCCTTCCAGATAGGAGGTGTCGCGCACCGGGCGCACGTCCACCAGCGACCCCGGCAGGAACGCCCGCACGTTCTCGATCTCAACCGTGAAGCCGCCCTTGACGCGCCCCGTGATGACGCCGGTCACGATCTCGGACTTGTTGAATGCCTCCTCGAGGCGGGTCCAGGTGCGTGCGCGCTTGGCCTTCTCGCGCGACAGGCGCGTCTCGCCGGTACCGTCCTCGACCGAATCGAGCGCGACCTCGACTTGGTCGCCGGCCTTGACCTCCACCTCGCCGCGTTCGTTCTTGAACTGCTCGAGGGGAATCACGGCCTCGGACTTGAGGCCTACGTTGACGATGACGACGTCCGTGGTGACGTCGATGACGAGCCCGGTAAGGATCATCCCCGGGCGGATGCGCTGATTGGCGAGACTCTGCTCGAAGAGCTGGGCGAAACTTTCTGTCATACCTTCACTTTGCACGCGCTAACGGCGTGCCTGCTTGGACCCTCATCCTGCGGCCCAGGAAAAACCCACCAGGCACCCGCATCCTGCGCGTGCCAACCTTGAATCACCTTTCGTGCGTAGCGCGACGAGCGGCTTCAGCGCCACAAGCGACGAGCGGCCATCAGTTCCAGCACCCGTGCCACCACCGCCCCGACCTCGAGCCGGGTCGAGTCGATCAGACAGGCATCGGGCGCAGGCCGCAACGGGGCGATCTGACGGGTCTGATCCCTCAAGTCCCGCTCGGCTATCTCGCGCGAAAGGGCGGGAAGGCTAACATCGGAACCCTTGTCTTTCAACTGCTTATGGCGGCGCAGGGCCCTCTCCTCGGGGGTGGCGGTCAGGAATATTTTCAGGTCCGCCCCGGGGAACACCACGGTGCCCATATCCCGGCCGTCGGCCACCAGTCCGGGGGGCCGCGCGAAGGCCCTTTGACGCTCGAGCAACGCGGCGCGCACCCCAGGCCAGGCGGCCACCCGTGAGGCTCCCTGGCCCGCGGCTTCGGAGCGGATCTCCCCGGTCACGTCCCGCCCGTCGAGCCAGACGCGCTCGCCACCTCCCGGGTCGGAACCGAAGCTGACATCCATGCGCGCGGCCAGCTCGGCGTGCCGCTGCTGGTCCTCGCTCGCCGCACCCGCGGCAAGCCCGGCGAGCGCCACCAGGCGATAGAGCGCGCCGCTGTCGAGCAGATGCCAGCCGACATGCCGTGCGACCGCGCGGCTGATGGTGCCCTTGCCCGAGCCACTCGGGCCGTCGATGGTGACGATGGGAGAGGCGCTGCGTCGGGCCATGCGGATCGGTTTCCGTCAGAGCGCTTCGAGGTCCAAGCCGGCGGCACGCGCCGTGCCCACGAACCCGGGAAACGAAGTTGCCACGTTGGCGACGTCCCGGATCTCGATGGGCGCGCGCGCCCGCAGCGCCGCCACTGCGAACGCCATGGCGATGCGGTGATCGCCGCAGCTGTCGATCGTGCCGCCGGTGAGCGCCTCCGCGCCGCGGATCCACAGGCCATCCGGCAGCAGCTGGTGCTCGACGCCGAGCTGGTCCAGCCCCGCGGCCATGGCGGCGAGCCGGTCACTTTCCTTGACGCGCAGCTCCAGTGCCCCGCGAACCAGGGTCTCGCCGCTCGCGCACGCCGCGGCGATGAAGAACACCGGAAACTCATCGATCGAGGTCGCAATGAGCGCCTCGGGCACCGTGATGCCGTGCAGGGCGCTGCGGTGAACCTCGATGTCGGCGACCGGCTCGAGGTGCGGGCCCCCTGGCGCGGCGCGAGGATGCAGGCGGATGTCCGCTCCCATGCGCCGCAGCAGCTCGATGAGACCGGTCCGCGTGGGGTTCACGCCGACGTTGACCAGGGTGAGCGGGCGGTCGGCCGCGAGGCACCCCGCCACCAGGAAAAACGCCGCCGAGGAGAAGTCCGCCGGCACCGCTACCCGCGTCCCGTGCAGGGTCTGCCCGCCTTCCATCGCGATGGCGCGCCCCTCGTGCGACAGCTGCACCCCGAAGGCGCCGAGCATGCGCTCGGTGTGATCGCGCGACGGCGCCGGCTCGGTCAGGTGCGTGCGCCCGCTCGCCGCGAGACCGGCCAGCAGGATCGCGGATTTCACCTGCGCGCTCGCCACCGGCAGGCGGTAGTGAATGGCCCGCAGATGCGGCGTGCCGCGGATCTCCACCGGCGGGCGGCCCTGGTGGGTATGGATGCGCGCTCCCATCATCTGCAGCGGCACGGCGACGCGCTCCATCGGCCGGCGCATGAGCGACTCGTCGCCGATGAGCGTCGAGTCGAATCTCTGCGGCGCCAGCAGGCCCATCATCAGGCGCATGGCGGTGCCGGCATTGCCCATGTCGAGCGGCGCGCGCGGCGCCGCGAGGCCGTGTGCGCCCACCCCGCGCACCTGCACCTGCGTGTCCCGCGGCCCCTCGATGTGCACTCCCAGTCCCTGCAGCGCCCGTGCCGTGGCGAGGCAATCCTCGCCGGCCAGAAAGCCACTGATGTGCGTGTCGCCCTCGGCGAGCGCACCGAGCATGAGCGCGCGGTGCGAGATCGACTTGTCGCCCGGCACCGTGAGCGTGCCCTTGAGGCTGCCGCCGGGGCGGATGCGATAACGCGCGCCGCCGGACTCCCTCATTGCACCGCCCGCGGATAGGAGCCGAGCACGCGAAACAGCGAGGCGCGCTTTTTCAGCGCCGCCAGCGCCCGCTCGACGTGGGGCTCGTCGGCGTGGCCCTCGAGATCCATGAAGAACACGTAATCCCACTTGCGCCGCCTCGAGGGCCGCGATTCGATGCGCGTCAGGGACACACGGTGGCGCGCCAGCGGCTCGAGCAGCCGGTACAGCGCCCCGGGCGCATCGGTGTGGCTCACGGACACCAGCAGCGTGGTGCGATCCTCGCCGCTGGGCGCGAAGAGCTTGCGCCCGAGCACCAGAAAGCGCGTGGTGTTGTCGGCGCGATCCTCGATCTCCGCGGCCAGGATCCTGAGGCCGTAGACCTCTGCGGCGGTCTCGCCGGCGATCGCCGCGCTGCCCTTCTCGTCGCGCGCGCGCCGTGCGCCTTCCGCGTTGCTCGATACCGGCACCTGCTCGACACCCGGCAGATGCTCCTCGAGCCATTGCCGGCACTGGCCGAGTGACTGCGGGTGCGAGCAGACGCGCTCGATGCGCGCCAGCGCGCTCATGGCGCCCATGAGGTGATGGCGCACGCGCAGCTCCACCTCGCCGCAGATCTTCAGCGGCGAGGTGAGGAAGCGGTCCAGCGTGTGGTTGACCGTGCCTTCGGTGGAGTTCTCGATGGGCACGACCCCGAAATCGGCGCTCGCCGCCTCCACCTCGTGAAACACCTCATCGATCGAGGCGAGCGGCAGGGCGCGCACCGAGTGCCCGAAATGATTGAGCACCGCGGTTTGCGTGAAGGTGCCTTCGGGACCGAGGAACGCCACTTTGAGCGGCTCCTGCTGCGCGAGACACGCCGACATGATCTCGCGGAACAGCCGCAGCACCTCCGCGTCGCGCAACGGTCCCGCGTTGCGCGCCCGCGCCAGCCGCAGCACCTGCGCCTCGCGCTCCGGGCGATAGAAATCCACCGTGCGGCCGTCGCTGCTCTTGGAAATCCCCACCTGCTGCGCGAGGCGCGCGCGTTCGTTGATCAGCCCGTGAATCTGCTCATCGACCGCGTCGATGCGGGCGCGCACCTGCTCCAGGTCCAGCGGCTGCGGCGCCGTTGCCGGCGCGCCCGCGGGCGCGCGCGGCGCGGCCGCCGCGCGGACACGTCGTCCCACGGCGCGCGCCGCTTTGCCGTTCCTACGGGTCATGGACGGGCGTTCCCAAGGTTGCTGCCGTCACACGATGCGCGCCGACAGCACGCCGCCGATGGCGCGGATGCTCGCCAGCAGGTCCTCGCCGACGGCGCCGTCGGCGTCGATGAGCGTGTAGGCGAATTCGCCGCGCGACTTGTTCAGCAGGTCGGCGATGTTGATCCCGCGGCCGGCGAGGCAGGTGGAAATCTGGCCCACCATGTTGGGCACGTTCCGGTTGGCGACGCTCAGGCGCGTGGTGTTCGGCACCCGCGGCAGCACCGCCTCGGGGTAGTTGACGCTGTTGCGGATGTTGCCGTTCTCGAGGAAGTCGCGCACCTGGTCCGCGACCATGACGGCGCAGTTCTCCTCGGCCTCGCCGGTGGAGGCGCCGAGGTGCGGCAGGGCCACCACCCGCGGGTGATCCTTGAGCGCGCGGCTGGGGAAGTCGCACACGTAGGCGTGCAGACGGCCGGCATCGAGGGCCGCCAGCACCGCCGGGGTGTCGACGATGGCGGCGCGCGCGAAGTTGAGCAGGGTGGCGTCGGGCTTGGCGAGCGCAAGACGCGCACCGTTCACCAGTGCCTGGGTGTGCTCGTTCAGCGGCACGTGCACCGTGATCGCATCCGCGCGCGTGAACAGGTCCTCGAGCGACAACGCCTGCTCGACGCTCGAGGACAGCTGCCAGGCGCGCTGCACCGTGAGCTGCGGGTCGTAGCCGAGCACCCTCATCCCCAGCGCCAGAGCGGAGTTGGCCACCTCGACGCCGATGGCGCCCAGGCCCACGACTGCGAGCGTGCGTCCGGGCAGCTCGAAGCCCACGAAGTTCTTCTTGCCCTCCTCGACCGCCGCCTCGATGGCCTCGTCATCGCCCGCCAGTTGGCGGGCGAACAGCCACGCCGGCCCGATGTTGCGCGCCGCCAGCAGCAGTCCCGCCAGCACCAGCTCCTTGACCGCGTTGGCGTTGGCGCCCGGGGTGTTGAACACCGGAATGCCGCGCCGGCTCATGTCCGCGACCGGGATGTTGTTGACACCCGCTCCGGCGCGGCCGATGGCGCGCACGCCGGGTGCAACCTCGAAGCCGTGCAGGTCCGCCGAGCGCACCAGGATGGCGTCCGGGCGCGTCACCGCGGCGCCCACTTCGTAGCGCTCGCGCGGCAGGCGCGCCAGGCCCCGGGGGCTGATGTCGTTGAGGGTGAGAATGCGATAGATCATGCGCGCTCAACCGTGGCGGCGCTCGAATTCCTTCATGAAAGCCACCAGCGCCTGCACCCCGGCGAGCGGCATGGCGTTGTAGAGACTCGCGCGCATGCCGCCCACGGAGCGGTGACCTTCGAGGCCGGTCAGCCCGGCCTCGTGCGCCGCGCCGAGAAAGGCGCGCTCGAGCTGCGGCGCCGCGAGCGTGAACGGCACGTTCATCCACGAGCGGCAGGACAGCGCCACCGGGTTGGCGTAAAAGCCGGAGGCGTCGATCGTGCCGTACAGCAGTTGCGCCTTGGCACGGTTGCGCTCGGCCAGCGCCGCGAGGCCCCCCTGGGCCTTCAGCCAGCGAAACACCAGCCCCGCGCAATACCAGGCGAAGGTCGGCGGGGTGTTCACCATCGAGCCCTCATCGGCCATCGCCTTGTAGTCCCACACCGCCGGCGTGCCCGGGCGCGCCTTGCCCGTGAGGTCCTGATGCACGATGACCACCACCAGTCCCGCGGGGCCGATGTTCTTCTGGGCACCCGCGTAGATGAGGGCAAACTTCGAGACCGCGAGCGGTCGCGACAGAATGGTCGAGGACATGTCGGCCACCAGCGGCACCCCCGCGGTGTCGGGGACGTACGGAAACTCCACCCCGCCGATGGTCTCGTTGGGCGTGTAATGCACGTAAGCCGCCTGCGCACTCAAGCTGAGCGCGTCCGCCGCCGGCACGGTGGTGTAGTTCGAGGCCGCCTCATCGGCGGCGATGTTGACCTTGCCCGTCAGGCGCCGGGCCTCGGCGAGCGCTTTCTTCGACCACGCGCCGGTATTCAGGTAATCGACCGTGGAGTCGGCACGCGCAATGTTCATCGGGATGGCGGCGAACTGGCCGGTTGCACCACCCTGCAGGAACAGCACTCTGTAGTGCGCGGGAACCGCCAGCAGCTCGCGCAGCAGTTGCTCGGCTTCCTGTGCCACGGCGATGAAGGCCTTGCTGCGATGGCTCACTTCCATCACCGACATGCCGCAGCGCTGCCAGTCGGTCAGCTCCTCGCGGACCTGTTCGAGGACTTCCACGGGCAGCGTGGCCGGCCCCGCAGCGAAATTGAATACGCGCAAGCCTAGGTCTCTGCGGCCGGCTCGCCCGCGCCGGCCTGCGGTCCACGCTCGGCGAGGGGCTCCTCCTCGCCGGTATCCAGGCTCTCGACGCGCCCGATGCCGACCAGCCGCTCTCCCTCCTCGAGCCGGATGAGCCGTACCCCCTGGGTGTTGCGTCCCTGCACGGAGATCTCATCCACCGTGGTGCGCACCAGCGTACCGCTGGAGCTGATGAGCATGATCTCCTGCCCCGGCATCACCTGCAGCGCCGCCACCGTGACGCCATTGCGGTCCGATGTCTGCAGCGCGATCACGCCCTGCCCGCCACGCCCGTGCGACGGAAATTCCTCCAGCGGCGTGCGCTTGCCGTAGCCCGCCGCGGAGGCGGTCAGCACCTGCCCGTCACCCACCACGATCAGCGCGATCAGGTCCTGACCGTCCCCCAGACGGATGCCGCGCACTCCGGCCGCCTCGCGCCCCATGTAGCGCACTTCGCCCTCGTGGAAGCGGATCGCCTTGCCGCCGCTCGATACCAGCATGATCTCGCGCTCACCGTCGGTGAGCGCCACGCCGACGAGCTGATCGTTGTCGTGCAGATCGACCGCGATGATCCCGGTGGAACGCGGCCTCGAGAACGCCGCGAGCGGAGTCTTCTTCACCGTGCCGGCGCGCGTGGCCATGAACACGAAGTGCTGTTCGTCGTACTGCTTCACCGGCAACAGGGCGTTGATCTTCTCGCCTTCCTCGAGCGGCAGCAGGTTCACCATCGGCTTGCCGCGCGCGCCGCGCCCGGCCTGTGGCAGCTCGTACACCTTGAGCCAGTACACCTTGCCGCGGTTGGAAAAGCACAACACGGTGTCGTGCGTATGCGCGACGAACAGCTTCTCGACGAAGTCCTCGTCCTTGACCGCGGTGGCGGTCTTGCCGCGTCCGCCGCGACGCTGCGTCTGGTACTCGGTGAGCGGCTGGCTCTTGGCGTAACCGGCGTGCGACAGCGTCACCACCACGTCCTGCGGCTCGATCAGGTCCTCGGTGGTTAGATCCAGATGATCGCGGTTGATCTCGGTACGGCGCGCATCGCCATACGCCGCGCGGATCTCGAGCAGCTCGGCGCGCACCACCTGCGTGAGCCGCTCGGCGCGGGCGAGAATGTCGCTCAGGTCGCGGATACTCTCGAGCAGCTCGCGGTACTCGGCGACGATCTTGTCCTGCTCAAGTCCCGTGAGCCGATGCAGGCGCATGTCCAGAATGGCCTGCGCCTGCGCTTCCGACAGCCGATAAGCCCCGCCGCCCAGGCCCAGTTCGGCGGGCAGCTCCTGCGGTCGGGTGGAAATGGCGCCGGCGTGCTCCAGGAGCCCCGTGACCACGCCCGGCGGCCAGGCGCGCGCCTGCAGCGCCGTGCGTGCCTCGGGGGGCGAGGGCGCGGCCTTGATGAGCGCAATCACCGCATCGATGTTGGCGAGCGCCACGGCCAGCCCTTCGAGGATATGCGCCCGCTCGCGCGCCTTGGCGAGATCGTAGATGGTGCGCCGCGTGACGACTTCGCGGCGGTGCCGGATGAAAGCCTCCAGCATCTCCTTCAGCGACATCAGCTTCGGCTGCCCGTCCTGCAGCGCCACCATGTTGATGCCGAACACCGTCTCCATCGGCGTCTGCGCATACAGGTTGTTGAGCACGATCTCGGTGACCTCGCCGCGCTTGAGCTCGATGACCACGCGCATGCCGTCCTTGTCGGACTCGTCACGCAGGCCGTCGCCGGCGATCCCGTCGATCAGCTTCTCGCGCACCAGCTGGGCGATGCGCTCGATGAGGCGCGCCTTGTTGACCTGGAAGGGGAGCTCGGTGACCACGATCGCCTGGCGATCGCCCTTGCCGACCTCCTCGATGCTGACACGCGCGCGCACCGACAGGCGGCCGCGGCCGGTGCGGTAGGCGGTGGCGATCTCCTGCGCGCCGTTGATGATGCCGCCGGTGGGGAAGTCCGGCCCCGGCACGTGCTGCATCAACGCTGCCAGCGGCAGCGCCGGATCATCCAGCAGCGCGATGCACGCGTTGACGGTCTCGGTGAGGTTGTGCGGCGGGATGTTGGTCGCCATGCCGACGGCGATGCCGGTCTGCCCGTTCACCAGCAGGTTCGGCACGCGCGTCGGCAGCACCGAGGGCTCGAGCTCGGACTCGTCGTAGTTGGGCGTGAAATCGACGGTCTCCTTGTCGATGTCCGCCAGCAGCTCGTGCGCGATGCGCGACATGCGCACTTCCGTGTAGCGCATGGCGGCCGGCATATCGCCGTCCACGGAGCCGAAATTTCCCTGGCCGTCGACCAGCAGGTAGCGCATGGAAAACGGCTGTGCCATGCGCACGATGGTGTCGTAGACGGCGGTGTCGCCGTGCGGATGGTACTTGCCGATCACGTCCCCCACCACGCGCGCGGACTTCTTGTAGGCCTTGTTCCAGTCGTTGCCGAGCTCGCGCATGGCATGCAGCACGCGGCGGTGCACGGGCTTGAGGCCGTCGCGCACGTCCGGCAGTGCCCGCCCGACGATCACGCTCATTGCATAGTCGAGATAGGACTGCCGCATCTCGTCTTCGAGACTGACCGAGAGGATTTCGCGGGCGATATCGGCCATGGAAGAGCGCAGTCCGTAACGCCGGCCGGGCGTCGAAATAAAACGCTAATTCTATCACGGGGCGCCCTTGCGACCCGCGTCGCAGGCGCACTTGCGGGCACCGCCTCGAGCAGGGCAACCGCCGCCTGCGGGGCTGCAGCGCCCGCAGGCGGCGGGCGTTCGTCACTTAAGCGCCGGGGGCTCGATAAGTGAGCCTCTTCGCCAGCGCGCGATCGGTCTCCTCGACGCTGAGGAGTGCGGTGGTGCTGGTTCTGGCGAGGCCGGTAGCCGATACCGCCAGAGAAAGCGCCGCGGCGCTGACGGCGTCGGGCAGCTCTGCAATGACGACGACATCCTTCTCACCCAGCGCGAAGTAGAAGGCGTCGACCTTCCCTTCGAGGCTCTCCACAGCCTTGATGACTGCCTGCTTGCGACCGGACGCCTTGTCTTTCTGCAGACCGCGCAGGCCTTCGGCCGAATAGGCTGCTTCGATGAGGTACTTGGGCATGGTGTGCTCCTTGCGTTGCGTGGAACCACGCGACCCACATTCTAAGCCCGGGCATGCACCGATATACTGCGAAAACGATGCCCCCGGGCGAAGCCATCAGAGAACGCGCAGACCTGCTGATCGAGGCCCGCTGGCTGCTGCCGATCGCGCCCGCCAACACCGCGCGCGCCGATCACGCGGTGGCGGTGGCCGCCGGACGCATCGTGGCCTTCGGTCCCACGGCGCAGCTGCGCGAGCGCTTCGAGAGCCGCGAGCGCGTGGTACGCGAGCGGCATGCGCTGCTGCCGGGCCTGGTGAATGCCCACACGCGCGCCTGTCACACGCTGCTGCGCGGCTTGCCGGTGCGCGGCCCGCGCTCGCGCTGGCTGAGCGAGATCCTCGCTCCGGTGGAGCAGCGCTGCCTGAGCGCGGATTTCGTGCGCGACGGCACCCGCCTGGGGGTGGCCGAGATGCTGCGTGCCGGGATCACCTGCTTCGCGGACCTGAGCCTGTTTCCGGAGGAAGCCGCGCGCGCCGCCGCCGCGGCCCACATGCGCGCGGCCATCGGTCTGCCGGTCGCGGACAATCCCACGCCCTGGGCCGAGAGCGCGACCGCGCACCTCGCCAGGGCCGAGCGACTCTGGGACGAGTACGCTTCCGATTCACGCATCAGCCTGTATTTCGCGCCGCTGCCGGTGCACGGCATGAGCGAGGCACTGCTCACGCGCGTGCGGCGCGTGGCGGATGAGCTCGACGCCCGCATCGCCGTGCACCTGGCGGAGCTTGCGGAAGCAGCGCAATCCGCGGACGGCGCGGCGCTCCCCGCCCGCGCGCTCGCCGGCGCCGGCGTGCAGGACAGCGCGCGCGCGCCGCGCTATGAGCGGCCGCTGCGCCAGCTCCACGCGCTCGGCCTGCTGCGCCCGGGATTCAGCGCGATCGGCGCCGGTAGCTGCGACGGCGCGGATCTGGAATTGCTGGCCCGCCACGGCGCCAGCCTCATCGCCTGCCCGCAGGCGGATCTGCGCCTCGGGGCACCCGCGCCGGTAGCGGCGCTCGAGGGCAACCGCACTGGCCTCGGCACCGACAGCCCGGTCGCCGCCGGCGCGCTCGACCTGCTGGCGGAGGCGCGCGCTGCGGCGCTGCATTCCGGGCTCACGGCCGGGGAGGTGCTGCGCATGGCGACGCTCGGCGGCGCCACGGTGCTGGGACTCTCGGCACAGATCGGATCGATCGAGCCTGGCAAGGCCGCCGATCTCATGTGCATCGATCTCGGCGCGCTCGGCGGCCAGCCGGCCGCGGCCATTGCGGACGCCGTTACCTTTGGCGTTACGCGCAGCCAGGTGAGCGATGTGTGGACCGCAGGGCGTCCCGCCGTGAGCGGTGCGCGCCTGGTGGCGCTCGACGAGGAGGAGCTGGCCGCTCTCCCCGCCCGCTGGGCACAGCGCGTACGGATGGAGGCCGCGTGAACGCCGATAGCGCAGAACTGGCGAGGTTCGAGGCCAGCGCGTCGGCGTTCTGGGACAGCCACGGGGAATTTCGTCCCCTGCACCTGTTGAATCCGCTGCGCACGCAGTTCATCGCGGAGCGCACGGCGCTCGCGGGCAGGCGTGTACTGGACGTGGGCTGCGGCGGGGGCCTGCTGGCCGAGGCACTGGCGCGCGCCGGGGCGCGCGTCACCGCCATCGATCTCGCGCCCGGCATGATCGAGGTCGCGCGCCTGCACGCCGCCGAATCCGCGCTCGCGGTGGATTACCGCCTGGCCGCCGCGGAGGAGGTGGCGGCGGCCGAACCGGCCGCCTTCGATGTGGTCACCTGCATGGAGATGCTCGAGCACGTTCCCCAGCCCGCCGCCATGACGGCGACCCTCGCGCGAGCGCTGCGGCCCGGCGGCGCGCTGTTCGTCTCGACCATCAACCGCAATCTCAGATCCTTCCTGCTGGCGATTGTCGGCGCGGAATACCTCCTCAATTTGATCCCGCGCGGCACGCACGAGTATGAGCGGCTCATCCTGCCTTCGGAGCTGGCGCGCTGGGCGCGCGCCGCGGGGCTCACCCTCGAGACCCTCGCGGGCATCGAGCTCAACCCCTTCACCGGGCACGTGGCGCTCACGCGCGACGTCGCCGTGAACTACCTGGCGCATTTCCAGCGATGAGCACGCTGGTCATTTTCATCGTCGCCGGGGCCGCGCTCGCCACCGGCGCGGTGCTCGGCGTGCTGTTCACGCAGCTGCGCGCCGTGCGGCGCATCGAGACGCTGCGCATCGAGCTGGCCGCCGCGCAGGTGCGCCTGGAATCGAGCGCCCTGCAGGACGCGGACCGCCTGAAGCTCCTGGAGCAGTCCGAAATGCGCCTGCGGGCCGCGTTCGATTCGCTCGCCGGCGAGACGCTGCGGACCAACAGCGAGCTGTTCCTGCGTCTCGCGCGCGAGGCCCTCGGGCGCGACCAGGTCCTCGCCCAGGGCGCACTCAAGGAGCGCGAGCAGGCCATCGCGCAGCTGGTGGAGCCGCTGCGCGCCGCGCTCGAGCGCACCGAGGCGCAGGTGCAGGCGCTCGAGCGCGAGCGCCGCGACGCCTTCGCCACCCTGCGCACCCAGATCGAGACGCTCGCCGGCGGCCAGGCGCAGCTGCAGCGCGAGACGCGCAATCTGGTCACCGCGCTGCGCCGCCCGGAGGTGCGCGGTCGCTGGGGCGAGCTCACGCTGCGCCGCCTGGTGGAGCTTGCCGGCCTCAGCGAGCACTGCGACTTCACCGAGCAGCTGCAGCTGGTTGGCGAGGAAGGCGCGCTGCGCCCGGATCTGGTCGTGCACATGCCCGATGCGCGCGATCTGGTTATCGACGCCAAGACGCCGCTCGACGCCTATCTCGCCTCCCTCGACGCCTCGACGGACGAGGAGCGCCAGCTCTCGCTCAGGCGACACGCCCAGCAGGTCGAGACGCGCGTGCGCGAGCTTGCCTCCAAGAGTTACTGGACCCAGTTCGAGCGCAGCCCGGAGTTTGCGGTGCTGTTCCTGCCCGGCGATCAGTTTCTCTCCGCCGCGCTCGCGGAGCGGCCGGAGCTGCTCGAGACCGCGCTCGGCCAGAGCGTGATCATCGCCACGCCCTCGACCCTCATCGCGCTCCTCAAGGCCGTGGCCTACGGGTGGCGGCAGTCGGCCGTGGCGCGCAACGCGGCGCTGATCCGCGACCTCGGCCAGGAGCTGTACCGGCGCCTCGGAACCTTCAACGGACATCTCGGCCGCATGGGGCAGCGGCTCGCCACCGCGGTCGAAGCCTACAACGCGGCCGTCGGCTCGCTCGAGCGCCAGGTGCTGCCGCAGGCGCGACGCTTCAGCGAGCTGGGCGTGACCGCAGACGCGCCGCTCGCGCCGCTCGAGCCGATCGGACAGCTGGCGCGCAACCCCGGAGCCCCCACCGCGGCTGAGCCGCCCACTGCGGCTGAGCCGCCCACCGCGGCCGAGCGGCCCGCCGCGGTCGAGCCGCCCGCCGGGACCGCGGGCGCGAGCAATGCCCGCAAGGCCTGAGCGGCCGCCGATACGCGTCCTGGTCTCGCTCTACCTCCCGGCGGCGCAGCGCCCGCTGCTGGCGGCACTGTGCGGCATCGAGAGCGAAATCGCCGCGAGCCTGAGCGCCGGGCTCGACCACCAGGTCGCGCACGTACGCCTCGGCTGGTGGCGCGATGAGTGCGAGCGCTGCGCGCAGGGGCGGCCGGCGCATCCGCTCACCCGCGCGCTCACCGCGGGCTTCGCCTCCGGCGGTCTCGCGCCCCTCGCCGGACTCACCGGACTCATCGACACGGCCCTGTGGGATCTGGCGGCGGCCACCTTCGACACCCGTCGCGAGCTGACGGCGTATTGCGAGCGCTGGAGCGCGGCGCTCATCGAGCCGCTGATGCGCTTCGCGCTCCCCGGGATCGCCCCCGACTGCTGCCGCGCCTTCGGCCGGGCGCTGCGCGAGCTCGAGATGCTCAACGCTCTGGCGCGCGATGCGTGCGCCGGCCGCCTGCGGCTGCCACTCGATGAGCTCGCGCGCGCGCATGCCTCCCCGGAGACTCTCGCGCAGCCGCCGTGGCCGGCGGACCTTGCCGCGCTGGTGCGCGAGCGGCATCGGCAGGCGCGCGCCGCGCTGGCCGCGAGCGTCGCCGCGCTGGCGCCTGCCGAGCAGGCTGCGCTGCGGGGCCTGCTGGTCTGGGCAGCGCTCGCTTGCGGCCACTCGCGGCGGGCGCAGCGCGCCTTGCCCGCCGCCCTCATCCCGGGCGACCATCACGCGCCCCTCGATGCCTGGCGCGCGTGGCGCGCGGCGCGTCGGGCCGATGCCGGCCGCTTCGCGCTGCGCGCGGACTGAAGGGAGCGTTGTCGCGTGAGTGCCGCGTTCGATCCCCGCACGCACCTCCCCGCCGCCGGCGAGCTGGCGGGCCGCGTGATCGCCATCACCGGCGCGAGCGATGGCATCGGCCGCGCGGTCGCGCTCGCCTGCGCCCGGTACCAGGCGACGGTCATTCTGATCGGCCGCAACGAGCGCAAGCTCGAGGCGGTGCACGCCGAGATCGGCGCCAGCGGCGCGCCCGAGGCCAGCATCGCGGTGCTCGACCTGGAGCGGGCGCTGGCCGCGGACTACGACCGGGTGGCCGATGCGGTGCTCGAGCGCTACGGGCGCCTCGATGGCCTGCTGCACAACGCGGCGCTCCTCGGCACCCTCTCGCCCATCGAGCACTACGACGTGC
Source organism: Gammaproteobacteria bacterium (assembly GCA_005878095.1). GTDB lineage: Bacteria > Pseudomonadota > Gammaproteobacteria > Steroidobacterales > Steroidobacteraceae > 13-2-20CM-66-19. The sequence goes on along the minus strand of VBNH01000043.1, from coordinate 43,659 downwards.
CCACCTGGTGCCGTGTGCTGCACGTCAATGTGACCGCCGCCTTTGCGCTGACGCAGGTGTTGCTGCCGGCACTGAAGAAATCCGCGGATGCCTCCGTGCTATTCACCGCCAGCACCGTGGGCCGCCATGGGCGCGCTTACTGGGGCGCGTATGCGGTGTCCAAGTTCGCCCTCGAAGGGCTGTCGCAGGTGCTGTCGGCGGAGCTGGAAGGCATCAGCCGGGTACGCGTGAACACACTGAACCCCGGGCGCGCGCGCACCGCCATGCGCCGCCAGGCCTATCCGGCGGAGGCCATCGAGACCCTGCCCTTGCCGGCAGCGCTCACCGGTCCATACATCGCGCTGTTGGGTCCGGCGAGCCGTGGCGTCAGCGGTGGATCCTTCGACGCTCAACCCCCGCCGCTCGCCGGGTAGTCCGGCAGCAGCCCGCGCAGCTCCTCCCGAGTGAGCGCGCGGAACTGACCACGCGCCAGCGAACGCTCGAGCCTCACCGCTCCGAGCTGTGTACGCAGCACGCGGCTGACGAGCGCACCCTGACGCTCGAACAGCTGCCGCACCTCCTTGCCGCTCGCGCCATGGACGCCGAGCGTGTACCAGCGGTTGGCGGCCTCCCCGCCGGCCGCCTCGCAGCGCTCGACCGTGAGGCGTGCGCCGCTGTCGAGTGCCCCGGCGCGAATGCCTTCGAGCTGCGCGGCGCTCAGTTCGCCGCGCACCCGCACCCCGAATTCGCTCCGCAGCGCGTGCACCGCGCGCTGCAACCGCATCGCCAGCTCTCCGTCCGAGCTGACGAGCTCGAGGCCCCCGTCCGCGCGCGGCATGGGACTCACCGCGATGAAGCGCCGCCCGGCGCGGCGCGGCAGCCGCTCGAGCAGCGCGGCACGCGGCGCTCGCGCCCCGGACTCAGCCGCGGGCAATGCCGGCGTCTTCAAGGGCTCGCCCGGTGAGCGATGGCACAGGAATACCCGCGCCCCCGCCTCGGCGGCGCGCGCGCGCACCAGACGCCCGTCGAGACGCACTTGGTCGTGGGGAGCGACCCGCGCGCCGAGCTCCGCCACCTGTCCGTTGACGGTGAGGCGGCCGGCACGGATCCACGCCTCCGCCTCGCGCCGTGAGGCGAGCCCGGCACGGGCCAGCATCTTCTGCAGCCGCTCGGCGCTCGTGCCCCCCCCGAGCGGGGCTCGCGGCCGCGCCGCAGCGCCGCGCGAGCCAGGACCGGCACGACGCCCGCCGCCGCTGCGCGCCGGGCCGCGCGCCATCAATCGTCCAGATCGCGCGGTCCGGCCACCAGCTCGCGCGAGCCATCACCCTCGGCGGAGAGCTCGTCGTCCTCGGGGCTGTCGTCGCCGTCGGCGCTCTCGGCAGGCGCGCCGCCCGGCGCGGCCGGGTCCGGTTTGAAGTCGCCCATGGCCTTGATCTCGGCGAGCGGCGGCAGCTCATCCAAGCTCTGCAAGCCGAAATAGTCGAGGAATTCGCGCGTCGTGCCCAGCAGTTCCGGGTGGCCGGGAACGTCGCGGTGACCGACGACGCGCACCCAGTTGCGTTCGATCACGGTCCTGATGATGTTGGGGTTGACGGCCACCCCGCGCACCGCCTCGATCTCGGCGCGCGTGATCGGCTGGCGGTAGGCGATCAGCGCCAGGGTCTCGAGCAGCGCCCGCGAGTAACGCGCCGTGCGCTCCGGCCACAGCCGGGAGATCTCCGCCGCCAGCTCGCGCCGCACCTGGATGCGAAAGCCGCTCGCCGTCTCCTTCAGCTCGATGCCGCGCCCCGAGTACTCCGCCGCCAGGGCGGCGAGCGCCGCACGCACCTGCTGGGCGCTCGGGCGCGCGCTGTCCTCGAACAGCCGTGTGAGCTCCGCCACCGGCAGCGGCGTGCCCGCGGCCAGCAGCGCCGCCTCGATGACGTTCCTGACGTATGACTCACTCATGCGAGATCCTCATCGGTGCGTGCGGGCGGAGCGCTGTCGGGTGCGCTCTCGAGGGCGGGCGCCGCAGCTGCCGTTTTGTCGCTCACCACGCGCAGCATGCGGCCCGCGCCGGCGGTGCGCACGTGCAGCGGCGCGTAGGCCTGCGCCTGCACGATCTCGATCAGCCCCTCGCGCATGAGCTCGAGAATCGCGGCGAAGGTCACGGTGACACCCATGCGCCCTTCTTCGGGCCGGAACAGCTGCTGGAACGGCACGAACTCCGCGCGCTCACCGAGCAGCGCCAGGATCTCGCTCATGCGCTCGCCCACCGACAACCGCTCGCGCTGAATGTGGTGGTGGGCGAACATCTGCGCACGCAGCACGACATCCTTGAAGGCGAGCAGCATCTCCTGCAACGCGATCTGCGGCAGCGTGTGCAGCAGCTGCCGTTCCTTGAGCTCCGCTCCAGTCGGCCACACGTCGCGCTCCAGGCGCGGCAGCGCGTCGATTCCGGCGGCAGCGCGTTTGAAGCGCTCGTACTCCTGCAGCCGCCGCACCAGCTCCGCGCGCGGGTCCTCCTCGGCGTCCTCATCGAGCCTGGGCCGCGGCAGCAGCATGCGCGACTTGATCTCCGCCAGCGTCGCCGCCATCACCAGATACTCTCCCGCCAGCTCCAGCTGCAGGCCCTGCATGAGTTCGATGTACTGCATGTACTGGCGCGTGATCTCCGCCAGCGGGATGTCGAGAATGTTCAGGTTCTGCCGCCGGATGAGGTACAGCAGCAGATCGAGCGGGCCTTCGAAGGCCTCGAGAAACACCTCCAGGGCCTGCGGCGGAATGTACAGGTCGCGCGGCAGCTGCGAGATCGGCTCCCCGTTCACGACCGCGAACGGCATCTCCACCTGCTGCGGCGGCGGCTCCGCGGCAGGCGGCGGCGGCTCCGCGGCAGGCGGCGGCGCGTTGGTGACCACGATCTTCAGTTGCGGTTTGTGCTTCATGCGTGTTCCGGCACCTGCGCCCTCAGTCGGGGCGCAGATGCATGGTGCGCCGCACTTCGTCGAGCGTCTGGCGCGCGACCTCGCGCGCCTTGTCGGCGCCCTCGGCGACGATGCCGCGCACCAGCTCCGGGTTGTCCTCGAACTCCTGGGCGCGCCGGCGCATGCCGCCGATCTCCTCCACGATCTTGTCGATCAGCGGCTGCTTGCAGTCCAGGCAACCGATGCCGGCGCTGCGGCAACCCTCGTTCACCCACTTGCGCGTGGCCTCGTCGGAGTAGATCTTGTGCAGGTCCCACACCGGACACTTTTCCGGGTCGCCCGGGTCGGTGCGCCGCACGCGTGCCGGATCGGTCTTCATGGCACGCAGCTTCTGCACGACCTGATCGGGCTCCTCGCGCAGCCCGATGGTGTTGCCGTAGGACTTGGACATCTTGCGCCCGTCGAGCCCCGGGACCTTCGGCGCCGCGGTGAGCATCGCCTGCGGCTCGGGCAGGATCGTCACTCCGGTGCCTTCGAGAAACCCCAGCAGCCGCTCGCGATCGGCCACCGTGATGCGGTTGTTGCTCTGCACCAGCGCCTGGGCGCGCTGCAGCGCTTCCCGTTCGCCGGTCTCCTGGAACTTGCGGCGCAGTTGCCGGTAGGCGGTGGTGTTGCGTCCCCCGAGGCTTTTCACGGCGCGCTCCGCCTTCGCCTCGAAGTCCGGCTCACGACCGTAGAGGTGGTTGAAGCGCCGCGCGGTTTCGCGGCTGAGCTCCACGTGCGCCACCTGGTCCTCGCCCACCGGCACGTAGGCGGCGCGGTACACCAGGATGTCGGCGCTCTGCAGCAGCGGGTAGCCGAGGAAGCCGTAAGTCGCGAGATCCTTCTCCTTCAGCTGCTCCTGCTGATCCTTGTAACTGGGTACGCGCTCGAGCCAGCCGAGCGGAGTGATCATCGACAGCAGCAGGTGCAGCTCCGCGTGCTCGGGCACGTGCGACTGGATGAACAGCGTCGCGACCCCGGGATTGAGGCCGGCCGCCAGCCAGTCGATGAGCACGTCGTGCACGTGCTCCTGCAGGTGCGCGGTCTCGTCGTAGCCGGTCGTGAGCATGTGCCAGTCGGCCACGAAGAAGAAGCACTCGTACTGATACTGCAGCTCCACCCAGTTGCGCAGCGCGCCGTGATAGTTGCCGAGGTGCAGCCGCCCGGTCGGCCGCATGCCAGACAGGACGCGGCGCGCCGGCGCCGGCGAACTCACGTGCCTCGCCGCAGCGGGCCTGCGGGTGCGGGAGCGGATGCGCGGCGGCTGTGGCTCACGAGCTGAATTATAGCGCACGCCCCGTGATCGGGCCGAGATCGCCCTTGCCCTTGCGTACGATCACCGGCGGCGTTACCGACAGATCGACCACGGTCGTCGGCTCGATGCCGCAGTCACCGCCATCGAGAACCGCATCGATCTCGTGCTCGAGTCGCGCCAGGATCTCGCGTCCTTCGGTCAGGGGCTGCGGATCGGAAGCCAGCAGCAGCGTCGAGCTCATCAGCGGCTCGCCCAGCTCGGCCAGCAGCAGGCGCGGCACCGGGTGATCGGGGATGCGCACGCCGATGGTGCGCCGTCGCGCGTGCTGCAGGCGTCGCGGCGTCTCGCGCGTGGCGCGCAGCAGGAAGGTGTACGGGCCGGGCAGGCAGGCGCGCAGGATGCGGAACTGCCAGGTGTCGAGGCGCGCGAAACGCCCGACCTCCGCGAGATTCGCGCACACCAGCGTGAAGTGATGATGACGGTCGGCCTGGCGGATGCGGCGCACGCGTTCCAGTGCGCCCTTGTCACCGATGTGCCAGCCGAGCGCGTAACAGGAATCGGTCGGATAGGCAATGACGCCTCCGGCGCGCACCAGGTCCGCCGCGCGGCGGATGAGGCGCAGCTGCGGATCAACGGGGTGCAACTTCAAGTACTCGGCCAAGACCCGGTGCCAATGGAAGTTACGCGCGGCGCGTGACAATATACGCGGCCGTTTGCCGCGTACACCCTCGACTCAAGGACCTCGCGCACCGCTCCCATGCAGGCTCTTACCGGCTTGGCGCCGCTCGTGGCGTTCTTCGTGACCTATCGTCTGCGCGGCCTGTACGTGGCCACCGCGGTGCTCATGGCGGCGATGGTGGCGCTGCTCGCCCTCGACTGGTTGCGGCAACGGCGCGTCCCGCCGCTGCATGCGCTGTCTGCGATGCTGGTGCTGATTCTGGGCGCGGCGACGCTGCTGCTGCACAATCGCCTCTTCATCCAGTGGAAGCCGACCCTGCTCTTCTGGGCGGTGAGCGGCGCCTTCATCGCGAGCTTCTGGATCGGCGAGCGCACCCTCACGCAGCGCCTGCTCGGCGCGGCGCTCGAGGAACGGCTGCAGGTGGGCGAGCCGCTGTGGCGGCGGCTCAACCTGTGGTCGGCGGCGTTCTATGCCGCGCTCGGCGCGCTCAACCTCGCGGTGGCGCATTACGCCAGCGAGCGCGCCTGGGTCAACTTCAAGATGTTCGGACTGACGCTCCTCACCTTCGTCTTCGTCGCACTGCAGGTGCTGTGGCTCAGCACCCGCCCGCAGACGCTGCGCGCCGAACCGGGAACTCCCCATGGATGAGTCAGTGATGGCGCAGCTGCGCAGCGCGCTCGAGCGCGCCCTCGCACCCGCCTCGCTCGAGATAGTCGACGACAGCGCGCGCCACGCCGGCCACCCCGGCGCGCGCGGCGGCGGTCACTTTCGTGTCACGCTGGTGTCGGAGGCCTTCCGCGGCCGCACGCAGCTCGAGCGTCACCGGCTGGTTTATGCTGCGGTCGCGCCCCTGATGAGCGGAGCCGTGCATGCGCTGAACATCATCGCGCGCACCCCCGAGGAAGGGCTCTGACCGCGAGCCCACCGCTATGATCTGCAACACATCGGAAAACCGCAGTATGAACCACACGCGCATCCTCTTCCTGGCTGCCCTCGCGGCTCTCGCCGCCTGCCAGCCCAAGAGCGGGGTGACCACCGCCGACGCCTCGCCGCCGGTCGCCACCGTGGACGGCAGCCCCATCAGCCGGGATTTCTACGAGTTCTACATCAAGGGGATCACGAGCAAGAGCTCCTCCGAGCTCACCCCGCAGCAGCGCGAGCTGGCGCTCGACAACCTGATCCGCGCGCGGCTCGTGGCCGAGGAAGCGGCCAAGGAGGGTCTCGACAAGAGCAGCGACACCGCCTGGATGCTCGAGCTGTCGCGCCTCAACGTGCTGCAGCAGGCGGTGCTGGATCGCTACCTGAAGGACCGCAAGCCCAGCGAGCAGGAGCTGCGCGCGGAGTACGAAACGCAGGTCGCCTCCACGCCCCGGCAGGAATACCACGCGCGGCACATCCTGGTGGCCACCGAGCCGTTCGCCGAAAAGCTCGTCACGCGTCTGGACAAGGGCGAGAAGTTCGACGTGCTTGCGAAACAGGAGTCGATGGATCCCTCCAAGAGCAACGGCGGCGATCTCGGCTGGTTCAGCCCCGACCGCATGGTGCCGGAGTTCGCCGGCGCGCTGATCGCGCTCAAACCCGGGCAATACACGCGCAAGCCGATACAGACGCAGTATGGCTGGCACATCATCCAGCTGCTCGAGACGCGCGAGCTGACACCGCCGCCGTTCGACCAGGTGCGGGCGCAACTCCAGAAGATCGTGGAGAACAAGAAGTTCCGCACTTACTCGGACGAGCTGATGCACCACGCCAAGATCGAGAAGCTGCTCGACAAGCCGTCCTCCGGGCAGGCGGCGGGCGCACCCGCGGCGGCGCCCAGGCCCGCCGCCGAGACGACTGCCGCACCCGCCGCGGCCCCTGCGGTCGCGCCGGCGCCCGCGGCCGCGCCGGCCCCGAAGGGCTGACGCTGCGCCGCGGCGGCGCGCGCGCGTCAGGAGCTCACCGCGCGCGGCTCAGCGGCTCTCGCCGCCGAGCAGGGCGAGCAGCTGCTGCTCGTCGAGCACCGGCACGCCGAGCTCCTTGGCCTTCGCGAGCTTCGAGCCCGCCTCGCTCCCGGCGACGACGAAGCTCGTCTTCTTCGATACGCTGCCCGACACCTTGGCGCCGCGCGCGGTGAGCGCCTCCTGCGCCTGCTCGCGGCTCATGCTCGCGAGTGTGCCGGTGATGACCACCGTGCGTCCCGCGAGCCCCTGCGGCCCCGCGCTCCCGGCGGCCGGCTCCATGTCAGGCCATTTCACACCTTTATCGGTTAAGGCTTTGATAACCCTCCGGTGTTCGTCGGACGCGAAGAACGCGGCGAGGTGCGCGGCAACCACCGGCCCCACGTCGGGAACCTGCTGGATCGCGCTCTCGTCCGCGTCCATCAGCCGCTCGAGCGTGCCGAAGTGCCGCGCCAGCGCGAGCGCGGTCGCCTCGCCCACTTCGCGGATACCGAGTCCGTACAGCAGTCGCGGCAGCGTCGTGTGCTTGCTCTTCTCGATGGCCGCCAGCAGGTTCGCGGCCGACTTCTCTCCCATGCGCTCGAGCTGCGACAGCTGGGGCAGCGTGAGCGCATACAGATCGGCGGGCGAGCTCACCTGCTCACGCTCCACCAGCTGCTCGATGAGCTTGTCGCCCAGGCCCTCGATATCGAGCGCGCGCCGGCTGGCGAAGTGTCGCAGCGCCTCCTGGCGCTGGGCGCGGCAGGTGAACCCGCCGGTACACCGCGCCACCGCTTCGCCCTCGACGCGCAGCACCTGCGAGCCGCACACCGGGCAGGACCGCGGCAGCTGCACGGGTACGGCATCCGGCGCTCGCCGCTCCAGGATGACACTGACCACCTCGGGGATCACGTCGCCGGCACGGCGCACCACCACCGTGTCGCCCACCCGCACGTCCTTGCGGTGCACTTCGCCGATATTGTGCAGGGTGACGTTGCTCACCGTCACACCGCCCACGAACACGGGCGCGAGACGCGCTACCGGCGTGAGCGCTCCGGTGCGGCCGACCTGAAACTCGATTCCCTTGACGGCCGTGAGCGCCTCGTCGGCGGGAAACTTGTGCGCCATCGCCCAGCGTGGGGCGCGCGACAGGAATCCGAGGCGCTCCTGGTCGGCGCGCCGGTCGAGCTTGTAGACCACGCCGTCGATCTGATAGGGGAGCGAGCTGCGCCGCTCGCCCATCTCGCGATAGTACGCGAGGCATCCGCCGACCCCGCGCACCGCGCGCGTGTCCGGGCACACCGGCAGGCCGAGCGCGCGCAGCCACTCAAGCAGCTGCCCCTGGCGCCCGGGAAGGCTCGCTCCCGCCAGCGTCCCGAGGCCGTAGAAGAACGCCGTCAGCGGCCGCGCGGCGGTGACGCGCGCATCGAGCTGGCGCAGGCTCCCGGCGGCGGCGTTGCGCGGATTCACGAACACCTTCTCGCCGCGCTCGCGCGCCTGTGCGTTCATGCGCTCGAAGCCGGCCAGTGGCATGAAGATCTCGCCGCGCGCTTCGAGCAGCGCCGGTGCCTGCCCGCGCAGCCGCTGCGGCACGGCGCGGACGGTGCGGACGTTGGCGGTGACGTCTTCGCCCGTGACGCCATCGCCGCGGGTGGCGGCGCGCTCGAGCAGCCCGTCACGGTAGATCACGCTCACCGCCAGCCCGTCGAGCTTCGGTTCCGCCACGTAGTCGAGCTCGCCCGCGACGCCGAGGCGCTCGTGGATGCGCCGGTCGAACGCCTGCACATCCTCGTCGGTGAAGGCGTTGTCGAGCGACAGCATCGGCACCTGGTGCACCACTTCCCCGAACGCGGAGCTCGGTGTGCCCGACACGCGCTGCGTCGGGGAGTCCGGCGTGATCAGCTCGGGGTGCTGCGCCTCCAGTGCGCGCAGCTCCTGCATCAGCCGGTCGTACTCGGCGTCGGGAATCTGCGGCTCATCGAGCACGTAGTAGCGGTAATCGTGTTGCGCTATCTGCGCACGCAACTCGGCAGCGCGCGCTGCCGGCGCGGCTGTCACGAAGCCGCCCCGGCACTCAGGCGCTCGCGCAGCAGCGCGATGTGCGCGGGTGTCAGGGGGCTGCCCTGCTCGTCCTGCAGGATCCCGCACAGGCGCTCGTTGAGGTTGCGCGCGGTGACGATGAGCTCGTCGAAGGCCTGCGGCGGCGGCTTGGGCCCTGGCAGCACCGCGAACAGCGACAGCCCGCCGTAGTGCTGCGAGTCCATGGTCTCGACATCGAAGGTGCCCGGCCGGGTGAGGCTGGCGGCGCTCAGCACGGCGCGCTGCTCCTCGTCGGGCTTGTGGAAGATCGCAAAGCGGCCGAGCACGAAGCCTTCCGCCGCCAGCGCCTGGCGCAACAAACGGCCCGCGAAGCGCTCGGGCGGCGGCGCAACCAGGCGCAAGGCGACGATGTGGCGGCGCTCGTCCGGCGGCCAATCGACCCGCAGCGCGGCCGCCGGCGGCAGCCTCGGAAGAGACTCGAGCGGCACGCCCGCGGGCACGCCGCGGACCGCGTCCGCCGCCGTCTCAGCGGCGCGTGCGGCCGCGATGGCTGCGGCAGCGTCGGCGTCGGCCCCGACGGCGGCACTGTCCGGGGCGGGCTCATTCTGCGCCGGCGCGGCGCTCCCGGGGCCCAGCACCGGCACGGCCGGCAGCTCGCGCGCCACCTCCACGAGCGGCAGATCGTGCGGCAGCATCGGGTCGCGGGCGCGCATCTGCGGCAGGCTCAGACCCGACTCACGCACTGCCCGCGGCGCTGTCTCTGCGGGCGGCTCGCGCCCGCCCGTGCGCTGCGCTGCGCTGTCGCGGCTTGCCTGACGCGGGCGATGCCGCTCCCACCAGGCGAGCGCGGCGATGAACACCACTCCGAGTATCAGCAGCGTCCAGCGCAGTTCCGACATCATGCCGTGGACACCGGGCGCGCTCACACCGCCGCCAGCCGCACGGCCTCGTCGACGTCGACCGTCACCAGGCGCGACACGCCCGGCTCGTTCATGGTCACGCCGATCAACTGCGAGGCGAGCTCCATGGTGCTCTTGTTGTGGGTGATGAACACGAACTGCACGCGGTTGGACATGTCGCGCACGATATCGCAGAACCGTCCGACGTTGTGCTCATCGAGCGGCGCATCGACCTCGTCGAGCAGACAGAAGGGCGCCGGATTGAGATCGAAAATGGCGAACACCAGAGCCACCGCGGTGAGCGCCTTCTCGCCGCCGGACAGCAGGTGGATGGTGCTGTTCTTCTTGCCCGGTGGCCGCGCCATGACGGCCACGCCGGCGGTCAGCTTGTCCTCGCCCACCAGCTCAAGGTACGCGTGCCCGCCTCCGAACAGGCGCGGGAACTTGTCGCGCAGGCCGGCGTTGATGCGCTCGAAGGTGTCCTGGAAGCGCGTGCGCGTCTCCTTGTCGATGCGCCGCATGGCCTCATCGAGCGTGGCGAGCGCCGCCGTGAGGTCGGCAAACTGGCTGTCGAGATACTCCTGGCGCTGCGTCTGCTCCTTGAGCTCATCGATGGCGGCGAGATTGACCTGACCGAGCCGCTCGATGTCCGCGCGCGCCTCCTCGAGAGACTGCTCCCAGGCCGGCACCGCCGCCGCCGCCTCGAGGTTGGCCAGCACCTCGGGGAGCTCGCAGCGGGTCTGCGCGAACTGCTCGGCCAGGGCCGCGCGGCGCACGTGCGTCTCCTGCGCCGCGAGGCGCGCCGCGTCCATGGCCTCGCGCGCCGCGCTCACGCGCCGCTCGGCCGCCAGGCGCTGCTCATCGAGGGTGCGCAGCGCTGCATCGGCTTCCTCGAGCGCGCCGCGCGCCACCGCCAGTTCCGCCTCCACCGTGAGACGCAGCGAGAGCGTGTCATGCAGGCGTGCCTGAGTCTTCACGATCGGCTCATCGCCCGAGGCAAGCTCCTGTTCCAGCTCGGCACGCCGGCGCGTGAGCTGCTCGCGCTGCTCGCTCATGCGGCTCAGGCCCACGGCCATCGAGCTCTCGGCCGAACGGCGCGACTCGACCCGCACCTGCAGGTCGCGCGCCGCCGCCTGCGCCGCCTGCGCTTCGGCGCGCGCCGCGCTGAGGGCCGCGCGCCGTTGCTCGCGCTCACTGTCGAGCGCGCGCTGGCGCTCCTCGAGCTCGGCAGCCAGTGCCTGCGCGCGCGCCAGCTCCGCCGCGGCCCGTGCCAGCGCCTCCTCGGTCGCCGCGCGCTCGTGCCCCACCGCGCCGGCGTCCTGGCGCAGCCGCTCGTCCCGCAAGCTCGACTCCCCGGCGCGCGCGCGCCCTGCCTCGAGCAGCGCGCGCAAACCGGCGTGTTTCTGGTGAGCGTCCTGGAGCGCCGCCTGCGCCTGCTCGCGCCGCTCTTCCGCCCGCGCCAGCTGCGCGCGCGCCGCGGCGAGTTCGCTCTCCGCCTGAGCGACCTGCGCATCGGCCGCCGTGGCCGCGGCGTGCAGCCCCTTGAGGCGATGCTCGCGCCCGAGTACACCCGCGCGCTGGTCCGCTCCCCGGCTCACCCGCAGCCAGTCCCGCCCGACCCATTCGCCTGCGCGCGTGACGAGCGAGCGTCCCGCGGCCAGCCCCGCGCGGACCCGCAACGCATCGCCGAGGGATTCGGCCGTCGACACCGCGGCGAGCCGCGCGCTCACCGCCGCCGGGCCCGTGACGTGGGCGGCGAGCGTCGCCTCGAGGCCAGCGGGTGCCGCCCCGCCGCTCTCGACCAGCGTGACCCTGCCGGCGGTGAGCTCGCCGAGCGCACCCAACACGTCCTCCAGGCGCTCGACGCATACTGCCTCGAGATGGTCGCCGAGGACGGTTTCGACAGCCCGCTCCCAGCCGCTCTCGACCTCGAGTGCGGCGGCGAGCCGCGGCCGCCCCGCGAGTCCGGCGCCGCGCAGCCACTCCCCCGCCTGTCCGGCATGGTCGGCGAGCGCCGCCGCCTGCAGGGCCTCGAGCGAGGTGAGCCCGGTGCGCGCCTCCTCGCGCGCCGCGCGTGCCTGCTCCAGGTGCTGCTCGGCGGCCAGTTGGGCGGCGCGCTGCGCCTGCAGGTGCACCTGGGCCGCGGTGAGCGTCGCGGTGAGCTGCTCGGTTGCACCGCGCGCCTGCTCTTCCTGCAACGCCAGGCGCGCGAGCTGCTCGCCGCCGTCCTGTGCGCTCAGTGTCTGCCGCTCGGCGGCCAGGCGCTCAGCCTGCGCGCGCAGCTGCCGCAGCTGATTTTCCAGCTGCTCGATGCGCGCCCGTTCCACTTGCGCGGTCTGATCCGCCTCGCTCACCGCCCGGGCGTGCGTCTCCCAGCGCTGCTGCCAGTCCTGCAGCGCATGCTCGCTCGCCTCCAGGGCCGTGCCGGTGCGCTGCTCGGCGTGCTGCGCCGCCTCGAACGCGGGCGTGAGCCGCGCGATCTCCGTCCGCAGCTCCTCGACCTCGCGCTCATCGCGCTCCATGTGCGCGCCCAGATCACCGAGTGTGGTCTGGGCCTGGGCGAGATCGGCGCGCTGCCGCTCGCGCAATTCGCGCGCGTGCTCGATCGACTGCTCGAGGCGTGAGATCTCGGCGCCGACCTCGTAGTAGCGACCCTGCACCGCCGACAGCCGCTCGCTGTGCCCGGCGTGCACCGCGCGCTGCTTCTCGATCGCCGCCTCGGCGGCGCGCTGCTCGGCGAGTGCGCCTTGCATGGCGAGCTCGCGCTCGCGCACCGCCCCATCGTGTACTTGCGCGCCGCTGTCCAGATCGCGCAGGCGCAGCGCCAGCAGCTCCGCGGTCAGGCGCCGCTCCTGCTCCTTCAGCGCCTGGTAACGCCGCGCGCTCGCCGCCTGGCGTTGCAGGTGGCGGATCTGTTTTTCCACCTCATCGCGCACGTCCTGCAGCCGCTCGAGATTCTCGCGGGTCTCGGCGACGCGCGCCTCGGTCTCCTTGCGCCGCTCCTTGTAGCGCGAGACACCGGCCGCCTCCTCGACGAAGGCGCGCATGTCCTCGCTCTTGGCGTCGATGACGCGCGAGATCATGTCCTGCTCGATGATGGCGTAGCTGCGCGAGCCGAGCCCGGTGCCGAGGAACAGGTTGGTGATGTCCTTGCGCCGGCAACGCACGCCATTGATGAAGTACGCCGAGGTGCCGTCACGCGCCACCTGGCGCTTGAGCGAGATCTCGCTGTAGTTGGCGTAGGCGCCGCCGATCTTGCCGTCCGCGTTGTCGAACAGCAGTTCCACGGAAGCCGTGCCGACCGGCTTGCGCGCGGCCGAGCCGTTGAACACCACGTCCGCCATGTTGTCGCCGCGCAGATGCTTGGCGGACAGTTCGCCCATCACCCAGCGTACGGCGTCGATGACGTTCGACTTGCCGCAGCCGTTCGGGCCGATGACACCGGTGAGATTACTCGGGAAGCTGATTTGTGTGGGATCGACGAAGGACTTGAAGCCGGCAAGCTTGATCTTGGTCAGCCGCATCGTAGGTTTCTTCCGCCCCCTGAGCGGCCCCGAAGATGGTGTAGTGTAGAGGAATATGCCCCTAACGCCCACCGCGGAGCTCGAGACCTTCGCCAACCCGGCCGCCGATCGTGACTACACGATCCGCATGCAGATCCCCGAGTTCACCTGCCTGTGTCCGCGCACCGGGCAACCGGACTTCGCGACGCTCGACCTCGAGTACGTGCCCGACCGGCTGTGCGTGGAACTTAAATCCCTGAAGCTCTACATCTGGTCGTTTCGTGATCGCGGCGCGTACCACGAGGCCGTGACCAACGAGATCGCCGATCATCTGCAGGCCACGCTGCAGACACGCTTCCTGCGGCTCGCTGCGCGCTTCAACGTGCGCGGCGGAATCTACACCACCGTTGTCGCCGAGCGCCGACAGAGCGGCTGACGGGCCCAGCCCGCCGTTACCCTGCCGTAACCGCCGCGTCCGTAAGCGGCAGAACACCTACCTGTACAGCCCGGGGTCGGCCGGTATAATCGCGCGTTCTTCACGAGGCTGAATGCTGTTTTGAGGAGCCATTGATGCCGGCCAAAAGACCAGCGCCTAAGTCCGCAAAGGGCAGGAAGGCGGCCAGCCGGCCAGCGGTCAGAAAGGCGGTCGGCCGCAAGCCCGAGCCGGTGCGTGTCAGGGCAGCGGCCGGGCACCCCCGCAAGACCGCGGCGGCGCCGAAAAAGCCCCTCGCCGCCGTGCCCGCCGCCGGGAGCGCCCCGCCTGTCGAGCTGAGAAAGCCCGTGCGTGTGGCTGCGGCGACGCCACCGCCGGCCACGGCGACGATGATCGCGGCGAACCGCTCTGCGGCGGCGCCTGCTGTGAATGCCGACGGCGAGGACAGCGAGACGATCGAGCCGGGGAGCCTGCTGGCCGGTCCGCGCAATGTACAGCCGTACATCGCCAAGCGCGGCGAACAGTACATGAGCAAGCAGCAGCTCGAGCACTTCCGCCTGATTCTCAACAGCTGGAAGCGCGACCTCATGGTCGAGGTGGATCGTACGGTCACGCACATGAAGGACGAGGCGGCGAACTTCCCCGATCCCAACGACCGCGCCACGCAGGAGGAAGAGTTCAGCCTCGAGCTGCGCACCCGCGACCGCGAACGCAAGCTGATCCGCAAGATCGACGACGCGCTGAAGCGCATCGAGGACGGCTCTTACGGCTACTGCCTCGAGACCGGCGAGGAAATCGGCATCAAGCGCCTGGAAGCACGCCCCGTGGCCACCCTCAGCATCGAAGCCCAGGAGCGCCGGGAACGGCGCGAGCGCCAGTACGGCGATCGCGACGACCGTTACCGCTAGCGCTCGTAGCGCTTGCGAGCCGAACGCACGCCCATCCGCCGCGAGCCCGGGCTACGTCGGGCGCTTCGCACCCTCCCCGACCGGATCGCTGCACCTCGGCTCCCTGGTCGCCGCCGTGGGCAGCTTCGTCGACGCCCGCAGCCGCGGCGGGAGCTGGCTCCTCAGGATCGAGGATCTCGATGCGCCGCGGGTGATCCCCGGTTGCGCGGACCAGATGCTGCATACGCTCGAGGGCTTTGCCCTGCACTGGGACGGCGCCGTCGAGTACCAGAGCACCCGCACCGAGCACTACGCGCGCGCGCAGCAGGCCCTCGCCGCGCTCGGACTCACCTTCCAGTGCAGTTGCTCGCGCCGCGAGCGCACGTCCGAGGGCGGTTATCCGGGGACGTGCCGCGACGGTCCCAGGCGCCGCGGACCGACCGCCACGCGCTTCAGGGTCGAGGACGTGGTCGTGTCCTTCCAGGATCGGGCGCAGGGGGTGCGCTGCTTTCAGTTGCGGGAGCGCGGGGATGTCATCATCCGGCGCCGCGACGGCGCGTTCGCCTACCAGCTCGCGGTGGTGGTGGACGATGCGCTGCAGGGGGTGACCGATGTGGTGCGCGGCGCCGACCTTCTCGACAGCACGCCCTGGCAGCTGGCCCTGCAGGGCGCCCTTCGGCTCCCGACTCCCCGCTATGCGCACCTGCCGCTCGTCACCGAGTCCGGCGGCGCAAAGCTCGCCAAATCCAGGCGCTCGGTCGCCCTGGATCCGACCCAAGCAGGGCGCCAGCTCCACGAGGCCCTCGTCCTGCTGGGCCAGGACCCACCAGTCACGCTCAAGCTCGAGTCACCCCGAACGGTGCTCGAGTGGGCCTGCGCTCATTGGGATCTGGACCGGTTCCACGGCGTGCGGCAGGTGCGTGCTCCGCCGGCGGGGCGTTGCTGAGTTTGCAGGTTTCTCGCTTTCCGAGTTGGGTTCGACGTGCCGATGTAATATGGTATATGCAGACGCCCAGCACTACGGAAGGTGCACAACCCATAGTGAGGGATCCGTCCATGAGTGAACCGCGCACTATTAAGAAGTATCCGAACAGGCGGTTGTACGACACGGTCGAGAGCCGGTACATCACCCTCGCGGACATCCGCCGCCTGGTGATCGAGCGCATCGACTTCGTGGTCGTCGACAAGAAGACCCAAGGGGACATCACGCGCTCGATCCTGCTGCAGGTCATCGCCGAGCAGGAACACGACGGCGAGCCGCTCATGAGCCGCGACTTCCTCTCGCAGGTCATCCGCTCTTACGGTGACGCCATGCGCAGCATGGTCGGCAGCTACCTGGAGCAGAGCCTGAAACTGTTCGCCAGCGAGAACGCCGGACGCGCACCGCCGCCGGTTTGAAGGCGCGCGGGCGCGCTCAGCCGGCCTCGACGTCGCGCATCGACAGGCGGATGCGCCCCTGGCGGTCGACTTCGAGCACCTTCACGCGAATCACATCGCCTTCCTTGAGCTTGTCGCTGACACGCTCGACGCGCTCGTTGGAAATCTGCGAGATGTGCACCAGGCCGTCGCGGCCGGGCAGGATGGTCACGAAAGCGCCGAAATCCATCAGGCGCGCGACCTTGCCTTCGTACACCTGACCCACCTCGACATCGGCGGT
Organism: Gammaproteobacteria bacterium; assembly: GCA_005878095.1. GTDB lineage: Bacteria > Pseudomonadota > Gammaproteobacteria > Steroidobacterales > Steroidobacteraceae > 13-2-20CM-66-19. The sequence goes on along the minus strand of VBNH01000043.1, from coordinate 27,463 downwards.
GATGAGCTCGACACGCCGCTGCGCCTCGCGCCCGGCGGCACCTGAAACCGAGGCGATCTTGACCGTGCCGTCGCTCTCGATGTCGATGGTGGTACCAGTCTCCTCGGTGATCTGGCGGATGACCGCGCCGCCCTTGCCGATGACGTCGCGGATCTTCTCCGGATCGATCTTGAGCGTGATGATCGACGGCGCCCACTCGGACATCTTGGCGCGCGGCTCGCTGAGGACCCGGTTCATTTCATCGAGGATGTGCAGGCGGGCGGCGCGGGCCTGCTCGAGCGCGACGCGCATGATCTCCGGGGTCACGCCCTCGACCTTGATGTCCATCTGCAGTGCCGTGACGCCGTCCTTGGTGCCGGCGACCTTGAAATCCATGTCGCCCAGGTGATCCTCATCGCCGAGGATGTCGGTGAGCACCTGATAGCGGCTGCCCTCCAGCACCAGGCCCATGGCGATACCGGCCACCGGCGCCGTGATCGGCACGCCCGCGTCCATCAGCGACAGCGAGGTGCCGCACACGCTCGCCATGGAGCTCGAGCCGTTGGACTCGAGGATTTCCGACACCACGCGGATCACGTACGGGAAGGCGGCCATGTCCGGCATCACCGCTTTCACGCCGCGGCGCGCGAGATTACCGTGACCGATCTCGCGTCTTTTTGGCGCGCCCATCATGCCGGTCTCGCCCACCGAGAACGGCGGGAAGTTGTAGTGCAGCATGAACGGCTCGCGGCGCTCACCCTCGAGCGCGTCGACGATCTGCGCATCGCGCGTGGTGCCGAGCGTGGTCAGCACCAGTGCCTGGGTTTCACCGCGCGTGAACAGCGCCGAGCCGTGGGTGCGCGGCATCACCCCGACCTTGACGGTGATCGGGCGCACGGTGCGCGTGTCGCGCCCGTCGATGCGCGGCTCGCCGTTGAGGATGCGCTGGCGCACGATGTTGCTCTCGAGCTTGAACAGCACGCTCTCGACAGCCTCCGCGCTCCACTTGGCCTGCTCGCCGCCGGCGAGCGTCGCGAGGGTCTGGGTCTTGATCTCGCCGAGGCGCGCGTGGCGCTGCTGTTTCTCGGTGATGCTGTAGGCCTGGGCGAGCGCGGCCTGCGCATGCAGGGTGACCGCGCTCGTCAGCTCCGGGTTCTCCACCGGCTGCTGCCAGCTCCAGCGCGGCTTGCCCACCTGGGCGGCGAGCTCCTTGATGGCGCGGATGGCGACCTGCATCTGCTCGTGTCCGAATACCACCGCGCCCAGCATGACCTCCTCGGACAGGCCCTTGGCTTCCGATTCGACCATCAGCACCGCGTGCTCGGTACCGGCCACCACCAGATGCAGCTGCGACTGGGTGAGCTCGCTGGCGGTGGGGTTGAGCAGGTAGCGACCGTCCTTCCAGCCGACGCGGGCGGCGCCGATGGGACCGCTGAAGGGAATGCCCGACAGCGCCAGCGCGGCGGAGGCGCCCAGCAGTGCGGGGACGTCCGCGTCGATGTCCGGATCCATCGACAACACCGTCGCCACGACCTGCACGTCGTTGTGGAAGCCATCCGGGAACAGCGGCCGGATCGGACGGTCGATCAGTCGCGAAGTCAGCGTCTCCTTTTCGGTCGGCCGGCCTTCGCGCTTGAAGAACCCGCCGGGGATTCGTCCTGCGGCGTAGGTCTTTTCGACGTAATTGACGGTCAGGGGGAAGAAATCCCGTCCCGGGGTCGGGGTCTGCTGTGCGCAGGCAGTGACCAGCACCACGGTATCGCCCACGCGGACGCGCACCGCGCCCTCCGCCTGACGGGCGATCTCACCGCTGTCGATGGTGACCGCGTGCTGTCCATAAGAGAATGACTTGCTGACGACGCTCAAGGCTCAATCCTCGAAAGTGGAAGGTTCAGGCACAAAACACAAAGGCCGCACGTGTAACGGCGGCCCTTGGGTTCTCAGCGGCGAAGCCCCAGTCGCTCGACGAGCTCCTGGTACTTCTGGGGTTGCGTGGCCCTGAGGTAATCGAGGAGCTTGCGGCGTTGGTTCACCATCTTGACGAGCCCGCGCCGCGAGGAGTGATCACGCTTGTGCGCGGTGAAGTGCTCGCCGAGGCCGTTGATGCGCTCGGACAGCAGCGCCACCTGTACTTCCGGGGAGCCGGTGTCGGCTGGTCCGCGGCGGAACTGCGCGAGAATCCCGCCCTTTTTCTCGCTGGTTAAAGCCATTGCGCGATAATCCTAACTACTTGTCTTAAGAGCCCTTTTGATAAGCGCGGGATTGTACCCGGCCGAGCCGTCCTGCCACAAGCCTGAAAGCCGGTCGAAGACGATGCCAAAGCGCGGGACTTGCGCCGGAGACGCGCTGAGCATGGACGGTTACGCTGACCATGGACGGTTGCGCTGAGCATGGACGGTCACGCTGAGCAGGGACGGTCACGCTGAGCAGGGACGGTCACGCTGAGCATGGAAGGTCACGCTTAAGGCACACTTGAAGCAGCGGTGATGATGGTGCACAAGCGCGTCGGGACAGCGGGCGGTGCGGACCCTGTTGGAAGATGCTCCGCGCTGCTGGCCTGCGTGTTGGCGTGGGCCGGCGCGGCCCGGGCCCAGACCGACGAGATCCAGGTCTACGACGCCGAGATCACGGGGCCGGGGCGGTTCAACCTCACCTGGCACAACAACTTCACGCCTTCCGGCCGACGGCAGGCTGCTTTCCCGGGGGGCGTCATTGCCGACCACACGCTCAACGGGGTGCCCGAATGGGCCTATGGCGTCACGGAGTGGCTCGAGGCGGGAACCTATCTGCCGCTCTATACCCGAACCGCCGACGGCCGTCTGCTGTTCGATGGCGTCAAGCTTCGCGCTCTGCTGGTCGTGCCCGATGCGCACGATCGAACCGTGTTCTACGGCCTCAACTTCGAGTTCAGCTACAACGCGCCGCAGTGGGACATGAGGCGCTTTACGGGCGAGATCCGTCCCATCATCGGCGTGCACCTCGGCCGTCTCGACCTGATCGCCAATCCCATTCTCGATACCGACTTCGACGGCCTCGGTAAACTCGCCTTCGCTCCCGCGACCCGCGTGGCCTACAGGATCGGCGACCAGCTCGCCTTGGCACTCGAGCACTACGCCGACTTCGGTCCCCAGCCGTCGCAGTCGCTGTTCGCAGTGTTCGACTACAGCAGCAGCAGCAGCGGGATCGAGTTCGGCATCGGCCGCGGACTCACTCATTCCTCCGACCCCTGCGTGCTCAAACTCATGCTGATGCGCGATCTGTAGCAGGCGGCTCGCCCCTCACCGGCTTAGGACCGCTAAAGTCGGTGCAAATCAATGACGTACCAATGCCGCGCGTCGCGCCGCCCGTGACGTGCGTCGAGGACTGCGCCCGTCTGCGTCCCTAGGATTGTCAGCATGACGGACCTCTCCAAGACCCCGGATGCGTTGATCGAAGGGCTGCCGGATCTCGTGCTGCTCGTCCGACGCGATGGCGTCGTCCTGCAGTGTGGCGGCGGGCACGGCGTCCCCGACCTGCGGCCGTCCCGGGATCTGGCCGGTCAGCGGCTCGAGGCCGTGTGGTCGCGGCACGTGGCGAGCCTGCTCAGGCAGCTCGCGCGCCGGGCGATCGTCTCGCGCGCGACCGCGGAAGCGCGCTTTGAGGAGGGCGGATGCGCCTACGAGGTGCGCGCCAGCGCCCACGGTCCGGACAGCGCGATCTGTGTCGTGCGCGTCGCTGCCGCGGCGCCGGAGGATGCGCTGGATGCCACCGATGAGCGCCCCCGGCCGCAGCTCGACCGCCGCGGCTTCCTGCGCCGTTTCAAGGAGTCGATGTCCATGGCTGCGCTGCGCGAGATGCCGCTCGCCGTCGCCGTCATCCACGTCGATGGCATCGCCGATATCGCACAGATCATCGCCGCCAAGGTCGCAGAGCAGATCATGAGCGCGGCGATCCTGCGGCTGCCGACTCAGGACCCGGGCGGTGAGAAAGCCTGGTGGTACCTGGGACAGTTGAGCGAGAGTCTCCTGGCGGTGGTGCTCGAGAGCTCGGATCGGGATGCGATCGATGCCTGCCTCGCCAGCGTATGCACCAGCCTGCGCGAGCCGGTCGCGACCCTCGGCGCCGAGTTCCATCTGACTCCCTACGCGGGCGTGGCGGTGCTGGGCCAGGATGCCTCCTCGCCGAAGCTGCTCCTCGATCACGCGCGCGCCGCCGCCACCGAAGCGCGCCGCTGCGGATCCTCCGCGGTGTGCTTCTTCACCGACACCCTGCGGCTGCGCTCCCTGGCGCGGCTCGACATCGCCCGTGAGTTGCGTGACGCCATTGCGAACCGCGACATCCGTCTGCGTTACGTCGGCCGTCACGACCTCGCGAGCGGTCGACTGGTCACCTGGGTGGGATACCTGCGCTGGCTGCACCCGCTGCGCGGGGAGATCCGTGCGGCGGAATTCCTGAAAGTTGCCGAAACCACCGGTCTCGCCACGACGCTGTCGCGAGCCGTCCTCAGCGGCCTCGGGGAGGATTTCGCGCGCCTCACGGCCGCGGCGGACGCGGACGTGCGTCTGTCCTTCGGCGCTCTGCGCCATCACGTGCTGCACGAGGATTTCGCCACCGACATCGGCCGCCTCCTCTCCGAGGGCGCGGTGCCCGCCGACCGGCTGGAGCTGCGCGTCTCGGAGCGTGTGCTCATTGCGCGCGAGGCGGTCGACCTGCGCTGCCTCGGACAGCTCGGCGTGCAGCTGGTGGTCGACGAAGTCGGCCGCGGGATGGGCTCGCTCGACCTGCTGGCCCGCGCGCCGATCTGGGGATTGCAGCTCGATCGCGCCTGGGTGACCGCACTGCGCAGCGACGCGGTAGCACGCAAGGTGTGCCACGCCGGCATCGGCATGGCCACCGCGCTGGGAGTCACGCCGATCGCCACCGGCGTCGACGATCCCGAGCAGCGCGAGGCGCTGCTGGCACTCGGTTGCCGGCTCGGCAGCGGCGACCTGTTCCGGGACGCCGCGGCTGACATGGCGACGCCGGTGCGCGCGGCGGCCCGCGCCTGAGTGAGCCTCGCACCGCACCGGCGGCGAGGGGCGGCCTGGTGCATGGTAGGCGCATGAGCACGAACACCCATGGCGGCACCCGGTCTGCGACGCTGATCATCGCAGCGGTGTGCCTGCTGGGGGGCTGTGCCGGCGCACACGCCGCGGACGCGCCGCTCGTTCTCGAGCACCTGACGACCGCCGACGGCCTGCCGCAGGGAACGGTATTCGCGACCCTGCAGGACTCGCAGGGCTTCGTGTGGCTCGCCACCGAAGACGGCCTGGTGCGTTACGACGGCCATGAGCTGTTCCGCTACGCCTACTCGCGCAGCTCCCGCGACGGACTGCCGGGCAACTACATCCGGACCATCGTGGAGGACGGGCACCACGATCTGTGGATCGCCATCAAGGACGGCGGCCTGGCACGCTGGCAGCGCGCGACCGACAGTTTCACCGTCTACCGCCACGATCCCAACAATGCCGGCTCGCTCGCCAGCGACGCCGTGCACGCCGTGGTGGTCGATGGCGCCAATCGTGTCTGGGTGGGAACAACCAACGCGGGCATCGACATTCTCGAGCCGTCCTCGGGACGCATCGAGCATCTGCGTCATGATCCCAACGATCCGAGCTCGTTGATCGACGACCGGATTTTCACCCTGGCGCTCGACCGTTCAGGGGCGCTGTGGGTGGGAACGGAGGTCGGGCTCGACCGCTGGCAGCCCGAACACCGCGCGTTCATCCATTTTCGTCACGAGGGCGGCAATCCGCGCTCGCTCAGCGGCAACCAGGTCTCCCGGCTGCTCGAGGATCACAGCGGCGCCCTGTGGGTCGGCACCTTCGATGCGGGTCTTGATCGGATGGACCGCGATGGCCGGGTGACGGCGGTCTTCCGTCACGATGCGGTGCAGGCGGCCTCGCTCGCCAACGACGACGTGCGGGCACTGCTCGAGGACCAGGCGGGTCATTTGTGGATCGGAACCGCGACCGGGCTGGATATGCTGAACCGCGCCACCGGACAGTTCACCCACTACCGCCACGACCCGAGCGACGCCGACTCGTTGCGCGACTCCTTCGTCATGTCGCTGTACCAGGACGAGACAGGCCTGGTGTGGATTGGAACGCGCGCCGGCGGCGTCAGCCGCTGGAATCCGCGCAGCTGGGAGCTCGGCGGGCACCGCCCGGCCTGGCTGGGGGACAAGCTGGTGACGGCGTTCGCCGAGGCGCCCGACAGCAAGGTGTGGATCGCCTCGCTGGGAGGCGGACTCACCCGCTACGACGATGACACCGGCAAGGCCACCGACGTCGACACCATCGTCGGCCGGCACAACGCCGTCGGCGACCTGCGCGTGATGTCGCTGCTCCAGGATCGTCACGGCGCGCTGTGGATCGGCACCCGGGACAGCGGGCTGCGCAAGCTCTCACCCAACGGGCAGCTGGAATCGATCTCGGTCAAGCCTGGCGATCCGCGCTCCTTGAGCGCCGCGGGCATCATGACCCTCTTCGAGGCGCGCAACGGCGCGATCTGGGTCGGCACTCACGGCGGAGGCGCGAACGTGCTCGACCCCGCGAGCGGCCGCATCCGCCAGCTCCCTTACGGCTCCAACGTTCCGGGCGCGCTCAGCTCCCCGCACGTCACGGCGATCGCGCAAGACTCGCGCGGCAACCTGTGGATGGGGACCGACGGCGGTGGGCTCGACCTGGCGCGCGCCGAGGGCACCGTCCTCAAGGTGTTCCGCCACGACGCGCGCGACCCGGGGACGCTGCCCGCGAACACGGTCTACGCGCTTGCGGTGGATGCGCGCGACCGGGTGTGGGTGGCGACCGACGGCGGCGGGCTCGCCCTGGTGCAAGGCTCCCCGGCGGCGCCGGATGCGATCCGCTTCAAGGTGCTCACGCGCGAGGAAGGCCTGTCGAGCGACACCGTGTACGGGGTGGTGGCGGACGCCGGCGGCCGCATCTGGCTGAGCTCGGACGCCGGCCTGGTGCGCTACGACCCCGAGAGCGGCGGCATCAAGACCTATCACCGCGAGCACGGCCTGCAGGGCGAGGAGTTCAACTTCGGCGCCTATCATCGCCTGCGCGACGGGCGTCTGTGCTTCGGCGGGCCCGGCGGATTCAACATCTTCGATCCGTCGCGGCTCACCGAGAACCGCCAGCCTCCGCACGTGGCGCTCACAAGGGTCGAGGTCCTGGGCGTGCCGGCGCCGGGCCCGAGGCCCTACTGGCTGCTCGAGCGCATCGACCTCGGTTACCGGGCCAACATCCTGTCACTGGATTTCGGCGCGCTCGACTTCGCCTCCCCGAAGCGCAATCGTCTCGCCTACCGCATGACGGGCCTCACCGATCGCTGGCTCGACCTCGGCGCGCAGCGGCGCATCACGCTCACCAACCTCGACGCCGGCGATCATCTGCTCGAGGTGCGGGCGGCGAACTCCGATTCGGTCTGGAACGGCACGCCGCTCAGGCTCACCATCCACCGCGACCCGGCGCCGTGGAAATCGTGGTGGGCCTGCATCGCCTACGCGCTCGCGGCTCTCGCCGCGCTCGCCTACCGCGTGCGCCTGCAGCGGCTGAAGTTCCAACGCGTCGTCAGCGCCCGGCAGCGTCTCGAGTCGGAGGTGGAGCTGCGCACCCGGGAGCTCACCGAGAGCAACCGCCAGCTCGCCGACGCCGTGCAGGCCAAGAGCAACTTCCTCGATCGCATGAGCCACGAGCTGCGCACGCCGATGAACGGCGTGGTCGGCATGACCGAGCTCCTCGCGCGCACCCCGCAGTCCTCGACCCAGGCGCGCCTCACCGACACCATCCGCTCCTCGGCCCGGGTGCTGCTGCAGATCGTCAACGACCTGCTGGATCTGTCGAAGATCAACGCCGGCAAGATCGCGCTCGAGGAGCTGCCGTTCGATCTCGGCCAGGTGCTCGAGGAGTGCACCAGCCTGTTCGCGGGCGCGGCCCAGACCAAGGGCATCGAGCTGATCGTGTGGCCGCCGGCGCGCGAGCACTGCTCGCTCCGGGGCGATGCGCTGCGCGTGCGGCAGATCCTCATGAATCTGATCGGCAACGCCGTCAAGTTCACCGCCCAGGGCGAGGTGATCGTCAAGGCGGACGTGCACCCGGAAGCGCCGGGCGGTGCGAGCCTCGATATCTCGGTGAGCGACACGGGGATCGGCATGGACGCGGCCACGATCGGCAAGATCTTCGAGCCGTTCACCCAGGCGGACGAGTCGACCACCCGGCGCTTCGGCGGCAGCGGGCTCGGGCTCGCCATCTGCCGCGAGCTGGCGCAGCTCATGGGCGGCAGCATCAGCGTCGACAGCCGGCCGCAGGCCGGCTCGACGTTTCATCTGCGGCTGCAGCTTCCGGCCGGGCCGGCGGCGGCCGCGCCGGCGCCGGTGTGGCCGCAGCGCCGCGTGCGCATTCTGACCCGCCGACCCGCGCTGGCCGAATCCCTCGCGCGGCACGCCCGCGCGCTCGGTCTCACGGTGCTCCCCGACGATGCCACCCCGCCCGACGACCAGGACCTGGTCCTCGCCGACGCGAGCAGCCAGCATGACTACCTGCAGGCGTGCCTCGGTGCCGGCAAGGCGCGGCAGCGGAATCTGATCGTGCTCGCCACCGCCGCCGAGCTCGATTCACCGGACCTGGCGGGCTTCGAGAGCCAAGCCGTGGTGCTCAAACCCGTGCAGCGCGGTGCACTCTACGACGCCCTCGCCGCGGCCCGCGGCCGCGCGCCACAGGTGGCGGTTGCGCCGGCTGCGCTGCCCGCCGAGGCCCTGAGCGCGCACGTGCTGCTGGTGGAGGACGAGCCGGTGAATGCGGCGGTGGCGCAGGGCTACCTCACGGCGCTGGGATGCACCTCAGTGTGGGTCAAGGACGGCGCCGAGGCCGTGGCCCGCAATGCCGCCGAGCGCTTCGACCTGATCCTCATGGACCTGAGCATGCCCGGCATGGACGGCTTCGCGACCACGGCCCTGATGCGCCAGCGCGGCGCGGCACCCGGGCGCGTGCCGATCGTCGCACTCACGGCGCACGATGCGGCCAACTATCGGGACGCGTGCCTCACGGCTGGCATGGACGACATGCTGAACAAGCCCTACACCCTGGAGGAGTGCGCGCAGGTGGTGCGCCGCTTCAGCGTGCGCGGCGCCGTCGCGGCGAGCACGCGCGCGCCGAGCGATCCACTGGCGAGCGTGGACGCTGCGGCAGTGGCCACCCTGCGCCGCCTGCGCAGCGATGAACGCGTCGACCTGTACTCGAAGCTCGTCGAGCTGTTTCAGGCCGGCTCCGCCCCGGCGCTGGCGCAGCTCGCCGCCACGCTGGAGGCGGCCGACCTCGTCGCAGCCGCCGCCATCTGCCACAAGTTCGGCTCCAGCGCCGCCAACGTCGGCGCGATCGCCTTCGCCCGCGACGTTCGCGAGCTCGAGCGGCTGTGCGCCGCCGGCGAGGCGCAACGCGCCCGCGAGCTGTACGAGCGGCTGGCGGCGGCGTACCCGGCCCTGATCGAACAGCTGTCGGCGCTGCGCCTGCGAGCGAGCGCATGAGCGACAGGCACGCCACGGCGCCAATCGCGATCATCGCCGACGATGAGGATCTCGGCCGGCTGCTCCTCGCGGAAGCCGCACGCGCGGGCGGCCTGACGCCGCTCGCCTTCGACAACGGCACGGCCGCACTGGAGGCCGCCCTGTCGCAGGACGTCGCCATCGTGCTGCTCGACGTCGACATGCCCGGCATGGATGGCAACTCGGTGTGCCAGCGCCTGCGGGCAGAGTCGCGCTTCGCCACCGTGCCGATCGTGATGGTGACCGGCCATGAGGATTCGCCCGCCATCACCCGCGCCTTCGACGCGGGGGCGACCGACTTCATCTCCAAGCCGGTCAACTGGGCGCTGCTGCCGCGGCGGCTCGAGTACATTCTGCGCAATGCCGCCGCCGCCGAGCGCATCGAGCGGCTCGCCTACTTCGACCCGCTCACCGGGCTGCCGAATCGACAGTACTGCATCGAGACCGCCGAGCGGCTGGTGCGCGATGCGGCGCGACTGCAGGAGTCGGTCGCGGTCGTCTATCTGGACTTGAACAGCTTCAAGCGGGTGAACGACACCTTCGGGCACGCGGTGGGTGATACGGTGCTGCGCAACGTCGCCGGCAAGCTCAGCGGCCTGCTCGCGGGTTTCAAGGCCGAAGACCAGCACCTGGCCCTGGCCCGCTTTGGCGGGGACGAGTTCGTCATCCTGGTGCGGCATGCGAGCGCGCGCGCGCGCGCCATTCGCATCGCGGAGGCGTGCGCCACGGCGTTCAAGGAGCCCATTCGCTACGACGGCCTCGAGTTCTATCCGGCGCCGAGCATCGGCGTGGCGGTCCACCCGGACGACGGCGCCGATGTCGCCACGCTGCTCAAGCACGCCGACACCGCCATGTACCAGGCGAAGACCGGCGCCGCGGAGTCGGTCTCCGTCTACACCCCCGCGATGAGCAGCCGGCTCGCCAACTGGCTCGACCTCGAGGCGCGCCTGCGCCGCGCGGTGGCGGAGGACCGCCTCAACCTGGTGTATCAGCCGAAGTTCCGCTTGCGCGACAATCAGCTCGTGGGGGTGGAGGCGCTGCTGCGCTGGTGCGATGCCGAGCACGGTGAGATCCCGCCGCTGCGCTTCATCGAGATCGCCGAGGACAGCGGCCTCATCCTCGACCTGGGCAGCTGGGTGGTGCGCGCGGTGTGCCGGCAGCTGCGCAAGTGGACGGATCGGGGTTTCACCGTCCCGGTGGCCATCAACGTGTCCGGCAAGGACCTGCTGCACGGCGATCCGGCGCGCGTGATCCGGACCGAAGCGGCGGCGGCCGGCGTTCCCGCCTCGCTGATCGAGGTCGAGATCACCGAGTCGCTGCTGGTGAAGGATTCCGCCGCCGGGCGCAACGCGCTCAAGAAGCTGCGCGAGCTCGGCTGCCGCATTGCACTCGATGACTTCGGCACCGGCTATTCCGCGCTGGCATACATCACCCGCTTCCCCCCGGATCGCATCAAGATAGACAAGGCGTTCGTGCGCGACGTGGACCGCTCGGCGAGCGATGCCGCCATCGCCAACGCCATCCTGTCGCTCGGCGAGAGTCTGGGCATCACCGTGACGGCCGAGGGCATCGAGCGTTCGGGGCAACTCGAATGGCTGCGCGCGCGCGGCTGCCAGGAGGCGCAGGGGTTTCTCCTCGCCCGACCCCTGTCGGCGGCGGAATTGGAGCGCCAGTTCCTGCAGCCGGCGCAAGCGGCGCCGGACGCGGCGCGGCGGCGGCAGAGTTAGCCAGCCGCGGCGCCCCGCCTGGCGCCGCATTTCGGCGGGGAACGGCGCTGGAATCGCGGGGCCGCTTGCGCGGCATTCTGCCCGGCACTACGATCGAGCCGAGGTGACTTGCATGCTGACGAAACTCCTCATCGGCGCCTGCCTGGTCCTGCCGCTCGCGGCATGCACGACCCCCTCCGCGACGCGTGAGGCGCCGAAGAGCGCTTCGCTCGCGCTCGCGCCCGCGCGCAACCCGGGCTGCGTCCCGGATACGGCCACCCGCATTCCCTTGAAGGAGGCAGACTGCGCGGGCTTCGGCCGGACTTATACCCAGGAGGAGATCCTGCGCACCGGCGCGTCCGACACCGGCCAGGCCCTGCGGTTGCTCGATCCCGCGCTTACGGTGCACGGGCACTGAGGCTCAGAGCGCTCAGGCTGAGGAGTCTGCGCGGTCGCACCGCGCCGCGTCCGTCGGCCTCGCCGAGGCCGAGGAACGTACCCGCCTCGTCGTACAGGCGCACCGCCGCGGCTGCACCGGCCACCTGCGCCATGACGCTCTGACCGCTGAGCATGCGCTGCGCCTCGCTCGCGGTGAGGCGCACCGCAGTCAGGTGCCCGAGCGGCCAGTCGCTGGACAGCAACCGCGGCCAGTCCCCGCGCGCGCGTGTTTCGGCAAGGGACTCGAGGGTGTGCATCGGCTCCTTCTCAAAGGGCTCCACGTACAGCCGCCGCAGCGCCGTGACGTGCCCGCAGGTGCCGAGCGCCGCCGCCAGATCCTCGGCCAATACCCGGATATAGGTACCCTTGGAGCACAAGGCTTCGAGCTCGAGGCTCGCGGGCGCGAGGGCGCGCAGCGTAAGCTCGAACAGCTCGATGGCGCGCGCCGCGCGCGCCACGGTCACGCCCGCGCGGGCGAGCTTGTACAGCGGCTGTCCGGCGCGCTTCACGGCCGAGTACATGGGCGGAGTCTGTGTCTGAGGGCCGCGGAACCGCGCCAGGAGCGCCTCGAGCGCCGCGCGGTCGAACGGCGGCACCGGCGCCGTGGTCGTGACCGCACCTTCGGCATCGCCGGTCGCGGTCGCGCTGCCGAGCGCCACCGTGAAACGGTAGCGCTTGCGGCCGGCGAGGATCTGCCCTGCGATCTTGGTAGCCTCGCCCAGGCAGATCGGCAACATGCCGGTGGCGAGCGGGTCGAGGCTCCCGACATGCCCCGCCTTCTGCCGCAGGAACAGCGTGCGCACACGCTGCAACACCGCGTTCGAGGACAGGCCGCGCGGCTTGTCGAGCAGCAGGATGCCGCTGGGCATGAGCGCGGCGTTCAGCGCCGGGAAGTGTCGGCGCCCGCCGGCGGCCCGGAGCCCGGCTCGGGGGCGGGCGGCGGGGCGGCGCCCGCACGGTCGCCGGCGACGGCGCGGTCGATGAGGCTGCTCAGGCGGGCCGCGCCCTCGACGCTGTCATCGAACACGAATTCCAGCCGTGGCGCGTGCCGCAGCGACAGCCGCCGGCCGAGCTCCCCGCGCAGGAACCCGGCGGCGTGGCTGAGTCCGGTGCGCACCTCGTGCGGCGGGTGGCGCGAGGCGAACGGGGTGAAGAACACGCGCGCCGTGCCCATGTCGGCCGCGACGCTGACCGCGGTGATGGTCACGTTGCCCACCCGTGGATCCTTCACCTCGCGCGCGATCAACGCCGCGAGCACACGCTGGATCTGCGACTCGATGCGTTGGGTGCGGGCCTGCGGCATTACTGCAGCGTTCTCGCGACCTCGACGCGCGCAAAGCACTCGATCTGGTCGCCGACGCGCACGTCCTGGTAGTTCTTCACGCCGATGCCGCACTCGGTGCCGGCGCGCACCTCGCCCACGTCGTCCTTGAAGCGGCGCAGCGACTCGAGCGCGCCCTCGAAGATCACCACGTTGTCGCGCAGCACGCGAATCGGATTGTTGCGCCGGACCAGGCCCTCGGTCACCAGGCAGCCGGCCACTACGCCGAACTTGCTCGAGCGGAACACCTCGCGCACCTGCGCTACGCCCACGATCTGCTCCTTGACCTCTGGCTGCAGCATGCCGGACATCATCTGCTTCACGTCGTCGATGGCTTCGTAAATGATGCTGTAGTAGCGCACCTCGACGCCGGTCTCCTTGACGGCATCGCGCGCGCCGGCATCGGCGCGCACGTTGAAGCCGATGACCAGCGCCTTGGAGGCCGCGGCGAGCTGCACATCGGACTCGGTGATGCCGCCCAGGCCGCTCGCGATCACCTTCACCTGCACCTCCTCGGTGGACAGCTTGGCGAGCGCATCGCGCAGCGCCTCCGCGCTCCCCTGCACGTCGGCCTTGATGAGCACCGACACCAGGCCGGCCTTCTCCTCGCCCATCTGCGCGAATGCATCCTCGGGACGGGCGCTCTGGCGCGCCAGCTTCACGTCGCGGAACTTGCCCTGGCGGTAGAGCGCCACTTCGCGCGCCTTGCGCTCGCTCTCCACCACCAGCAGCTCATCGCCCGCGTTGGGAGCGCTCGACAGTCCCAGCACCACCACCGGCATGGACGGCGGGGCTTGCGCTACCGGCTGGCCGTTCTCATCGAACATCGCGCGCACGCGCCCGTACTCGGAACCGGCGATGATCGGGTCCCCCATGCGCAGCGTGCCCTTCTTCACCAGCACGGTCGCCACCGCACCGCGCCCCTTCTCCACGCTCGCCTCGATCACCACCCCGGAGGCGAGTCCGTTGCGCGGCGCTCTCAGCTCCAGCACTTCCGCCTGCAGCAGGATCGCTTCGAGCAGCTTGTCGACACCAGCACCGGTGCGCGCCGATACGCTGACGAACATGTTCTGCCCGCCCCACTCCTCGGCAATGACCTCGTGCTTGGACAGCTCGGTGCGCACGCGGTCGGGGTCCGCGTCGCTCTTGTCGACCTTGTTAACCGCCACCACGATCGGCACGCTGGCCGCACGCGCGTGCTGGATGGCCTCGATGGTTTGCGGCATCACACCGTCGTCGGCGGCGACCACCAGCACCACGATGTCGGTGGCCTTGGCGCCGCGCGCACGCATCGCCGTGAACGCGGCGTGCCCGGGGGTATCGAGGAAGGTGATGCCCCCCTTCGGGGTCTCGACGTGATAGGCGCCGATGTGCTGCGTGATGCCGCCCGCCTCGCCGGCTGCGACCTTGGTGCGCCGGATGTAATCGAGGAGCGAGGTCTTGCCGTGGTCGACGTGGCCCATGACGGTGACCACCGGCGGGCGCGGCGTCACCTCCGCCTCGGCCTGCGCGCCCTGCAGGTCCTGCTCGATCTGGTTCTCCTTGAGGACCTTGGGAGTGTGGCCCATCTCCTCGACTACCAGCACCGCGGTGTCCTGGTCGATCGGCTGATTGATGGTGGCCATCACGCCCATGTTCATCAGCGCCTTGATGACCTCGTTGGCCTTGACGGCCATCTTCTGCGCCAGCTCCGCCACCGTGACCGTCTCACCGATACCGACCTCGTGCACCAGCGGCGCGGTCGGCATCTCGAATCCATGCCGCCCTTCGGCGGACGCCGGCAGCGGCCGCGCCTTGGCGCGGCGCTTCTTCTTGTAGCGCGAGCTGACATCTCCGGTGACGTGCAGCTCCTGGCGGCCGTAGCGCGTGTGCTGCTTGTCGTCCGCCACCGGCGCGGCGGGGGCGGCGGCGACCGGGCGCTCGCGCGGCGCCGCTGGCGGCGGGGTGAGCGCCTGTGGCCGCTCACGCTCGCCGGCGTGCCGCTCGTGCTCCTCGCGCTCGCGGGTGCGCCGCGCCTCGTCGTCGCGGCTGCGCTGCTCGGCCACCCGGCGCGCGTCCTCCTGGGCGCGGCGGCGCGCATCCTCCTCCTCGACGCGGCGGCGGTTCTCCGCCTCGAGCCGCTCGCGCTCGCGCCGCTCGGCTTCGGCGCGCTCATTCGCGGCGCGCGCCGCCGCTTCGGCTTCCTGACGGCGGTGGTCGAGCTCGTCCTGGTGGACGCGCGCCTGCTCCTCGAGCACGTCGCGCTTGATGTAGGTGCGTTTGCGGCGCACCTCGACATTGACGGTGCGCGCGCGCCCCTGCGCGCTGGCGAGCTTCAGCTCGCTCTGGGTCTTGCGCCTGAGGGTGATCTTGCGCGGCGCGCCGTCGCTATCGGCGTCGCTCCCGTGGCTGCGGCGCAGGTGCGTGAGCAGCTCGAGTTTGGCGTCGTCGCTGATGCGCGCGTCCGGACCGGACACCTTGATGCCCGCCTGGTCGAGCTGCACCAGCAGCCGGTCCACCGGCACCTTGAGAACCTCGGCAAACTGGGAAACGCTCACTTCGGCCATAGGCTTGAACCCTCGTCCCGTTTCTGTCAGTTACCCGCCTCGAACCACGGCGCGCGCGCCGTCATGATGAGTTTGGCCGCCTTGTCGGCGGCCAGCCCTTCGATGTCGGCCAGCTCATCCACCGACTGCTCGGCGAGATCCTCGCGGGTACGCACCCCGCGGCGCGCCAGGGTCAGCGCCAGGTCCGGGCTCATGCCCTCCAGCAGCAGCAGATCGTCCGCCGGCATCGACTGATCGAGGGTCTCCTCGCTGGCGATCGCCTGCGTGAGCAGCACGTCGCGCGCGCGGTTGCGCAGCTCCTTGACGATATCCACGTCGAACTCCTGTATGGCGGCCAGCTCCGCCTGCGGGACGTAGGCGATCTCCTCGATGGTGGAGAAACCCTCCTGCGCCAGGATGGTCGCCACATCCTCATCGACATCCAGCTGCTTCATGAAGTTCTGCACCAGCTCCTTGGACTCGGTCTCGCTCTTGACCTCGGCGTCGGATTCGGTCATCACGTTCAGGTCCCACCCCGTGAGCTGGCTCGCCAGGCGGATGTTCTGGCCGCCGCGGCCGATGGCCTGCGAGAGTTTCTCCTCGGACACGGCGATGTCCATGCTGTGCGAGTCCTCGTCCACCACGATGGACATGACCTCGGCGGGGGACATGGCGTTGATCACGAACTGCGCCGGGTTGTCGACGTGGGGGATGATGTCGACGCGCTCGCCCGCGATCTCGTTGGAGACCGCCTGCACGCGCGAGCCGCGCATACCGACGCAGGCGCCGACCGGATCGATGCGCGGGTCGTTGCTCTTCACCGCGATCTTGGCGCGCACGCCCGGATCGCGCGCCGCACCCAGGATCTGGATGAGCCCCTGCCCGACCTCCGGCACCTCGAGCTTGAACAGCTCGATGAGGAACTCGGGCGCGGTGCGGGTGAGGAACAGCTGCGGGCCGCGCGGCTCGGAGCGCACTTCCTTGAGGAAGGCCTTGATGCGGTCCTGGGGCTTGGCCTGCTCGCGCGGGATCATGTCGGTGCGCGGCACGAAGCCTTCGGCGTTGCCGCCCAGATCGATATAGATGCCGTTGCGGTCGACGCGCTTCACCACCCCGCTCACCAGCGTCCCCACGCGGTCGCGGTAAGCGCCGACCACCTGGGCGCGCTCGGCTTCGCGCACCTTCTGCACGATCACCTGCTTGGCCTGCTGGGCCGCGATGCGCCCGAAGGCCACCGATTCGACCGGCTGCTCGACGTAGCCGCCCACCTGCGCCTGCGGGTTGAGCTCCAGAGCATCCTCGAGGCGCAGCTCGTGCTCCGGGACCTCGAGCTCCTTGGAGTCGTCGGCGAACACCTTCCAGCGCCGGAAGGTGTCGTAGTCGCCGCTCTTGCGGTCGATCGACACGCGCGCGTCCCACTCCTCGCCGTGCTTCTTGCGGGTCGCGGACGCGAGCGCGGCTTCGAGTGCCTCGAAGATCACTTCCTTGTCGACGCCCTTCTCGTTGGACACGGCATCGACCACCATGAGAATTTCTTTGTTCACTGTCCCGCGTACCTCTTAAGACGCCAGCCTAGCCTTGCCGATCTCCGCGAACGCCACCGCCACACGCTCACGGTCGACCTCGAGCGCGATGCCGGTGTCATCGACCGTCAGGAGCTTGCCGGTGTAGCGCCGGCGCCCGGCGCGCGGCTCGCGCAACTCCACGAACACCCGCGAGCCGACGAAGCGCCCGAAGTGCGCCTGGGTGCGCAGCAGCCGGTCAAAACCCGGCGACGACACCTCCAGGGTGTAGGCGCACGGGATCGGGTCCTCGACATCGAGGAGCGAGGCGACCTCGCGGCTCACCCGCTCACAGTCCTCAAGGCCCACGCCCGCTTCCCGATCGATGTAGAGGCGCAGCAGCGCGCGCGCGTGACCGGAAGCGTACTCGAGCTCCACCAGCTCGAACCCCAGCCGCCCCAGCAGGGGCTCGATCAGTGCGCTCAACCGCTCGCGCAAAATCACCGTCACCGCCTCTTGCGGTACCCGCAGGCCCGCGCGCCAAATAAAAATGGGCCCCAAGGCCCACAAAAAGCAAAAAGCCCCACGGGGGGCTTTCCGATCACACCTCTTTCGGGGGCGCCACGCGTCGAACTTTCGCCCGCGCGACACCAGCCACCCGTCCCCCGCGCGGCATGCAGCCCACGGGGACCCGGCATTCTACCGGAAATCAAGGCCAGGGAACAGCGAGCCGGCGGCCCGCTCGGGTGGCCACGGTCCAGCTGCGCGCCTCGACCCGGAGCTGTATCGAACAAGTGGTCCTGCCGGTGCCGGTCGCCGACCTTTATCATCACTGGTTCCCGCTACGTCTGGCCGCCAAGGCCAGCCGAGGTAACACCATGTCCGAGGCCACCCCCCGCCCGCCGCTGCGCGCCCCGCGCGGCTCGACCTTGAGCTGCCGCAGCTGGTTGAGCGAGGCGGCGCTGCGCATGCTGATGAACAACCTCGATCCGGAGGTCGCCGAGCGGCCGCAGGACCTGGTGGTGTACGGCGGTATCGGCAAGGCGGCGCGCAACTGGCGCTGCTTCGAGCAGATCGTCACCGCGCTGCGCGCCCTGAAGGACGATGAGACACTGCTGATCCAGTCGGGCAAGCCGGTCGGAGTGTTCCGCACGCACGCGGATGCGCCGCGGGTGCTGCTCGCCAACTCCAACCTCGTGGCGCACTGGGCCGACTGGGAGCACTTCAACGCGCTCGACCGCAAGGGACTCATGATGTTCGGCCAGATGACGGCCGGCTCGTGGATCTACATCGGCAGCCAGGGCATCGTGCAGGGCACCTACGAGACCTTCGTGGAGATGGGCCGCCAGCATTTCGGCGGCAACCTCGCCGGCAAGTGGATCCTCACCGCGGGCCTGGGCGGCATGGGCGGCGCGCAGCCGCTCGCCGCCACCATGGCGGGAGCCTCGATGCTCGCGGTGGAGTGCCGCCCCGAGCGCATCGCGAAGCGCCTGCAGACCCGCTACCTGGACATCCAGGCCGGGAGCCTGGATGAGGCCCTGGAGAGCCTCGCGCGGGCGCGGCGTACCGGCAAGCCCGTGTCGGTGGGCCTGCTCGGCAACGCCTGCGAAGTGCTGCCGCAGCTCCTGCGCCGCGACGTGCGGCCCGATGCCGTGACGGACCAGACCTCGGCGCACGATCCCGTCAACGGTTATCTGCCCGAGGGGTGGACGCTCGAGAAGTGGGACCGGCTGCGCGTCGAGAACCCGGCGCAGGTGGCGCAGGAGGCGCGCGCCTCGATGCGTAAGCACGTCGAGGCGATGCTCGCCTTCCAGAAGCTGGAGATTCCGGTGTTCGACTACGGCAACAACCTGCGACAGGTGGCCTTCGACGCCGGCCTGAAGGATGCGTTCGCCTTTCCGGGCTTCGTGCCCGCGTACCTGCGGCCGCTGTTCTGCCGCGGCATGGGGCCGTTTCGCTGGGCGGCGCTGTCGGGCGACCCCGAGGACATCTACCGCACCGACGCGAAGGTCAGGGAATTGCTGCCCGATGACGCGCACCTGCATCAGTGGCTCTCCATGGCGCGCGAGCGCATCCAGTTCCAGGGCCTGCCGGCGCGCATCTGCTGGGTGGGCCTGGGTGACCGGCACCGACTCGGGCTGGCGTTCAACGAGATGGTGGCGCTGGGTGAGCTCAAGGCGCCGATCGTCATCGGCCGCGATCACCTGGATTCCGGCTCGGTCGCCAGCCCGAACCGCGAGACCGAAGCGATGCGCGACGGCTCCGATGCCGTGGCGGACTGGCCGCTGCTGAATGCCCTGCTCAACACCGCCAGCGGCGCGACCTGGGTGTCGATCCATCACGGCGGCGGCGTCGGCATCGGCTACTCGCAGCACGCCGGCGTCGTCATCGTGTGCGACGGCACCCCCGCCGCCGCCCGCCGCATCGAGCGCGTGTTGTGGAACGATCCGGCGAGCGGGGTCATGCGGCATGCGGACGCCGGCTACGAGAGCGCGATCGAGTGTGCCCGCGCGCAGCACCTCAACCTGCCGTTCCTGCAAGGCTGAGCGGCAAGAGCGCATGTCCGAACCGCTCAAGCTGTGGCGCAACGCGCAGCTCGCGACCTGCGACGCCGCGGCGCGCGTCATCGCGCGCGGTGCGCTCACGACCCGCGCCGGGCGCATCGAGTGGGTGGGGGAGGAAGCGGCGCTGCCGGCGGCGGCGGATGAGGTACATGATCTGGCGGGCGCCTGGGTCACACCCGGGCTGATCGACTGTCATACGCACCTGGTGTTCGCCGGCACGCGCGCCAACGAGTACGCCGAGCGGCTGCGCGGGCGCTCGTACGAGGAGATCGCGCGCGCCGGCGGCGGCATCCTCGCCACCGTGCGTGCGGTGCGTGCGGCGAGCGAGGAACAGCTGTTCGATGAGAGCGCGCCAAGGCTGGCGGCGCTGCTCGCCGAGGGCGTCACCACGGTGGAGATCAAATCCGGCTACGGCCTGACGCTGGCGGATGAAGCGAAGATGCTGCGCGTCGCGCGCCACTTGGGAAGGGCGTTTCCGGTCACGGTGCGCACGACGCTCCTCGCCGCCCATACGGTGCCGCCGGAATACCGCGACCGCGCCGATGAGTACATCGAGGCCATCGCGCGCGAGTGGCTGCCGCAACTGTGCGCACAGGGTCTGGTCGATGCCGTGGACATATTCTGCGAGAACATCGCCTTCAGCGTCGCGCAGGCCGAGCGGCTGTTCGCGGCGGCGCGCGCGCTCGGGCTCCCGGTCAAGATGCACGCCGAGCAGCTCGGCAACCTCGGCGGCACGCTCATGGCGGCCCGCCAGGGCGCGCTGTCGTGCGATCATCTGGAGTACGCGGGCGAGGCGGAGGCGGCGGCGCTCGCAAGCGCCGGCACCGTGGCGGTGCTGCTACCGGTGGCGTTCTACTGCCTCGGCGGTGAGCGCCAGCCGCCCGTCGCTGCGCTGCGCGCGCACCACGCGATGCTTGCCATCGCGAGCGACTGCAATCCCGGCTCCGCCCCCGGCGCGTCGCTCCTCACCGCGATGAGCATGGCGACGCGGCTGTTTGGCCTGACGGCGGATGAAGCGCTGCAGGGCGTCACGCGCCATGCGGCGCGCGCGCTCGGGCTCGAGGGCGAGCGCGGCGCGCTCGCCGCCGGCCAGGTAGCCGACTTCGTGGTGTGGAACCTGCGCTCCATCGAGGAGCTCGGTTACTGGATTGGCTTTAACCCGCGCCGGACCGTGGTGCGCGCGGCAGAGGTCCTGCGATGGCCGAACCCGATTCTGTGAAGCTTGGTACCCGGCCGCTGCGGCTCGCCGACCTGCGACGCGTGTACCAGGGCCCGGTCAGCGTGCAGATCGACCCGGCGGCGCTCGGCGCGGTGCGCGATGCCCACGTCGTCACTGCGCGGCTGGCCGCGGCCGATGCGCCCGCTTACGGCATCAACACCGGCTTCGGCCTGCTCGCGAACACGCGCATTGCCCCCGCGCAGCGCACGTTGCTGCAGCGGAACATCATCCTGTCGCACAGCTGCGGCGTCGGGCCGCTGCTCGATGATGCGGTCGTGCGCCTCACGCTGGTGCTGAAGCTGGCGAGCCTGTTGCAGGGCTTCTCCGGGGTGAGCCCGGAGCTGGCGCGCTTTCTCGAGCGGCTCATCAACGCGGGCCTCATGCCCTGCGTGCCGGCGCAGGGATCGGTTGGAGCCTCGGGAGATCTCGCGCCGCTGGCGCACCTGTCGCTGGCGGTGCTGGGTCTGGGCGAGATCCGCCGCCACGGCGAGGTGTTGCCGGCGGCCGAAGCTCTGGCGCAGGAGGCGCTGGCGCCGCTCGCGCTCGGGCCCAAGGAGGGATTGGCGCTGCTCAACGGCACCCAGGTGTCGACCGCGCTGGCGCTCGCCGGGCTGTTCGAGATCGAAACGGTGTTCGCCGGCGCGGTGGTGAGCGGCGCGCTGTCGCTCGATGCGCTGCAGGGGAGCGATGCGCCCTTCGATCCGCGCATCCACCACCTGCGCGGCCACGACGGTCAGGCGCGCGTCGCGCAGGTGTATCGCGAGCTGCTCTCGGGGAGCGAGATCCGCGAATCGCACCGCACCTGCACGCGGGTGCAGGATCCGTACTCGCTGCGCTGTCAGCCGCAGGTGATGGGCGCGTGCCTCGACCTGATCACGCAGCAGGCGGCGACGCTCACCATCGAGGCCAACGCCGTCACCGACAATCCGCTGATCTTTCCAGACACGGGCGAGGTGCTGTCGGGCGGGAATTTCCATGCCGAGCCGGTAGCGTTCGCGGCCGACATCCTCGCGCTTGCCTGCGCGGAGGTGGGCTCGATCGCCGAACGGCGCCTGGCGCTGCTCGTCGACCCGAACATGAGCGGGCTGCCGGCATTCCTCGCCCCCGACAGCGGCGTGAACTCCGGCTTCATGCTGGCGCAGGTCACCGCCGCCGCGCTGGTCGCCGAGAACCGCATGCTGTGCCATCCGGCGAGTGTCGACAGCATCCCCACCTCCGCGAACCAGGAGGACCACGTGAGCATGGCGACGCACGGCGCGCGGCGCCTCCTCGCCATGGCGGGCAACGCCCTCAACATCGTCGCGCTCGAGTTTCTCGCCGCCTGCCAGGGCGTGGACCTGCGGGCGCCGCTGAAGACCTCCCGGCGTCTGCAGGACGCCCACAGCGCCCTGCGCCTCAAGGTGCCGTTCGCGCAGACCGACCGGCTGCTCGCGCCCGACGTCGCCGACGCCGCCGCCACCGTGCGCCGCTCCGAGGTGCAGGCACTCGTCGCCCCCCTGCTACCGAGCTTCCGCTGACACAGGCTCAGGCGCGCCGCTGCCGCCAGGGCGCCTCGAGCGCTGACTCGGCACCCGGTGCGCGCCGCTCAAGGATGCGGTTTACATATCCTTCGCGGCGATTCAGACCGGCACGTACTCGGCGGCCTTGGGCTTGTCCGAGAGGTCCGACTGCTGCTCGCGCTTGATGCGCTCGTAGATCTCTTCCCGGTGCACGGCAACGCTCTTGGGCGCGTTGATGCCGACCCGTACCTGATTCCCCTTGACCCCCAGAACCGTAATGGTCACGTCGTCGCCGATCATGACGGTCTCGCCAACCCGGCGTGTGAGAATGAGCATCTTCCAATCCCTCGTTATAGTTAGGTGTGCCACCGCGACTTGAAGTTCGCTCCCGACACGTTTTTATTATCCTTTGGTAGGGTACGCGGAAACCGGCGCAAAGAACATCCGGCCGTGTGCAGCAGGGGGCTTGAACGTTCGCGCCATAGGTATACGACCCACCAGCCATACGCCCCCTACCCCAGCAGCCTCTTCAGCCCCGCACACGCTGCCTCCGCGGCGGGACCCACGATCACGTGCACGCAGCCCGCGACCGGTGTCGCCACGCCGCGCAGCCCGAGGCCACGAATGGCGGCGCGGTCGACGAGCGCGGCATCGCCCACGCTCACGCGCAGCCGACTCGCCGCGGCCTCCACCGCGCGCACGTTGGCGCGGCCGCCGAGCGCGGCCAGGAGCGCCCCCGCATCCGGGGCCGCTAGCGCGGGCGTCTCCGCTGCCGGCGCGGCCCGCGCCGGCGTGCCCGGCGCAACGGCGGTGACGGCGGGCACTGCGGCAGAGCTCGCCGAAGCGTGCAGCGCGCTGCGGATCTCACCGGCGATCTGATCGGCGACGGCACCGACCACCACCTGCAGCGCGTTGGCCGACGGGCGCACGAGCCCGCGGACGCCGAGTCGCTTCAGCGCACCTTCATCGACCGCCGCCTGATTCGCGACCAACAGCCGCAGGCGCGTGGTGCACGCGTCCACCGACACGAGGTTGGCGGCGCCGCCGAGCGCGCCGATCCAGGCGCGCGCGCGCTCGGCCGCCGGCGGCGGCGCCGCGCCGCTCTCGAGGGCGTCGCGCCCCGGGGTCTTCAGATCGAACCTGACGATGACCAGGCGGAACAGTCCGTAGTACAGCGCGAAATACAGCGCGCCCACCGGCAGCAGCCACAACGGCCGCGTGGCGCGGCTGAAGTTCAGCACGTAGTCGAACAGGCCCGCGGAGAAGCCGAAACCGAGCCGCACCCCGAGGGCGTTCATGATGATGAAGGCGACTCCGGTGAGCAGCGCGTGCACCGCGTACAGCACCGGCGCCAGGAAGATGAAGGTGAACTCGATCGGCTCGGTGACGCCGGTGAGGATCGAGGTCAGCGCGATGGAAGCGAGCAGTCCGCCTACCGCGCGGCGCCGCTCGCGGGGCGCGCTGTGATACATGGCGAGACAGGCGGCCGGCAGTCCAAACATCATCACCGGAAAGAAGCCCGACATGAACGCGCCGGCGCGCGGATCGCCGGCGAAGAAGCGCTTGAGATCGCCGGTGACGCCGTGGTAATCGCCGAGCAGGAACCAGGCTATGTTGTTGATGATGTGATGGAGCCCCGTCACGATCAGCACGCGGTTGAGCACGCCGTAGGCGAACAGGCCGAGCGCCCCGGCGTGCAGCACCGAGCGACTGAGCACATCCATGCCCTGCTCGAGGTGCTGCCACTGGGTGCCGAACGCGCCCGCCAGCAGCAGTCCCGCGAAGCCACTCGCAATCGGCACGAAGCGCCGCCCGCCGAAGAAGGCGAGGTAACTCGGCAGACTGATGTTGTAGAAGCGGTTGTAGAGCGCTCCGGCGGTCAGACCCGAGAGGATGCCCGCCGGCACACTGAGCTTGGCGAGCTCGTGCGCCTTGTACGCCGCGACCGCCAGCTCGCGCGCGCGGCCGCTGACATCGGCCACCGCCGCCGCCGGCACCGCGATCAGAACCTCCGCCCCCTTGGTCGCCACCAGATAGGCGACCACGCTCGCGAGCCCCGCCGCGCCGTGATTCTCGCGCGCGAGTCCCACCGCGACGCCGATCGCGAACAACAGCCCGAGGTTCGAGAAGATGGCCTCGCCCGCCGCGGCCACGGAGGCCGAGTCGAGCAGGTCGGGCTGCCCCACACGCAGCAGCAGGCCCGCGATCGGCAGCACCGCGATGGGCAGCATCAGGGCGCCGCCCACCTTCTGCAGGCTGGCGAGCGGCGCCTTCACGACAGCGTCCCCGACAGCACCGCCGCCAGCGCCTGCACGGCGACCGTGGCGTCCGGCCCGGTGGCACGGATCTCGATCTCCTCCCCGCGCTCGACGCCGAGCGCCATCAGCGCCACGATGCTGCGTGCATTGGCCTCGCGTCCGTGCGCCGCGATGCGCACGTCCGCGGCGAGACTCCTCACCGAGCCTGCAAGCAGCGCCGCCGGCCGCGTGTAAATGCCGTGCTCAAAGCCGACCCTGAGGCGGCGCACGATTGTCGCGTCGCCTGGCGCAGCCGGCGCGGACGCGGCGGCCAATATTGCCGATGCGGCTGCAGCGTCGGGCGCCGCGGCGGTAGTGACATCCGCGGCGATTTCGATCAGGAAGTCCCCGACCGCGAGCTCGCAGCCCGAGCTCCGGCGCACAATCCGAAAGCCGCCGTCGGCGCTCACGATCACCGGGGTGAGGACGCTCTTGGCGCGCCGCGCGAGGAGATCCAGATCGAAGCTGAGGAGCGGCTCGCCTGCTCTTACCCGGGCGCCCTGCTGCGCGTGCAGCTCGAAACCCTGCCCCCCGAGTTCCACGCTATCGATGCCGACATGCAGCAGCACCTCGCACCCCTGCGGAGTGCGGAGCGTCACGGCGTGTCGCGCGGCGGCGATCACGATCAGCTCCCCCTCGCAGGGGGCGCAGAGCGTGGCCGAGGTCGGATCGATGGCCAGTCCGTCGCCGAGCAAGCCTCTGGCGAACACCTCATCGGGTGCTTCCTCAAGGGGCGTGCTCCAGCCGGCGAGCGGCGCGAGCAGCCTCACGGTGCGCACGGGCGTCATGGCGCGAGCTGCGCCCAGTCGATCGCCCACAGCGGATCGAGCGTGCGCTGGGTGAACCTGAAACACAGCTCGTGCGGCCCGGGCGCACCCGACAGGGGCACCGCCGGCAGCACCGTCACCGCGTCGTTGTCGGCTGCCGGTGCCAGCGGCAGCACCGCAATTGGCTCGCCTTCACAACCATCCAGACGCACCTCGAGCTCTCCGGCAGGCGTGTGCGGCGGGTTAAGCCTGATCGCTTCGATGTCCTTGCCGATCTGGAAGTTGAAGGGCACCTGCCCCACGGCGGCGGTCAGCCGCGACACGCGTGACAGATCGGCAGCCGGCAGAATCCAGCAGGGATTCATGATGTCGATGAGGAAGACGGCGCGTGCGCCTTCGATGGGCGCGTCATCCTCGAGCGACAGGACCAGCTTGTCGGTGCAGGTCTTCAGATCCTGGCTCATGTGGCGCTCGTACGGTCCCACGCTGCGCGCGGGCGCCAGCGCGTCATCCGAATAGTGAATGCCGAGTGCGCGGTAGCGCTCGAACTCGGCGGGCAGCCGCTTGAGGAAATCCGCCCAGTCGAGCCGCGCCGCGGGCGACCAGCCGACCTCGGCGAGCGCCGCGGCTCGCGGCCAGGTCATGTACGCCGCTCGCTCCTCGGTGCGTACGTGCTCGGTCCACAGGTTCGCCTGCAGTCCGAGCACGTGGCGCTGGTCCGTTGCCAGCGGTCCGGGCAGCGGGTCCAAGTGATACACGTCGGCGAGCGTCTCGATGGTGCCGCGGCCGGGCGGCTCACTGGGCGAGCCGCCCTGGCGGCTGTCGAGATAGAGCGTCGGGTCCGGGGACAACACCGCATCGTGTCCGGCAGCAGCAGCGGCGATCGCGCCCTGTACCCCGCGCCACGACATGACTGTCGCGTCCGCGGGCACGCCGCCTGCGAGAATCTCGTCCCAGCCCACGAGCCGCCGTCCGTGCGCGCGCAGGTACTCGCCCAGGCGGCGCGTGAAGTATCCCTGCAGCGCCTCTTCATTCGCCACGCCGAGCTCGCGCATGCGCTCCTGCACGCGCGCCGATGACTGCCATTGATCCTTCACCGCCTCATCGCCCCCCACGTGGACATACTCTCCGGGGAACAGCTCCATGAGCTCCGCCAGCACGTCCTCGAGGAAGTCAAACGTGGGCTCCTCCACGTTGAAGAGATTCGCGTAGATGCCCCAGTCGGCCGGCACCGCCTGCGGCGGATCGCCGGTCACGCCGAGCTGCGGATAGGCGACGATGGCCGCGGTCGCATGTCCGGGCATGTCGATTTCCGGCACGATGGTGACATTGCGCGCCGCGGCGTGCGCGACGATGCGGCGCACGTCCTCCTGGGTGTAGAAGCCGCCGTACAGGCGTGGCCGTCCCGTGGCCGGATCGATGTCACGCGCCGCCGCCCGGCCGGCGGGCACCCGCCAGGCGCCGACGCTGGTGAGGCGTGGATACTTCCTGATCTCGAGCCGCCAGCCCTGATCATCGGTCAGATGCCAGCCCAGCACGTTGAGCTTGTGCAGCGCCATCCAGTCGATATAACGCATGATGAATGCGGGTGACTGAAAATGCCGTGCCGAGTCCAGCATCAGGCCCCGCCAGCGGAAGCGCGGCGCATCGACGATGCGCAGCGCGGGCAGCCTGATGGTGCCGTGCACGGGCGCACTCGCGGTGCACAGCTGCCACAGGGTGACAGCGCCGTAGAACAGGCCACGCCGATCGCCTGCTGACACGACGACTCGCCGCGCTGACACGTCGATTCTGTAGCCCTCCGCACTTGATCTCACGTCTTCCGCGTCCGGCTCCGCACGGCGGGAAACGAGTGCGAAGACGATCGCACCCGCGGGCAGGTTCGCGCCCGTGCGTTCCACCACGTCGAGCGCAGTTCCGCGGGTCTGCAACAGCAGAGCAGCGAAATAGCGCCCAATCTGCGCAGCCTGAGGATCTCGGGGGATTGACACCCTTGTTCCGGTGCGGAGCGCAAAAACGCCGCGACCGGGCTGTGCCTGCGCAGGTGCCGGGATGACATCGGCGATTGCATTGAAGCGGTC
>VBNH01000018.1 GCA_005878095.1 Gammaproteobacteria bacterium | reverse complement strand
AAAATCCTGGAGCAGGCCCGTCAGGGCGCGCGTTCCTACCGCGAAGTCATCCAACGACATGGCCTCGTCCGGATTGTGACTGCCATTCTCATTGCGGACAAAGATCATGGCGCTCGGGATGCCGACCTTGGTGAACACGGCCGCGTCGTGACCCGCGCCGCTGGCCATTTCGAAGGGACGATCGAGCAGGCCCATGAGCCGCGCTCGCAGCCGGCTGTCCATCACCGCTGCAGGAGAATCGCTGGTCGCGCCGAGATCGATGCGGACGCGGTAGGCCGCACTGATCCGCTCCGCCGCCGCGCGTGCCTCGGCCGCAACTACCTCCATGGTCGTGTCGGACAGGCTGCGCAGGTCGAGCACGAAGCGTGTTTCGCCGGCGATTTTGCTCGGCCCGTGCATGGCGGGGTCGGTGAACAGCTCCCCCGAGGTAAGAACCAGATCCTCGCCGGCCTCTTCTTGCTGCAGCCAGACGCTCTCCATGTGGTGAAGAAGGGCGACCGTGGCCGCGACGGCATCGCGCCGGTAGGGACGCCCGACGGCGCCCGAATGGGCATACTCGCCGATACAGCGCGCATTGCGAAACCGCTTGCAGCCGCGTATGCCGCTCACGACGGCGGCGGGAAGTCCCCGGGCGACCAGCGTCGGGCCCTGCTCGATGTGCAGCTCGAGGTATGCCCGGATGCCCGACGGATCGAGGAGGCGCCGCCGTGCCCGGATCGGCTGCGGATCAAAGCCCCGCTGTTTCAGAGTCGCCTCGAGGCTCTGGCCATTGTCGGATCTTGGAATCGCGAGGCAGGCGGGATCGAGGAGTCCGAACGCGCCGCCGCTGCCCAGATAGGCGATGTCGAACCAGGCCGACTCCTCCGCGCGGATCGCCATCACGGACAGATCGTAATCGGGCACGAATCGCGCGCGCTTCATCGCCGACAGCACGGATACGCCGGCGACGACTCCCGCCGCGCCGTCGAAGTTGCCGCCCTGCGGCACGCTGTCGAGGTGCGAACCCATGACGATGCGCGGCGCGCTGCGGTCTCGTCCGGGCAGCGTCATCGACAGGTTACCGATCGGGTCGATGCAGACTTCGAGCCCTGCGGCGTCGGCCGCCGACCGGGTGATGTCGTGCGCTGCCTGCTCGCCGTCGCCGTAGCTGTCGCGCACGATGCCGCGGCCGCGGCGCGTGGCACGGCTCAAGGCTTCAAACAGCGACGCAGCCAGGTCGAGATCGGGTTGGATGGCGCCGGCCATGGGCATATCCTTGCGGGCAAGGTGCTCCAGTCCCCTGGGTCTCTGTGGGATCGAAACCAATGTCGAGTCTACTCGCGGGAAAGATAGCTGTCGTCACAGGTGCGAGTTCGGGCATCGGTCGCGCGATCGCCATCGGCTTCGCCGGCGAAGGGGCGAGTGTCGTCATTGCGGATATCACCGAGCAACCCGTCGAAGGCGGGGACTCGACGCTCGATATCATTACCCGAGCGGGCGGCACGGCGTTCTTTCAGAAGACCGACGTCGGGCGCTGGGACGACGTCGACGCGCTGATCGGCGCCACGGTCGAGCGTCACGGGAGGCTTGACGTCATGGTGAACAACGCCGCTACCTATTCCGGCACCGCGTTGCTGCAGACCGAACCCGCGCAATGGGAGCAGGTCATGCGGGTCAATCTGACGGGCATATTCAACGGCTGCAAGCGCGCGGTCCAGCAGATGATCACTCAGGAGCCGCGGCAGGAGGTCAGGGGTCGCCTGATCAACCTGGGATCCCAGCAAGGCATCGTTACCTCGCCCGGCGACCTGCCGTACGGCGTGAGCAAGGCGGGGGCGATCTACATCACGCGACAGATTGCCGTCGACTACGCCAAGCACCTGATCGTCTGCAACTGCATCTCGCCAGGCAAGATCGTCACCGGCGCAGGCGGACTGGCGAAGGACCCGGCGCGGCTGGAGTATCAGCGCCAACGCACGCCCTGGCCGCGGTTCGGGCGACCGCAGGATGTCGCCAACGCGGCGCTGTTCCTCGCGAGCGACCGCGCGAGCTTCATCACGGGTTCGAATCTCGTCATCGACGGCGGCTGGCTCGCGGGCTGACCGTGGCGCCGGCTTCGGCGCGCTTGAGGCGTCAGCGGTTCGCGATCGCGTAGACCTTGCCACGGTAGGGCGACTTGTCGAGCTGATCGAGCGCCATCACGTACACGGTCTTCTCGTCCGGGCTGAAGGCCAGATTCGGCACGCCCGGTGAGGGCAGCTTGAGCGTCCGCAGCAGCTTTCCTGCAGCGTCGACTACGAAGATCGTGCCGGCGAATGCGGCGTGGACGTCACGCGGATTCTGGCCGACATACAGGTGTCCCCGGGAATCGATTTTCACGCCATCCGGGTAGACGTGGCCGACATGGTGCGTGAGCTCGTCGAGATTCAGGAAGACCTGGCGGTCAGAGAGCGATGCGTCGGGCCCGATCTTGAACTGAATCAGCCGGTGCGCCTCGGTTTCGATCGCATAGAGCGTCTTGCCGTCATTGGAAACGACGATACCGTTGGCGCTGTGCACAGCAGTGGCTTCCTGGCTGATCGTGCCGTCCGGGGCGAGGTAAAAGATCTTGCCGTCGACCTTCGGACCGGGCGCCGTGCCGGAGCAGGTGAAGTAGATGCCGCCGTGATGGTCCGGCGCAAAATCGTTGGGGCCAACGAAGGAATTTCCGTCCTTGTCGTGGCTGTAAGGGGGCAGATCCTCGCCGTCGGCCGAGATTCGGCCGATCGTGCCACTGTCGTAGCACGTCGTCAGGAATTCGCCGCGCGCCGTGGCAATGACCGCCGACGGGCCGCAGCCCGGCTTGGACCAGAACACGGCGTTCTTTACACCGTCCCACGTGATCACCGAATTGCGATCGTATTCGACGTAGTACAGCTTGCCGTGGTACCAGACCGGTCCCTCGGCAAAGTGCGCATCGTCGTTGAGGACTTCAACGGCGTCGGCTCGCACACACGGTGCTGCGCTTGCTATGACGAGCAGGCCTGGCAAGACGTGTCTCAAAAGGCCTTCCTCCGTTTCAGCGGCATCGCCGGGTGCTCAGGCGGCGTAGCTGACCGCGCGCTGCATGTCCGGGACAACGGTGCGCGCCGCCAGGACAAAGTGCCAGGTCGCCCAGAACCCCGTCGGAGCGAGCACCAGCAACGCCCAGCGGAGCGAGGCGGCATCGGCCCCGTGCGTACCGCCGAACGTGTCGCTCAGGAACCCGACGAACTGCGGCGCGACGATCAGGTTAAATACATTGCCCACCAGGACCGACCAGGCCGTGAACGTCGAGCGCATGATGCTCGGCGCGAGATTGAGCACCAGGGCCATGCAGGGGCCGATGAAGAAATAGATCGCAGGGATGTAAGCCCAGAACATCACCCGGGCAAGCCACAGCGAGTCGGTCCAGTACGCCATGATCGAGGGGATGGTCGCGCAGCCGGTGACCCAGGCGAGCAGCCGGAGGACGCGATGCGGGTCGACCATGGACGGACGCGACATCAGCCAGGCAGCGCCGGCCGTGGCGAGGATGCCGCCAATCAGATGGATGTGACCGGTGATCGCGCCCGCCTCGGCGACGTTCAGGCCGTAGGCGCGCAGCAGAAATGTCGGGGTCCACCAGACGAGGCCCCATCCCCACAGAGAACAGACGCCGCTCGCCATGATGACGTGAAACGCGGCCCGCTGACGCCACAAGAACGCCAGCGCCGCCGAGAACGAGGCCTTGCCGGCGCCGACGGTGGCGTCGAGCCGTCCGCGCGTGGGCTCGCGGAGGGTGGAAAAGACGAGCGCGCCGAGCAGCACACCCGGCACGCCCAGGGCCAGGAATGCCCCCCGCCAACCGTGGGCCTGTGCGACGGCACCCGCCACGTCCGCGGCGAGCCAGGCGCCGAGGGGTGCGCCCAGAGCGAAAACGCTCAGGGCCATGGGACGGCGCTCGGGGGGAAAGCAGTCCGACACGATCGACGTCGAGGGTGGAGTCGCCCCCGCCTCACCCACGCCCGCGCCGATCCGACTGACGAGGAACTGCCAGTAGTTCAGGGCCAAACCGCAGAGCACCGTGAAGCCCGACCACAGCACCAGGGACGCAGCCACGATGTTCCGGCGATTGGAGCGGTCGGCGAGCCAGGCGATGGGAATTCCGCAGACGACGTAGAACAGGGCGAGCGGAATTCCGGTCAGGAACGCCGCGCCGGTGTCGGTAAGGTGCAGTTCGAGTCGGATTGGTTCAAATACAGTGGTGACGACGTAGCGCGCGGCGATATTGAGGGCGTAGACCAGGCACATCACGATCAGGACGTACCAGCGCTCGAGCGGTGCCACCGCCGCCAGAGGTGCGGCAATCGCACTGCTGCTCAGACCGGGAACGGCGAGCGGATCAACGCTGGCGGGAGGGATTGCGGGATCAGGCACTCAGAATGTCGTGAACAGTGCGCGGTGCGCCAGGACGAAACAATTGACCAAAAATCCAGCGCTGTGTCTAATCGCGATGAGTATGCGATATGGAGTCTGCTGAAGCAACGCGATTCGGGCGCGACGGACTGCACTAGAGCCAAACAGCGATGAACGCCGGCATCGCGTCGCTCGGCCTTGAACAAACTCGGCGGCTGCATTTCGACGGGGAGTCTGCCAGTGAAGATCAATCAGAAATGCGCTCGTGCGGTTGCCGCGATCCTCGGCACTCATGCCGCTGGAGCCGCGTACGCGGCAGCAACGCCAGACCAGTCCGAGGGTGGCGTTCAGGAAGTCGTCGTCACTGCGCAGCGGCGCAGTGAGAACGCGCAGGACGTGCCGATCGCAATCCAGGCGTTTACTGGCGATACCCTGCAGCAGCTGAATGTCACGAACTTCGACGATTTGCTCAAGTACCTGCCCAATGTGGTCGCGCCATCCGCGGGGCCAGGCCAGGATCAGATCTTCATGAGGGGTCTCAGCGCCGGCAACGTCGCAACTCAATCCGGCGGCTCGATCAACGGCTTTCCGAACGTTGCCATCTATCTGGACGAGCAGTCCGGGCAGTTGCCCGGCCGCAACCTGGATGTCTACGCGGCCGACCTGGAGCGCGTCGAGGTCCTTGAAGGGCCCCAGGGGACGCTGTTCGGTGCGGGCGCCCAGGCCGGCGTCATTCGCTACATCACGAACAAGCCGAAGCTCAACGTGACCGAGGGGAACGTTTCCGCAAGTTACGGCGTGACCGCGGGCGGTGACCCGAATACGGACATCGCCGCGGTCCTCAATTTGCCGCTGATCGCGGACAAGCTGGCGGTGCGCGGCGTGGTCTACGACGACCGGCGCGGCGGTTACATCAACAATGTGCCGGCCACCTTCACACGCAACGCGTCGACCGACCTCGGTATCCACTACGCCAACTATCCGAGCGGCTGCGGTCCCACGACAACGCCGTGTCAGGTTCCGCCCGGATCTCCGGTCATCAACAACAATGCGATCGCGGCCAGCGCGATCAATCCGGTCACCTATCAGGGCGTTCGCGTCGCCGCTCGCTGGGACTTTGCAGATGACTGGAGCGCCCTCATCACCCAGAGCTACCAGGACATGGACGCCGAGGGCGTCTTCTACCAGATGCCGAAGAGCTCAGACGGCGTTGCGCTTCCCAAGCAGTCGGTCACGCTGTTCAACAACTCCTACAACAAGGACCGGTTCGAGAACACGGCTTTGACCATCAACGGACGCATCGGCGCTCTCAGAGCGGTGTATGCGGGCTCGTACCTGGTGCGCAACCTCGACACGGTGCAGGACTACACCAATTACGCGCGCGGTCTG
>VBNH01000106.1 GCA_005878095.1 Gammaproteobacteria bacterium | reverse complement strand
GCGGTGCATCGCGACGCGGAACGTCTTCTCCTGGCCACGGACTCGCTGCCTTTACGTACCCTGGATGCGCTACACATCGCGCTAGCGTTCTCGGGGAGAGCAACTCACGTCGTGACCTTCGACCGACGGATGCGAGAAGCGGCCGTTCAAGCCGGCATGAACGTGATTGACATTTAGGCGCCGCTTGCGAGGCCGGCGAGGACCGGCAACAGCAACCAAAGGGAGAAACCCTTGGCAAGTAGTTGGCAAGTTGGCAGTGGCAACCACTTGATTCCATTGGCACCATCTGGCGCGATTTGAGGGTCTATCTACTTGATTTACTTGGTATCTTCCGGTCTTGCCAAGGTCGGGGTCGCGAGTTCGAGTCTCGTTTCCCGCTCCAATCCTCGCGCTGATTTATCAGCCGGTTATCGGCACAGACGGACGAGCTCAGTCGGCTGACAATCGAGCCGCGGTGGCAACCTAAACGGTAATCGTCGTGCCGTCGAATTTGGTGAACGTAAAGCCGTTGAAAGGTTCGTTGAAGGTGTGGCGCTGATCGGCCAGGATGCTGATCGCGACCTGTTCTCCGAGCAACAGCGACTGCTCCGCATCTGAGCGCCAATGCACACCTGCAATGTCGCGGCCCAGCGCGACGTTGTGCGCCAGCTTGTTCAGTTCGCCGCCCACGGTCATCTGCCCGGCGTCCGCACCCGTATAGGGAAGTAACGATAGACCGTCGTTCGAGGCGACTACCGGGCTTGGCATGACGAAGCCTTCCTTGAAGAACGCCTTCAAGGCCGTAACGCAGGCCCCTGCGATCACGCCGTGACCTTCGGCATACGACGGATGTTGCGGGTTGGCTTCCGGATAAGCGGCCGGCAGCAGAAAGGAGCCATATTTCGAAAAGACTCGCGCGAGCGCGCTGGAGTTCAAGACATCGCGGTGCAGCGGATAGTTCGCCGCGCCCGTGAGGGTGTTGTGCACCAGCCCGCCGTACTCGATCGGGCGCAGCGTGCGATGCACGAACCACTTCTGATACCACATCACTTTGAGCGCGCAGTTTGAAAGCTCGCCCAGCACGTTCAGGATGTGCTGTGGCCCAAAGGTTTGCACCCCTGCCTGGTTGGCGCTCGCGAGATACGGATTACCGGGGTTAAACGGCACCTTTCCAATCATCTGCTGCGCGGCAAACAGATAGGCTTGGTAGGTGAAGTCCACGTGGACCCAAGCACCCAGGTCGCGCCCATTCTTGATGTAGCTGGTTCCCGAGATCACGTTGGCCGCGAAGGGCCCCTGTCCGTTATGCACCCGCAGCCAGGACGGGAAATCCGTCAGGTAGTCAGTTCCGGCCAGGTAGGTGTTGTATTGCTGGTTAACGCTCAGTGTTCCCATAACCAGCGGCTTCAGGAAAAACTGCGACATGTACGGCCCGACCAAGTCGCCGGGGGTGAAACCGCGGAACAAGCTGGCCGCGGTGACCTGACCGTTGACGCGCGGACCACGGAAGTCCGAGAGTGCATTCAGCTCGGCAATCGCGGCCGCCGTAATCGGCTCCTTGCCGTATTGCGAGAACGGCACGTCGCGCGCCAGCGCCATCCAGTAGTCCTCGACCATCTCGCCGGCGCGTTCGGCGCTCGCGAGCCGGGGGGACGGCGGAATGGTGAGTTGCGCGCCGTCGGTGCCCGCGAGACTGAAGGCCAAACCACCCTGCGGGTTCGCGAGCTTGGTATTGCCGCCCAGGGGGATGCTGCCGAAATCGCTCGATTTGCCGCTCCTGACCGCGGTCAGCAGCGCCGCATACGCGTTCGGGTCAACCTCGCCGATACTGTTGTGCGGGAGACCCTGGGTGTAGTTGCCGATAAAATTGTCGTAGCGCGTCTCGTCGCCGTTATTCATCTGACGTGGCGTCGGAACCGCGCGCTCGGCAGCGGCGGCTTGCACACGTATCTGAAACGATTCCTGTGCGCGTGACGGGGAAGCATCGTCCGCCCGGGCGGTCTCGCTCACCAGCAAGGGTGATGCGGCACCCGCGACGCTCGCGACCGCCGCGCCCACTCCGGCGCTCCTCAGAAAGGTCCGTCGGTTCAAAGGCCGCGATGCAGCGCCGCCGCGAGGCGACTCGTGTGTGGAGTCAACCTGAGTGTCTGCAGCTTGCTCAGGCGGCTGGCTCTCTCTCATAGGCTCCCCGGGAAGGTTTGAGCAGTGCGCTGTGCTGGTTCGAGGTTTTGTTGGACTGCAACTGGTCGTCTACGAAGATAACGGGGCGGGCGGCCCGCGTGGGTGATTACCGTCTCTGCAACGGTATTACCGTAAACGATAATGCGGCGGAACTCCAGAGGAAGGACGATGGCGCACGTAAATCCGACCCTCACGGCTCTACATGCACGAGCGGCACATCGCCGGTGATCGTCCCGATCGCCGCCGCGCGCGCACAGCCGTGGCGGCGGAGAATTCGCGTGACATCGGCAACGGCGTCCGGCGCGCACGCGATCAGCAGTCCCCCCGAGGTCTGCGGATCGCACAGCAGCGCCTGATGCGCGCCCTCGAGCTGCGGTGCCAGCCGCACCTCATGCGCATACGAGGCCCAGTTACGGGCCGAGGCGCCGGTCACACAGCCGGCCTCGGCCATGGACAGCACGTTCTCCAGCAGCGGCACCTGCGCCATGCTCACTCGGGCGCCGAGGCGCGCACCGCGGCACATCTCGAGCAGATGCCCGAGGAGGCCAAAGCCGGTGACGTCGGTCATCGCGTGAACCCCGGCAAGCTGCGCAAGCTCCGGCCCGGCGCGATTGAGGAGGGTGGTGGTGTCGATCATTGCCCGATAGTCGGCGGCGGGGAGCTGCCCCTTCTTGAGCGCGGCGGAGAGGATGCCGACGCCGAGCGGCTTGCCCAGGATCAGCGCATCGCCCGCGCGCCCCGCCGAGTTGCGCTGCAGATGCCGCGGGTCAACGAGCCCGATGGCCGCGAGGCCGTAGATGGGCTCCACCGAGTCGATGCTGTGACCGCCTGCGACAGGGATGCCGGCTTCGGCGCAGATCGCCTCACCGCCACGCAGGATCTCGCGGATGACCTGCGGCGGCAGCACCTTGACCGGCACGGCGAGCAGCGCCAGCGCCAGGATCGGCGTACCCCCCATCGCGTAGACGTCCGACAGCGCATTCGCGGCCGCGATGCGTCCGAAGTCGAACGGATCATCGACGATCGGCATGAAAAAATCGGTGGTCGCCACCAGGGCCTGGTGCTCGCTGAGCTGATAGACGGCGGCATCGTCGGCGCTCTCCAGACCGACCAGCAGCTGCGCGAACGGCGCCGCCGCGGGAGCCGAGCCCTTGAGCAGATCGGCGAGCATGCCCGGGGCGATCTTGCAGCCGCAGCCACCGCCGTGGGACAGGGAGGTGAGCCGAGGCGCGGCAGCGGAGGGGGTGATCATCACGGTCATGGCGGAAGGCAGCAGGAGTCGAACCTACCAGGAAGCGTCTGGCGCCCCCTCCTGGGTTTGAAGCCCAGCCGCACCACCGGGTACGTGTGCCTTCCGCGTGTCATCTTCGGGCGCTCACGGCGCCGCTCACCCCGGACGGCGTCGCTGCGGCCCCCTGAGGGCCGGCGGCCGGACCGCTCGTCGATCGCCACGCGCTGTCGGGACGCAGGACATGCGCATCGCGCACACGGCGCGTGTAGCCGACGCGGTCGAAGAACTCCAGGATCTGGATGGCGCGCTTGCGGCCGAGTCCGAGGGTATCCCGAAAGCGCGCGGCATTGATCCCGCCGTGCTCGCGGGTGGCCGCGCCGACGATCTCGGCCAGCTCCGCGATCCGCTCGCGATCGTAGAACAGATCGCGCACCACCTGGTAAACGCCGCCCTGCGTGACCTGCTTGCGCAGCACCTGGCGCACCCGCTCTTCCGGCTCGTGCACGCGGGCGGCGAGCTCGCGCACCCAGGGAGGATCGAAGCGCCCGGCCGCGATCAGCGGCTGGAGCTTCCCCGCGAGCGTCTGGTCGCTCGCCGAGAGCGTCACCGCGTGCTCCGGTAGATGCAGCCAGGCTCCGCTCAAGTGCACCAGACGCTCGCGCGCGAGCTCATCGACCAGGGAGCGCCACAGCGCGGCCGGCATAGCGGGAAGCGCGATGCGACGCAGCCTGCCGACATCCGGCCCGGGCTCGTCCGGCACGTCCGCATGAAAGCGCCGCAGGGCACTCATCGCGCTCTCGCGCAGCGCCTGCCACCGGGCCGGCAGCACCACACAGTGCTCGCCGCCGGCGGCGATGGTGAGCGCCGCGCTGGGCAAGGGCAGGCGATCCGGAGGGCACCCGGTGAGGCGCACCAGCTCCGAGATCGGCACGCCGAAGCGTGCCTGTTGCAGCAAGGGCATGATGCCTTCCCCGGCGAGCATGCGCTCCAGGGCCGCGAGAAACCCAAGACGCTCGACCGAGCGTCGCCTGCGCGCCGGCGCAAAGGGGTCGAGTACGCGACCGCCGCCGAGCGTGTGTCGGCCCTGCGCATCGCGGACGATGAGACGGTCGCCGGGCAGGGCGCACATCGGCGTGTCGAATACCAGCTGTACGCGAGCGGACTCGCCGGCGTGGGCTGGCGATTCCAGCGGCACGACGTGAGCCAGGCGATGCGTCGTGCCGAGATGCACGTGCAACGGCGACCACGACTTGAGGTGCGCGCCGCTGTCTGCCAGCAGCGTGAGAAGCACATCGATACGCGTGCTCGGTGCCAGGGCGCGCGGATCGGCGAGCCAGTCGCCGCGCGCGATGGCACTCTTTTCGACGGCCGCCAGGTTGAGGGCGCAGCGCTCCCCGGCGCGCCCAAGGTCCGCCGCACGATTCTGAGCGTGAATGCTCCGTACCCGCGCCGTCAGGCCTGCCGGCATGACGGCCACCGTGTCGCCCGTGCGGACCTGGCCTGAGAAGACCGTTCCGGTCACGACCGTGCCGTGCCCGGCGAGCGTAAATACCCGATCGACGGCCAGGCGAAACAGGCCCTGGTGCGGGCGCGCGCGCGTTTGCGCCGCCATCTGGTGCAGGTGGTCACGAAGGGCGGTCGTGCCGGGATGATCAGCGGCGGTTGCGTCGAGCGCAAAAAGCGGCGCCGCGTTGAGCGCCGTGAGTCCGAGCAGCCTCTGCAGCTGCGCCTGCACTTCGTCAAGGCGCTCGCGCTCCACACGATCGATCTTGGTCAGGGCGACGGCGCCCCGCGAGACGCCGAGGAGCTCCAGGATCGCAACGTGCTCACGCGTCTGCGGCATCACTCCGTCGTCGGCCGCCACCACCAGCAGCGCGAAGTCGATGCCGCACGCGCCCGCCACCATGGTGTGCACCAGGCGTTCGTGGCCGGGCACGTCGATGAATCCGAGCACCTCGCCGTTCTCGAGCGGGGTGTAGGCGTAACCAAGCTCGATGGAGATGCCGCGCGCCTTTTCTTCCTTCAGGCGATCGGTGTTCACACCGGTGAGCGCACGCACCAGCGTGGTCTTGCCGTGATCGATGTGGCCGGCGGTGCCGACGATCATGGACGCGGCCTCACGATCATGGGCGCAGCGCGGCGAGCTGCGTGTCGAACAGCGCCTCGTCGGCGGCCTCGAGGCAGCGCAGATCGAGCCACAGGGTCTTCTCGGCGATGCGGCCGATCACCGGCCGCGGCAGCGCGCGCAGCGCCGCATCCAGGCGCTCGAGGCTGCCGCGCTTGCCCCGGGCGGCGCGGACGGCGAGCCCGTAGCTCGGCAGCTGCTCGATGGGGAGCGCGCCACTGCCGATCTGACTGAGCATGGGCGCATCCGCCACCTGGTAAGCCTCGCCGAGCGAGCGCTGCAGGAGCGGCCGCAGGCGCGCGGCCTGCGCCCGCATGTGTGCGGGCGAGCGCAGCAGCAGTCGCAGTGTCGGCAGTCGCTCGGTGAGGAACTCCGGTGCGCGATACAGTGCCAGCACGGCCTCCAGGGCGGCGAGTGTGAACTTGCTCACCCGCAGGGCGCGCCTGAGCGGATCCTTGCGCAGCTTAGCGATCAGATCAGCGCGGCCGACGAGCAGTCCGGCCTGCGGTCCGCCGAGCAGCTTGTCGCCGCTGAACGTCACCAGATCGGCCCCCGCTGCCACGGTCTCGCGCACCGTGGGTTCCCGCGGCAGTTGCCAGCGCGTCAGGTCCACGAGTGAGCCGCTGCCGAGATCCACCGCCACCGGCACGGCGTGCGCGCGCCCGAGCCCGACGAGCTCCGCCAGCGTGACGCTCTTGGTGAAGCCGCAGATGGCGTAGTTGCTGGTGTGGACCTTCATCAGCAGGGCGGAGCGCGGTCCCAGGGCTGCGGCGTAGTCCGGCAGGTGGGTGCGATTGGTCGCGCCTACCTCGACGAGCTTCGCACCCGCGCGCCGCATGATGTCGGGGAGCCGGAACGAGC
The DNA here is from genome assembly GCA_005878095.1 of Gammaproteobacteria bacterium. Lineage (GTDB taxonomy): Bacteria > Pseudomonadota > Gammaproteobacteria > Steroidobacterales > Steroidobacteraceae > 13-2-20CM-66-19. The sequence continues at coordinate 8,668 of VBNH01000106.1, read as the reverse complement.
CGCCGATCTCGATCAGCTCCCCGCGCGAGACCAGCACCTCACGCCGATTCGCGAGCACACTCAACATCAGCAGCACGGCGGCCGCGTTGTTGTTCACCACCGTGGCCGCTGCGGCGCCGGTGAGCTCGCACAGCAGCCCCTCGATCACCCCGTCACGCTCGCCGCGCCGGCCGGATTGCAGATCGAACTCCAGATTCACCGGCGCGCTCAGCGCCCGGGCCACGGCGCGCACGGCCTCCTCGGGCAGCAGCGCGCGCCCCAGACCGGTGTGCAGCACCGTGCCGGTGAGATTGAACACCGGCCGGAGCCTCGGGCGCGCGGCCTCGGCCAGCGTCGTGTCCACGGCAGCGGCGATCACCTCCCCGGTTAGGCTGGCGCGGGCCAGTGCACCGGCGAGCGCGGCGTGGCGCAGACTATCGAGGTGGGTGCGCAGCGCCGCGACGACCTGGGTGCGTCCGTGCCGCGCCAGCAGCGCGTGGAACGCGCGCGCGTTCAGCAGGCGATCGACCGAGGGAATTTCGGCCGCGTGACCGGGCTCCACCGGATTGCGCATTTTGGCTGCGGGCATGGCTCTCGCGCCGTTCGTGCGCAGCACATTCACGTGCTCGGTTGCGAGTGTCAAGTCGCAGAGACACTTTCCGCGCGCCGCTCTGCGGGAGTCTGCCACAGCAGCGGGTTGCCGCTGCCGCGGTGATAACCGGCCTCGGACATCAGCAGATCGAGCGCGAGGCTGGCCAGATCATCGGCCACCGGCTCGACGTTCGGGTCCTTCTCCTGATAGAGAATCTTGCGGTAGGTGTGACACCCATCGCAAGACTCGGCGCGGACGGCCTCCGCACCGCCCTCGATCGAGTGGTAGGCGATGTTTGCAGTGCCCTGGCACTGGCTGCAGGTGATGCGCACCAGGTGCCATTCGGTGGCGCACAGGGCGCAGTGAAGATAGCGGTAGCCCTGAGAGCGCTCATCCGCACGGACGATGCTGGCGACCGGCAGCGTACCGCACACCGGACACAGTCCCGGCACGTCGAGCGCCGCGACCTGGTCGGGCGTGAGGCGGCTCGCGAGGGCTACCCAGTAAGCCTGCAGCGCCGCCATCAGGAACGGCGCGACCGCCACCTCGACGGCGTCGGCGCGCGCCGCCAGCAGCGCATCGGCCTGCGCCTCCAGTTGCTGCGGTGCCAGAGTGCGCAGGCGTTCGCATGCCTCCCGGGCGCCTGCCGGAACATCGTGTGCTGCGGCCACCGCAGCGCACATCTGCGCCGGCAGGTCGCGCCATGCGCGCTCGCGCGGCCAGCCGCCGGCATGGATGAGCGGCATGCCATGGGTGTGCGAGCGGGCAAGTTGGGTCGCAGTCGGGAGCGGGGCGTCGAAAGTCCCGAGCGCGAGCTGTTGTGCCTCGGCAACCGCCGCCATCAACCGCAGGTAGTCGCCGATGGCCTGGCCCGGCGCGCCGGGTGCGCCCAGCTGCCGCAGACGCTGGGCGCGCGACGCGAACAGCCGAGTCCGGTCGGGCAACCGCAGCCGGGGAATCGCCCCCTCGGCAAAGGCTTCAATCTGGCCGGGTTCGAGGATGCGCCGCATGGCTGATCTGGCGGAACCAGGCCCGATGATGCTTCCACGCCCAGCCCGGTGTCACGGTGCCCCGGAGCATGGCGTGCAGCGAGCCCTTCACCCAGATCGCGGCGTAGATGTGCAGCAGGATCGCGCAGATCAACACGAACGCGCACACGGCGTGTACCAGGGAGGCGAGGCGAATCACGCCGATCGGGAAGTAGAGCGAGAAATAGACGCGCCAGATGACGACGCCGGACACGAGCAGTCCGATCATGCAGGCGCCGAGCACGAAGAACAGCAGCTTCTGCCCGGCGTTGTAGCGGCCGACCTCCGGGAGATGCTCCTCGCGGTTGTTCACCACGTCTTTCAGGTGCCGCAGCCATTGCCAATCGGCCGGCAGCATGCGGTTGTCACCCCAAACGCTCGCCGCGAGCGGCAGGAACACGATCAGCATGAAAAGTCCGAGGAACGGGTGCAGGATCCGGGTCCACGGGCCGCCGCCGAACAGATTCCCGAGCCAGAAGAGGGCGGGATGAAACAGCGCGAGCCCCGACAGCGCCGCGAGCACGAACCCGAGGGCGACCAGCCAGTGATTGGTGCGCTCGCCGGAGCTGTAGCGCACCAGGGTCGCGCGGCGTTCGGTATCGCTCATGGGCGCTTGTCCGGATTGCGGGTCTCGGGTGCAGAGCCCGGGCGCTGTGGAGCGCTGCGCTGCGGTGCGCCCTCGAGAGCCTGCCGCCCGGCCGCCTCGTCGCGCTCATCGATTTCCTTGCGGCCGACGCGCACGAAGTGGAAGAAGCCGGCCAGCACGGTGAAGGCCATGGCGGCGAGCGCGATCGGCTTGGAGACTCCCTTCCAGAGTCCGACGAGGGCGCTGATATGCGGGTCCGGTGCGAGCCCGGCATAGAGCTGCGGCTGATCCGCGTGATGCAGCACGTACATCACATGCGTGCCTCCGACGCCCGGCGGGTCGTACAGCCCCGCCTGCTCGAAGCCGCGTGACTTGAGGTCCGCCACCCGCTCGGCGGCGTGCAGCTTCATGTCCTCCTTGGTGCCGAAGACGAGAGCGCCCGTCGGACAGGCCTTGATGCAGGCGGGCTCGAGGCCGACGGCTACCCGATCGGAGCACAGCGTGCACTTGTAGGCCTTGTGATCGCGCTTCGAGATCCGCGGGATGTTGAACGGGCAGCCGGTGATGCAATAGCCGCAGCCGATGCAGTTCTCCTCGTGGAAGTCCACGATACCGTTCGAGTACTGCACGATGGCGCCGGGCGCCGGGCACGCCTTCAGGCATCCCGGATCCGCGCAATGCATGCAGCCGTCCTTGCGGATCAGCCACTCGAGATCCCCCTTGGGATTCTCGTACTCCGCAAAACGCATCACCGTCCAGGACGCTTCGGTCAGGTCGGGCGGGTTGTCATATACGCCGACGTTGGTTCCGATCTCGTCGCGAAGATCGTTCCACTCCATGCAAGCGACCTGGCAGGCCTTGCAGCCGATGCATTTGGTGGTGTCGATGAGCTTGGCCACCGTGCCGGCGTACGACTCGCGCACGCCCGGCGGGGCCGTGGTGGTCGCCGAGCGCCGCACGATGTCCAGGGATTGCAGGGCCATCTGTGAACTCTCCCCAGCCGCCTCAGAGCTTCTCCACCTTGACGAGAAACGACTTGAACTCGGGCGTCTGCGAGTTGCCATCACCGACCACGGGCGTGAGCGTGTTGGCCAGGAAGCCCGGCTTGGCGAGGCCCGTGAAGCCCCAGTGAATGGGAATGCCGACCGTATGGACCGGCTTGCCGTCGGCCGGCAGCGTCCGCAGGCGCTTGGTGACTACCGCCACGGCCTTGATGAAGCCGCGATTCGAGGAGACCTTCACGCGATCCCCGGAAGCGATGCCGAACTCTTTCGCCAGGCCTTCTCCGATTTCGACGAACTGCTCCGGCTGCAGAATCGCGTTCAACCGCACGTGCTTCGTCCAGTAATGGAAGTGCTCCGTCAGGCGGTAAGTGGTCGCGACGTGCGGGAACTCCGCGACCTTGCCGAACGCCGCACGGTCGTCCTTGAACACGCGGGCAGCGGGGTTGCTCAGTGTCTGCTCCTGAGCGGGGCTCAGCGGGTTGCGGGCGAGCGGGCTCTCGAACGGCTCGTAGTGCTCGGGGAAGGGGCCTTCGGCCAGGTTCCCGCGCCCGAAGAAGCGCGCCACCCCCTCGGCGTTCATGATGAACGGACCCATGCCGAGTGCGGGATCCTCGTCCGCCTTGTAGTCGGGCACATCCGCACCGGTCCACGCCGTGCCATTCCAGGCGATGAGCTTGCGATCCGGATTGAAGGGCTTGCCGCTCGGGTCGCAGGAGGCGCGGTTGTACATCACGCGGCGGTTTGCCGGCCACGAATACGCCCAGTTGAGGGTCTGACCGATGCCGGTGGGGTCGGAGTTATCCCGCCGCGCCATGAGATTGCCGTTGGGTCCCCAGGCGCCGCAGTAGAGCCAGCACCCGGAAAGCGTGCTGCCGTCGTCGCGTAACTCGGCGAATCCTGCGAGCTGCTCGCCCGCCTTGCGTATCACCTGGGTCGGGTTCTTGGGGTCGGTGACGTCTTGCAGCGCACGACCGCTGTATTCCTTGGCGAGCTCTTCGGGGCTGGGGCTCTTCGCCACGGCGTACGGCCAGTACAGGTTCACGATCGGATCGGGGAAGGCTCCGCCGTCACTCTTATAAAGAGCACGCAGCCGCGTGAAGAGCTCGCCCATGATCTCGAGATCCGTGCGTGCCTCACCGGGGGGCTCGGCCCCTTTCCAGTGCCACTGCAGCCAGCGGCCGGAGTTCACCAGCGCGCCGTCCTCCTCGGCGAAGCACGAGGTCGGCAGGCGGAAGACCTCGGTCTGGATCTTGGAGGGATCGACGTCGTTGTGCTCCCCGTAGTTGCGCCAGAACTCGCTCGTCTCGGTCGCGAGCGGGTCCATGATCACGAGGAATTTGAGCTTGGCGAGCCCGCCGGTCATCTTGGCCTTGTTGGGCGCCGCGGCCAGCGGATTGAAGCCCTGGCAGATGAAGCCGTTCATCTTGCCCTGGCTCATGAGCTCGAACGTCTGCAGCATGTCGTAGCCCTTGTCGAGCTTCGGCAGATAGTCGTAGGCCCAGTTGTTCTCCCTGGTCGCCGCATCCCCCCACCAGGCTTTCATGAGGCTGACGTGGAACTTGTTGTAATTCTGCCAGTAGCTCAGCTGGTTCGGCCGCAGGGGCTTGAAGGCGCGCGCCGCGATGTACTTGTCGTATTCCTGCTCCTTCTCGCCCGGCAGTGTCAGGTAGCCGGTCAACAGGTTGGACATCAGCCCGAGATCGGTGAGGCCCTGGATGTTGGAGTGCCCGCGCAGGGCGTTCATGCCGCCCCCGGACACGCCGATGTTGCCGAGGAGCAGCTGCATCATCGCGCCGGCGCGGATCATCTGGGTTCCGACCGAATGCTGCGTCCAGCCCAAGGCGTACATCACGGTCATGGCGCGGTTGGGCGGCGCCGTCGAGCCGATGATCTCGCACACCTGCAGGAATTTCTCCTTCGGCGTACCACAGACGCGCTCCACCATCTCCGGCGTGTAGCGGGCGTAGTGGCGCTTCATCAGCTGGTACACGCAGCGCGGATGCTCGAGCGTCGGGTCGGTCTTCACGTAACCGTCGTGCCCGAACTCGTAGTCCCAGGTGGATTTGTCGTAGCTGCGCTTCTCGGGGTTGTAGCCGGAGTAGAGCCCGTCGGTGAAGGCGAAGTCCTCGCGGACGATGAAGCTCAGGTCGGTATAGCTCCGGACGTACTCGTGCTGGATCTTGTCCTCGGTCAGAAGATATTTGATGACCCCGCCGAGGAAGGCGATGTCGGTGCCGGTACGGATGGGCGCATATACGTCCGCCACGGAGGCCGAGCGGGTGAAGCGCGGGTCGACAACGATGAGGCGCGCCTTGTTGTGCGCCTTCGCTTCAGTGACCCACTTGAAGCCGCATGGATGGGCCTCGGCGGCGTTGCCGCCCATGATGAGAACGACGTCGGCATTCTTGATGTCGACCCAGTGATTCGTCATCGCTCCACGGCCAAACGTCGGGGCAAGACCTGCCACCGTCGGGCCGTGTCACACACGGGCCTGATTGTCGAAAGATAAGATGCCGAGGCTGCGGATCACCTTGTGCGTGAGATAGCCGACCTCGTTGCTGCTCGCGGACGCCGCCAGCATCCCGGTGGTCAGCCAGCGATTGACGCTAAGCCCCTCGGGCGTTCTCGCCACGAAATTCGCGTCGCGATCCTCCTTCATGAGCTTCGCGATGCGACCGAGGGCCTCGTCCCAGGAGATCGGCTGCCACTTGTCCGAGCCCGGCGCGCGGTACTCGGGACGCGTCAGGCGGCTCGGGCTGTGGATGAAGTCGATGAGCGCTGCACCCTTCGGGCACAGCGTGCCGCGATTGACCGGGTGATCCGGATCACCCTCGATGTGGAAGATGCTCGAGCGGGCGTTCTTGGAGCGATCGCCGAGGCTGTACATGAGAACGCCACAGGCGACTGCACAATACGGGCAGGTGTTGCGGGTCTCGGTGGCCCGCGCCAGCTTGAATTCGCGTACTTCGGCGAGCGCGGCGGTGGGGGAGAAGCCCAGCAGCACAAGACTCGAGCCGGCCAGGGAGGCGCCAGTTACCTTCAGGAACTCGCGCCGCGTCACGTCAGCCATGGCAATCCCCTTGCAATGCCTGCAGACGGCCAAAGTCTATACCCCTCGGATAAGTGTCGCTACAAGACGGCCTGCCCCTTGTTGCGGTGCGAGTGTCTGGTGCACCGCGACGCATTCCGGCCTTTTTGTTACGCTAAGGCTACCGCGCAATGCAGCGAAAGCCCGCCGGGTGACGAGCCTCGCAGGGTTCTGGTTTATCTCACCTTTGGCTAGGTGGCAGAGTGGTCATGCAGCGGCCTGCAAAGCCGTCTACGCCGGTTCGATTCCGACCCTAGCCTCCAGAACCCTGTTTTCCGCTGTCCCGCCGCGTCTGGCCGTGTCCCAAAACTCTAGTAAGTCGTTGATTAAAAAGACTACACGTGTACAGCGTCGTCTAGTGGCGTCCTAGCCACCGTCGTTGGACTTGGGTCCTCCTATGGGGTACGTTAAACCTCACTGGGGTACGCGGGTGTTGGATGCCGAGTCTGAGCGACACGAGAGTTCGAGGCGCGAAACCGCGTGAGCGCCCCTACAAACTCTTCGATGAGCGTGGCTTGTACCTGCTGGTGACGCCCACCGGCGGCCGACTGTGGCGTCTCCGCTATCGCATGGGAGGACGCGAAAAGCTCATCTCGCTGGGCGCTTATGCGGACGTGCCGCTGAAGCGCGCACGCGAGAAGCGCGACGAGGCGCGCAGACTGATCGCGGATGACATCGATCCAAGCGCAGAGCGCCAGGCGAAGCGCGCGGCGCTTCTCGAGACTTTACGAGGGTGTGGCGAAGGAATGGCTCGAGCTGCAGAGCAAGTCGCTCGCCCCTGAGACCATATCCATTCTGGGCACGCGGCTGAAGAGCGCTCTCTACCCTTACCTTGGCAGCCGGCCGGTCGCGGAGATCACGGCCCAGGAGCTGCTTGCAGCCTTGCGGCGCATTGAGGCGCGAGGCCGGCACGAAACGGCCCACCGGGTCCGAGCCCTGGCGGGGAGGGTGCTGCGCTACGCAGTGGCCACCGGCCGTGCTCAACATGACGTGGCAGCGGACCTCAGGGATGCGCTGGCGCCCGTCAAGTCACGCAACTTCGCCTCGGTCACGGATCCGGCGCGCGTCGGCGAGCTGCTGCGGGCAATCGACGGCTACTACGGGAACCCGGTAACGATGCTGGCCCTGAAGCTTGCCCCGTTGGTCTTCGTCCGGCCGGGCGAATTGCGCGCGGCAGAGTGGTCCGAGTTTGACCTGGCGAATGCGGAATGGCGTATCCCCGGAGCGCGGATGAAGATGGGGGAGCCGCACATTGTGCCGCTCGCGCGCCAGGCTGTAGCGATATTGCGTGAGCTTCAGCCGTTCGACAGGGGTGGACGCTATCTCTTTCCATCCCTTCGTACGCGCGAGCGCCCCATGTCGAATAACACCATCAATGCCGCCCTTCGGCGCCTGGGCTACGCCAGCGACGAACAGACGGCGCATGGGTTCCGCAGCATGGCCAGCACGCTGCTCAATGAGCAGGGCTTCCCGCCGGATGTGATCGAGCTGCAGCTTGCGCACTCAGAACGCAATAAAGTGCGCGCGGCGTATAACAAGGCGCAGCGCCTTCCCGAGCGTCGCAAGATGATGCAGGCGTGGGCTGACTATCTCGACGGCTTGCGTGCCGGCAAGCAGGTTGCCCCTTCTGTCGTAGACGCGGCGCCGACGTCGACGCCATGAACCATTCGAGTCCAAGAGCCCTCGGAGAGAGTCGGCTAGGGATCGCCGGCGATCTTCTCCGAGGCACGCTCCGTCTTCTTTGGCACACGGTCCGTCTACCGGTGTACGTGTTCCTCGTGATCCTAGAGCCCGTTGTCAGTTTCGTCCTGGGGGCGCTCGCGCTGCTCGGGGTTCTCACGGCATTGTTCTTCAAGTTCTACGGTGTGCCGCACTTTCCCTTCGCCCTCATGCTCGGCGTGTCGGTGGGGTTCGGATTGATGCAGGTCGGTTATTACGCACTGCTACGGTTGTTCGGCAGATAGAGCAGGACGGGGCACGGTATGCGCTTCGACTGGGATCCACGGAAGGGCGCCGCGAACCTGAGGAAGCATTCTGTTTCCTTTGAAGAGGCGAGTACTGTATTCGCCGACGATTACTCGCTCACGGGCACTGATCCCGACCATTCAGCTGGAGAGGAGCGGTTCATCACTTTCGGAATGTCACAGAGCGGGCGACTTCTAGTGGTCTCCCACACGGAACAGGCAGATACTATTCGTATCTTCAGCGCCAGGCGTGCAACGCGGTCGGAACGGAAGCTGTATGAAGAAGGGTAAGCGATCAAACGGCAAGGAGCTGCGCCGAGAATACAAACGCTCAGACTTTCCGAGAGGGTTTGTGCGGGGCAAATACGCCTCACGCTTACGCGCGGGGTCAAACATTGTTCGTCTCGATCCGGAGATTGCCAGCGCG
>VBNH01000017.1 GCA_005878095.1 Gammaproteobacteria bacterium | reverse complement strand
GGATCTTCCACAGCCGCTCGCGCAACACGCACCCGGGCAGATCGGCGGCGCCCTCGGGACTGACGCTCTCGGCGGCGCACACCAGGTTGTGGTCGTAGACGCCGAACGCGCTCGTGCGCAGCTGGATCCGAACGCCGAGTTCCCGTGCGCTCGCCGCGAGCGCGGCGACTTCCGGATCGGCGTCGAAGGAGAGCGCGCCCCCCACCTGCGCACCGCTCGCAAGCAGCAGGGTGCGCGCACCCGCGCGGGCCGCCGCCACGGCGGCGGCAAGTCCCGCCACACCCGCGCCGATGACGAGCACATCGGCGTCCGCTGCGACTTCCTCATAGTGATCGGCGTCGGGCGCGGTGGGGGCTCTCCCCAGGCCCGCCATGCGCCGGATGGCCGGCTCGAACCAGTGCCAGTTGGGCCACTTGAAGGTCTTGTAGTAGAACCCGGCGGGCAGGAGCGCCGCACACGCCCCCGCGAGTGCGCCGACGTCAAACCCAACGCCCGGCCAGCAGTTCACGCTCTCGGCGGCGAGTCCCTCGGCGAGTGGCAGGAGCGTCGTGCGCACATTCGGCGTGCGGCGTGCCCCCTGGCCGATATCCACCAGCGCGCTCGGCTCCTCGACGCCGCACGACCAGACGCCGCGCGGGCGGTGGAGCTTGAAGCTGCGTCCCACCAGGCGCACGCCGTTCGCGAGCAGTGCCGAGGCCAGGGTATCGCCCCTGAAGCCCGACAGCTTCCGCCCGTTGAACGTGAAGGACAGCGGATGCGAGCGATCGATCCAGGTTCCCGCAGGCTGCGGCAGGCGTCGGCTTGCCATAGCGCGCCGCTCCTTCAGGAATGAGCCGGCGGCGGGTCGGTCATGGCGTACACCGACAACACCTCGTGTGTCAGGGTGTGGCGCGCGACATTGAACCACTGTCCGCAGCCGTACGCGTGCCGCCAGCGCTCCAGATGCACCCCCTTGGGATTGTCACGGAAGAAGAGGTATTCGCCCCAGGTCGCATCGTTGGCGGTGAGGTCCGGCCGGATGAGGTGAGTGGTGCCGCCGCAGACGAACTCGCTTTCGTCGCGCGATCCGCACCACGGGCATTTGAGCTGCATCATGGCGGCGAGGCTGCGGCCAGCATCAGTGCGCGATCCCTGCGGCAGCGGCTTCGTCGATCAGGCGCCCGGTGATGAAGCGCTCGAGCTGGAAGGGCTCGGCGAGCTCGTGATTGCGCCCGGTCGCCAGCACGTGCGCCAGCGTCCAGCCGCCGGCGGGGATCGCCTTGAATCCCCCGGTTCCCCAGCCGCAGTTGATGTACAGCCCCGGGATCGGAGTGGGCCCGATGATGGGGCTGGAGTCGTGCACCACATCGACGATCCCGGCCCACTGCCGCAGCAGGCGCAGGCGGCTGAAGGAGGGAAACAGCGCCAGGGTTGCGGCGATGACGCCCTGCAGCACCGCAAAGCTGCCGCGCTGCGCGTACGAGGGAAACAGATCGAGGCTCGCCCCGATCACGATCTCGCCCTTGTCCGACTGGCTCACGTAGGCGCCGGTGCCCGGAGAAGTCACCACCGTGTCGAGCGCCGGCTTCAGGGGCTCGGTCACCATCGCCTGCAGGGCGTAGCTCACGACCGGCAGCCGAAAGCCGGCAAGCTTCGCGAGCACCGAGCTGTGGCCGGCGGCGGCGATGCCGATGCGCTCGGCCCGTATGCGGCCGCGGCTGGTCTCGACGCCGACGACCCGTCCGCCGGCGCCGGTGAGAAAGCCCGTGACCTCGCAGTTCTGAATGATGTCCACGCCGAGGGCATCGGCGGCACGCGCGTAGCCCCAGGCCACAGCGTCGTGCCGCGCCGTGCCGGCGCGCCGCTGCGTGAAGCCGCCCAGCACCGGGAAGCGGGCGTCGGGGGACATGTCGAGGAGCGGGGCGCGCGCGGCCACCTCCTCGCGCGTGAGGATCTGCGCGTCGATGCCGTTCATGCGCATGGCATTGGCCCAGCGCGCCATCGAGTCCAGGTCGTGGCGGCTGTGCGCGAGCAACACGATTCCGCGCTGGCTCAGCATGATGTTGAAATTCAGCTCGCGCGACAGACCCTCGTAGCACTTGAGCGCGAAGTCGTACAGCCGCGCGCTCTCGGGGAACAGGTAGTTGGAGCGCACGATGGTGGTGTTGCGGCCGGTGTTGCCGCCGCCGATCCAACCGCGCTCGAGGAGCGCGACGTTGTGCACGCCGTGGTTCTTCGCCAGATAGTAGGCGGCGGCCAGCCCGTGACCTCCGCCACCGACGATCACGACGTCGTAGGCGGGCTTCGGCTCGGGCGAGCGCCAGGCCGGAACCCAGTTGCGGTGCGCCGAGAGCGCCCCACGCAGCAGCGCCAGGGCCGAGTACTTCACGCCGGCTTCAGGCCTTGTCCTGGTAGTCGGTCTGGATCTTGCGAATCTTCTTGTCGGTGCCGAAGAACGCGTGCTTGGACATGTCGGCGCTGTAGCGGCTGGCCGGCGGGTGCCTGCCGAGGCTCTCGGCGAGCGCGCGGATGTGGTGCGGACCCGCGCCACAGCACACGCCCAGATAGCGGATGCCGAGCGCGAACGCCTCGCGTCCGAAGTCGGAGATCTCCTGCCGCGTGCACACGAACGGATCGAGCCCGACGGGAAACGCGCGCCGATCGCCGCAGCAGGGATCCGTGAGGGACATGAACGAGGGTTGCTCGCGGGTGGTGCGATACGGCACCGGCAGCGCCGCCACGTGACACTTCACCGCCTGGCGGATCTCCTTGAGCAGCGGCATCATGGTCGCGGGGCCGCGGTGGCAGTTGAGCCCGACCACATCCGCGCCCGCCCCTTCCAGGCGCCGGCAAGCTTCCGCCGGAGTGAGGCCGTCGCGCGTCAGCTCCTCGCGGTGCATGGCGAAGGTGACGACCGCCGGCACCTTCGAGTGCTTGCGGATCGCCTCCAGCGCCATGAGCGCCTCACCGGCCCATCCCAGGGTCTCGGCGACGAAGTAGTCGACGCCCGCCTCGACCGCCCAGCCCACCTGCTCGTCAAAGATCCGCTCCACCTCCTTGATCGAGCGCTTGTCGGCCGGATCGTAGATGTTGGTGTTGCACAGGTCCCCGGCGAGCAGCGTGCCGGTCTTGCGCGCCACCGACTTGGCGATCTTGAGCGCCGCCCGGTTCATCGGTACCAGATCCTTCTCGCGTCCGATGACGCGCAGCTTCTCGCGATGCACGTAGTAGGTGAGCGCCTGGGTCACGTCCGAGCCTGCGTGCACGAAGTCCAGGTGCAGCTGCTCCACCACCTCGGGATGATCGAACAGCACCTCGGGCACGAAGGCGCCCGCCTGCAGGTAGCCGCGCCGCTCGAGCTCGAACACGTACCCCTCCGCGCAGATCACCGCCCCGCGGCTCAGTCGGGCGATGAGATCGCGTTCCTCCCCGCGAGCCTTGCCCCGGGGCGCTGCGCGCGCGGGCTTTCGGGACGATTTGGCGGTGGGTGCCATTGCAATGTCTCCAGCTTATGGGGTCTTGTTTGCGCGACCCTCGGGCGCGCTATTCTAATCAGGCTTGCCGGTGGCCCAATGCCTCTTTTAGATGGGGCTATTCAATTTCTCGGCTTTCATGCCCGGCATGACTTGAGGAAGCTTCAGCCCATGAGCACGAACGCATCCCCCTCCTCCATTGACGCAGCGCGGCGCGGGCCGGCCGCGCCCGAGCCCCTGCGGCAGCACGTGGCCGCGCTCCTCGCGGCGTGCAAGCCCGGTTTCGCCCTGCCGGGGGCGCTCTTCACCGATGAGCGGCTGTATGCGGCCGAGATCGAGTACATCTTCGGCCGTCACTGGCTGTTCGTGGCCTGCGAGGCCGAAATTCCCGAGGGCGGCGACTACCGCACTTTCCAGATCGGTCCCTGGCCGGTCTTCATCCTGCGGCGCGACGACGGCTCGATCGGCGCCTTCCATAACACCTGCCGGCATCGCGGCTCGCGCATCCTGCAGCAGAACTCCGGCATCGCCGGTGCGACGCTGCAGTGCCCGTACCACCGCTGGACCTACGACCTCGAGGGGCGGGTCGTCGGTTGCGGCGCCACCGGCGAGGCCCCGGCGGCGCAGCGGCGCCTGAAGCCAGTGCACGTGAAGACACTCGCCGGCCTGATATTCATATGCCTGGCGGATGAGCCGCCGGAGGATTTCGACGACATGCGAGAGCGCATGACGCCGTATCTCGCACCCCACGCCCTGGCGCGAACCAAGGTCGCAAGCCAGGTCGATATCATCGAGCACGGCAACTGGAAGCTCACCATCGAGAACAACCGCGAGTGCTTCCATTGCGCCGGGCATCCGGAGCTGCTGTGCTCGCTGTTCGATTTTTTCGGCGAGCTCGACGTGGAGCGCATGTCCGCGCAGGAGCGCGCGAGCTACGCGCGCTACCAGAGCGCCCGCCCGGTGCAGGAAGCGATCTGGGCGCGCGCGGGGCTGCCGTGGCAGGAGATCGAGCAGCTGCACGGCCGGCCGACCGCCTTTCGCACCGAGCGGCTGGTGCTCGACGGCGCCGGCGAGTCGATGACCCCGGACACCCGCGTCGCCTCACGCCGCCTGTTGGGGGATCTCAAGGAGTCGCGCCTGGGGACGCTGCACTTTCACACCCAGCCGAACGCCTGGTTCCATTTCCTCTCCGACCACGCGCTCACCTTCGCCACGCTGCCGCTCGAGCGCGGCCGCACGCTGGTGCGCAGCACCTGGCTGGTGCACGCCGACGCCCAGGAAGGTCGCGATTACGATCTGGAGAAGCTCACCCGCGTATGGAACGCCACCAACGCCCAGGACGCGGCGTTCGTCGAGGAAACGCAGCGCGGCGTGTCGAGCCCCGCCTATGAGCCCGGCCCGATCGCCGCCAGCGAATACATGGTGAAGCTGTTCCACGTCTGGTACGAGGAGCGCCTGCGCGCCGAATTGCGGCTGTAGAGAGCGCCTACGCCAGTGGATTGCCGGCCATGTCCAGGTGCAGCTCCTTGCCGCGGTAGGGGTGGCGCGCGATGAGTCCCTCGTTGAGCTCGACGCCGAGCCCGGGCTCCGTCGGCGGGATCACGTACCCCGCCTCCCAACGGATGGGTTTGACGAGCACGTCGGCATGAAACCCCTGCCAGCGCTCGATACCCTCGAGGATCAGGAAGTTCGGGCTGCAGGTGGCGAGCTGGATATTGGCGGCGCCCACGACCGGCCCGCAATACAGGTGTGGCGCGAGCTGCACATGGTGCACTTCGGCGAGCGCCGCGATTTTCTTCGCCTCCAGGATCCCGCCGACGCGCCCCAGGTTCATCTGCAGGATGGCCGCGGCCCCTGCGGCCAGCACCCGCGCGAAATCGTACTTGGTGGCGAGGCGCTCGCCGGTGGCGATCGGGATGCTGGTGGCGCGCGCCACGCGCGCCATTTCCTCGGGCGCATCCGGCGGCACCGGTTCCTCGAACCACAGAGGATCGTAGGGCTCGAGGCGCCGCGCGAGGCGAATCGCGCCCGCGGCGGTCATCTGCCCGTGCGTGCCGAACAGCAGGTCGGCATCCGAGCCCACGGCGGCGCGCAGCTGGCGCATGAAGCGCTCGCACAGATCGAGCGCCGCGAGCGACAGCTGCCGGCCATCGAAGGCCGAGTAGGGTCCGGCCGGATCAAACTTCAAGGCGGTGAAGCCCTGCGCGAGGTACTCGACCGCGCGCTCGGCGGCGAGATCCGGATCCTGGTACACGTCGCTCCGGTCCCCGGGACGCGCGTAGATATAGGTGTAGGCGCGCAGCCGCTCGTGTACCCGCCCCCCGAGCAGGTTGTAGACGGGCTGGTTCGCTTCCTTGCCGATGATGTCCCAGCAGGCCATCTCGAGCGCACTCAACACCGCCATCAGCGACAGGTCCGGATGCTGCGTATAGCCTGCCGAGTACACGCGCCGCCAGATCCTCTCGATGTGGTGCGGGTCCTCGCCCGCGAGGTAGCGCTCGAAGACGTCGGTGAGCATGCGCGTCACCACCTCGGGGTGAAACGGCACGCAGTAGGCTTCGCCCACCCCGTGAACGTTGCCGTCGGTGGTGAGCTTCACGAACACGAAGTAGCGCCCGCCGTAGCCCGGGGCGG
>VBNH01000105.1 GCA_005878095.1 Gammaproteobacteria bacterium | reverse complement strand
GCGAGGTGAAGGACGTGCTGCTGCTCGATGTCACCCCGCTGTCGCTCGGCATCGAGACCCTCGGTGGCATCATGACCAAGCTCATCGAGAAGAACACCACCATCCCGACCAAGGCGGCGAACACGTTCTCGACCGCCGACGACAACCAGACCGCCGTGACCATTCACGTGCTGCAGGGCGAGCGCGACCGCGCCGCGGACAACAAGTCCCTCGGTAAGTTCGATCTGTCGGACATCCCGCCGGCCCCGCGCGGCATGCCGCAGATCGAGGTGTCCTTCGACATCGACGCCAACGGCATCCTCAATGTCTCGGCCCGGGACAAGGCCACCGGCAAGGAGCAGAAGATCGTCATCAAGGCCTCGAGCGGACTCACCGAGGATGAGATCAAGCGCATGGTGCGCGATGCCGAGGCGCACGCCGAGGAGGACAAGCGCTTCCGCGAGCTGGTCGAGACGCGCAACAAGGCGGACGGCCTGATCCATGCGGTGGAGAAATCACTGCAGGGCCTCGGCGACAAGGTGGATGCGGGCGAGCGCGCCAAGGTGGAATCGGCGGTGTCGGATCTGCGCACCGCGCTCAAGGGCGATGACCGCAACGTCATCGAGAAGAAGAGCGAGGCCCTGGCGCAGGCCTCGGCCGGCATCGCGCAGCGCGCCTATGCCGCCGAAGGGGGCGGCGCGGGGGCTGCCGGCGCGGGGGCTGCCGGCGCAGAAGCTGCCGGCGCGGGCGCGACCGGAACGGCGGGCGCGGGGAATGATGGGAGCGGTGCGGGCGCGGGCCGTGAAGATGTGGTGGATGCGGAGTTCGAGGAGGTAAAGGACAAGGGACGCAAGGCCTCGTAAGACGCGCAGATGCCGAAGCGCGACTATTACAAGGTACTGGACGTACCGAAGACAGCGACTGAGGCCGAGATCAAGAAGGCCTACCGGCGCTTGGCGATGAAGTATCACCCGGACCGCAATCCCGACGATCGGGAGGCGGAGGAGTCCTTCAAGGAGGCGAAGGAGGCCTGCGAAGTGCTGACCGACCCGCACAAGCGGGCGGCCTACGACCAGTACGGTCACGCCGGAGTCGAGGCCAGCGCGCGCGGCGGCGGGCGCGGCGGCGGATTCAGCGGCGACACCTTCAGCGACATCTTCGGGGACGTGTTCGGCGACATCTTCGGCGGTGCGCGCCGCGGTGGCCGTTCACAGGTGTTCCGCGGCGCGGATCTGCGCTACGAGCTGCAGCTCGAGCTCCCCCAGGCGGTATTCGGCCACCAGGTCGAGATCGAGATCCCGCGCCTCGCGGAATGCGAGGTCTGTCACGGGAGCGGTGCGGCCAAGGGCAGCCAACCTGCCACCTGCGACACCTGCGGTGGCGCAGGGCAGGTGCGCATTTCTCAGGGCTTCTTCCAGCTGCAGCAGACCTGTCCGCGCTGCCGCGGGACGGGCACCATCGTGCGCAATCCGTGCGACTCGTGCCTCGGGCAGGGCCGGGTGCGCCGCACCCGCAAGCTCGCGGTGAAAGTGCCCGCCGGAGTCGACAACGGCGACCGCGTGCGGCTCGCGGGCGAGGGAGAAGCCGGACGCAACGGCGGTCCGCCGGGCGACCTGTATGTGGAAGTGCACGTGCGCGAGCATCCCATCTTCGAGCGCGACGGCGAGCACCTGAGCTGCGAGGTGCCGGTGAGCTTCGCCACCGCGGCGCTCGGCGGCAGCGTCGCGGTACCGACGCTCGAGGGTGACGTGCAGCTGAAGATTCCCGCCGAAACTCAGTCCGGGCGCGTGTTCCGGCTGCGTGACAAGGGAGTGAAGCCGGTGCGCGGAGGCGCGCGCGGCGATCTGTTCTGCCGCGTGGTGATCGAGACACCGGTGCATCTGTCGGCCGAGCAGCGCGAGCTGATCCGGCGGCTCGAGGAGTCGCTGCAGGCGCACGGCGCCAAGCACGCGCCGCGCCAGAGCGGCTTTCTCGAGGGCGTGAAGCGCTTCTTTTCCGGCGACCGCGGGGTGGGTTAGCCGCAGATGGCCGCCGGCGCAGCCCCTCCACCGCTCGTACGCGCCGTGCTCATCGGCGTCACCGGGCGCATGGGCCGGGAGCTGCTGCGCGCCGCGCCGGGCTTCGCGCAGCTCATCGTCACCGGCGCGGTTGCCTCGCCCGAGAGCCTCGCGCTGGGGCGCGATGCCGGGGAGCTGGCGGGACTCGGGCGGCTGAATCTCGTGGTGACCAGCGACCTGCCGCGCGCGCTCGAAGCGGCCGACGTGGCGCTGGATTTCAGCAGCGCCGCCGCGACGCGCGCCAATCTCGCGGCGTGCCGCGCGGCGCGCAAGCCGCTGCTGACCGGCACGACCGGATTTGCCGCGGAGCTGGAAGGGGCGTTTGCGGTCGCCGCTCGCGACATTCCGCTCCTCATCGCGGCGAACACCAGCCTCGGGGTGACGGTGCTGCTCGAGCTGGTGCGCATCGCGGCTCGGACACTGCCGCCCAGCTTCGACATCGACATCCTGGATGTGCACCATCGCTCGAAGCCGGACGCCCCCTCAGGAACCGCGCTGGCGCTCGGGGCCGCCGCCCGCGAGGCACGGCAGGGGTCTGCGGCGGCGGCGGGCGCCTCGGGTGCGGCCGCCACCACGGACAAGGCGCACCGCGAGGGCGGAGTCGGCTTCGCCTCCGTGCGCGCCGGAGACCTCGTCGGGGAGCACACGGTGCTCTTTGCAGGCCCCGGCGAGCAGCTCTCTCTGACCCATCGGGCCACGGATCGGGGGGTCTTCGCCCGGGGGGCACTGGCTGCCGCGCTCTGGCTACAGTCGCGGCCACCGGGCCGGTACACGATGCGTGACCTACTCGGCCAAAAAACAGTCACTTAGCTCACTCTTGGCGGCGGATTTCGGTCCCGCTCAGCCGCCGTGCGCCGGGGCCGTGCGCCGGGATTTTCCCGTGGACACATCGCCCGTGTAGCCCGTAAACTTTCTGAGTAATCCGTGTACGGGTTAGTCCAAGCAAGGCGGGAGGATGTTCGCTGAGAACTCCTCCCGCTTTGTGTATGTGCGCAAGGGAGAATTGATCACGTGAGCGTACCTGCGGTGCTCGCGCTGGCCGATGGAACGATCTTTCACGGCCAGTCGATCGGAGCGAAGGGCAACACCACAGGCGAAGTCGTTTTCAATACCGCCCTCACCGGTTACCAGGAAATTCTCACCGACCCGTCCTACGCCCGTCAGCTCGTCACGCTCACCTGCCCGCACATCGGTAACACCGGCACGACGCCGGAGGACCTCGAATCCTCACAGGTCTATCCCGCGGGCCTGATCATCCGCGACCTGGCCGTACGGGCGAGCAGCTGGCGCGCCAACGAGTCGCTGCCGGAATTTCTCGAGCGCGGCCGGGTGGTCGCGATCGCCGACATCGATACCCGCAAGCTCACGCGCATCCTGCGTGAGAAAGGCGCACAGGCCGGCTGCATCATGACCGGCGAGCAGGTTGACCAGGCCGCCGCCGTGAAGGCGGCGCGCAAGTTTCCGGGACTCAAGGGCATGGACCTGGCGAAGGTCGTCACCACCAAGCGCGGCTTCCAGTGGAACGAGGGGAGTCTGTGGCCGGATGTTTCTCGTCCGCCGGTCCGCTCGCCACAGCGCCTGCACGTGGTGGCGTACGACTTCGGTATCAAGCGCAACATCCTGCGGCTGCTGGCCGACGGCGGCTGCCGCATGACGGTGGTGCCGGCGAAGACCAGTGCCGAGGAGGCCCTGGCGCTGGAGCCCGACGGCGTGTTTCTGTCGAACGGCCCCGGTGACCCGGAGCCGTGCGACTACGCGATCAACGCCACGAAGAAATTCCTCGCGACCGATCTGCCGGTGTTCGGCATCTGTCTGGGCCACCAGATCCTCGGCCTCGCCGCGGGTGCGCGCACCGTGAAGATGAAGTTCGGCCACCACGGTGCCAACCACCCGGTGCAGGACCTGGAGTCCGGCCGCGTCTTCATCACCACCCAGAACCACGGCTTCGCGGTGGACGAGAGTTCGCTTCCTGCGGAGGTCAGGCCTACCCACCGCTCGCTGTTCGACGGATCGCTGCAGGGCATCGCCTTCCGGGAGCAGCCGGCGTTTGGCTTCCAGGGCCATCCGGAGGCCAGCCCCGGGCCGCACGACCTGAAGCCCCTGTTCGAGCGTTTCAATCACCTGATGCTGCGGCGCCTGCAGGCGCAGCTGCGACTGGCGGAGGACACCCTGCGCCGCCAGCTCGTCGGTGGCGGCCGCTAAGCGTGCCCAGGCGCACCGACATCCAGAGCATCCTGATCATCGGAGCGGGACCGATCGTCATCGGCCAGGCGTGCGAGTTCGACTATTCGGGCGCCCAGGCCTGCAAGGCGCTGCGCGAAGAGGGCTATCGCGTCATCCTCGTCAATTCCAACCCCGCGACCATCATGACCGATCCGGAGATGGCGGACGCCATCTACATCGAGCCGGTCAACGCCCGTACGGTGACGCGCATCATCGAGAAGGAGCGCCCCGACGCGCTGCTGCCCACCATGGGCGGTCAGACCGCGCTCAATACCGCGTTGGATCTGGTGCGCGAGGGGGTGCTGGAGAAATACCAGGTCGAGCTGATCGCCGCCTCGCGCGCCGCGATCGACATGGCCGAGGACCGCGAGCTGTTCCGCAACGCCATGCGCGAGATCGGGCTCGAGACGCCGCAGTCGCAGATCGCGCGCAGCCTCGATGAGGCCCTGGCGATCGCGGGCGAGATCGGCTACCCGGTGGTGGTGCGCCCGTCCTTCACCTTGGGAGGGAGCGGCGGCGGCATCGCCTACAACCGCGAGGAGCTCGAGACGATCGTGGCGCGCGGGCTGGACGCCTCCCCGACCGGCGAGGTGCTGCTCGAGGAGTCGGTGATCGGCTGGAAGGAATTCGAGATGGAAGTGGTGCGCGATCACCGCGACAACTGCATCATCGTCTGCTCGATCGAGAACCTCGATCCGATGGGCGTGCATACCGGCGACTCGATCACCATCGCGCCCGCACTGACCCTCACCGACAAGGAGTATCAGCGCATGCGCGACGCCTCGGTGGCGGTGCTGCGCAAGATCGGCGTCGATACCGGCGGCTCGAACGTGCAATTCGCGGTGAATCCGGCCGACGGACGGTTGCTGGTCATCGAGATGAATCCGCGCGTGTCGCGCTCCTCGGCGCTCGCCTCCAAGGCGACCGGCTTTCCGATCGCCAAGATCGCCGCCAAGCTCGCGGTGGGTTACAGCCTCGATGAGCTGAAGAACGACATCACCGCAGGCGCGACGCCGGCGTCCTTCGAGCCCGCCATCGACTACGTGGTCACGAAACTGCCGCGTTTCACGTTCGAGAAGTTTCCGGCCGCCAATGACCGGCTCACGACCCAGATGAAATCCGTCGGCGAGGTCATGGCCATCGGCCGCACCTTCCAGGAATCGCTGCACAAGGCGCTGCGCGGGCTCGAGACGGGCCTCGACGGACTCACCCCGCAGCTGTCGTTGCCGCTCACCGACGAGAGCCGCGACCGGCTGGCACACGAGCTGCGCGCGCCCGGGGCCGATCGGCTGCTGTACGTGGCGGATGCGTTTCGCGCCAGCTGGCCGCTGGCGCGCGTGGCCGAACTCACCCGCATCGATCCGTGGTTTCTGGCGCAGATCGAGGAGCTGGTGAAGCAGGAGGCCCAGGTGCGCGAACAGGGCTTCGGGGCGCTCGGCGCCGAGCGCTTGCGGATACTCAAGCGCAAGGGCTTCTCCGATGCGTGCCTGGCGCGACTGCTGGACATGCCGGAGAAGGCGATCCGCGACAAGCGTCACGAGCTCGGCATCGTGCCGGTGTACAAGCGCGTCGACACGTGCGCGGCGGAGTTCGCCACCGCCACCGCGTATCTCTACTCGACCTACGAGGAGGAGTGCGAGGCGAATCCCACCAATGAGCGCAAGATCATGATCCTGGGAGGCGGACCGAATCGCATCGGCCAGGGGATCGAATTCGACTATTGCTGCGTGCACGCCGCGCTGCAGCTGCGCGAGGACGGCTTCGAGACCATCATGGTCAACTGCAACCCCGAGACCGTCTCGACCGACTACGACACCTCCGACCGCCTGTACTTCGAGCCCCTCACCCTCGAGGACGTGCTCGAGATCCTCGCCAAGGAGCGGCCCGAAGGGGTGATCGTGCAGTTCGGCGGCCAGACCCCGCTCAAGCTCTCGCGGGCGCTCGAGGCGGCCGGTGCGCCGATCATCGGCACCTCGCCCGACTCGATCGACGTCGCCGAGGACCGCGAGCGCTTTCAGATACTGGTGCGCAATCTCGGGCTCAAGCAGCCGGCGAACGCCACCGCGCGCACCGAGGATCAGGCGGTGCGCCTGGCGCGCGAGGTCGGCTTTCCGCTCATTGTGCGCCCCTCGTACGTGCTCGGGGGGCGCGCCATGGAGGTGGTGTTCAACGAGGAGGACCTGCGGGCCTACATGACGCACGCCATGCGGGTGTCGAACAACAGCCCGGTGCTGCTCGACCGCTTCCTCGACGTCGCCATCGAAGTGGACGTGGACGCGGTGTGCGACGGCGAGGACGTGCTGATCGGCGGCATCATGGAGCACATCGAGCAGGCCGGCGTGCATTCGGGCGATTCCGGCTGCTCGCTGCCGCCCAACAGCCTCGGGCGCGAGATGCAGTCCGACCTGCGCGATCAGACGCGCAAACTGGCGCGCGCGCTGAACGTGGTCGGGCTCATGAACGTGCAGTTTGCGATCCAGAGCGGCGTGATCTACGTCCTCGAGGTCAACCCGCGCGCCTCGCGCACCGTGCCATTCGTCTCCAAGGCCACCGGGCTGCCGCTCGCCAAGATCGCGGCGCGCGTGATGACCGGGCGCAAGCTCCGCCAGCTGGTGGGTGCCGCGGAGCGCGTGCCCGGGTATTTCTCGGTGAAGGAGGCGGTGTTCCCGTTCACCAAGTTCCCGGAAGCCGACCCGATCCTGGGTCCGGAAATGAAGTCGACCGGCGAAGTCATGGGCACCGGGCGCACCTTCGGGGAGGCCTATGCCAAGGCACAGACCGCCTCGGGGGTGGTCCTGCCGCGCCACGGCGTGTGCTTCATCAGCGTGCGCGACCGTGACAAGGGCCCGGCGGTGATGCTGGCCCGCAAGCTCATCGAGCGCGGTTTCGAGCTCGTGGCGACCGAGGGCACCGCGCGCGCGCTGAGTGAGGCGGGCATCACCTGCCGCCGCGTGAACAAGGTGCGCGAGGGACGACCGCACATCGTCGACATGATCAAGAACGACGAAATCGATCTCATCGTCAACACGACCGAGGGCAAGCAGGCGATTCGCGAATCGAACTCGATTCGCCGTGAGGCCGTGCACCGCCGCGTCACGTATTACACGACCCTCGCCGCCGGGCTCGCGACCTGCGAGGCGCTCGACCACCTCGACGAAGTCGAGGTGAACCGCTTGCAGGATCTGCACAACGAGGCGTTGAGGGCATGAAGCGCACTCCCATGACGCTGCGCGGCGCCGAGGCGCTGCGCGCCGAGCTCAAGCGGCTGAAGTCGGAGAGCCGGCCGAGCATCATCAAGGCGATCGCCGAGGCCCGGGGGCACGGGGATCTGTCCGAGAACGCCGAATACCACGCCGCGCGCGAGCAGCAGGGGTTCGTCGAGGGCCGCATCAAGGAAATCGAGCACAAGCTCGCCAACGCCGAGGTGATCGAGCCCGGCAAGCTTCCCAACACCGGCAAGGTGGTGTTCGGTGTGCAGGTGGAGCTGGAGGATCAGGCGGACGGCACACGCGTGGTGTATCAGGTGGTCGGCGAGGATGAGGCGGATATCCGCGCCGGGCGCATCTCGGTGAGCTCGCCCATTGCGCGCGCACTGGTGGGCAAGTCGCAGGGCGAGGTCGTGGACGTGGCCGCCCCCGGGGGTACGCGCTCCTACGAGATCGTCGCGGTGCGCTTCGAGTAGCGCGCCTCCGCCCGCGCCGCTACCCGCGCGGGCCGCTCAGGCGTCCGGGATGCGAGGAACTTATGCCGCGCACCGGCAAACTAAATCGATGAGCCGGCGTTCCAAGAGCAGCGACAGGTGGCTGAAGGAGCACTTCTCCGATCCGTTCGTGCAGCGGGCCCAGAGCGAGGGCTGGCGCTCGCGCGCGGTGTTCAAGCTCGAAGAGATCGACCGCCGCGAGCACCTGCTGAAGCCCGGACAGACCTGCCTTGACCTGGGAGCCGCCCCCGGAGCGTGGACTCAGTACGCCCGCAGGCGGGTGGGGCGTAACGGCCGGGTCGTCGCCACGGACCTGCTCGCCATGCCCGAGCTTCCCGGGGTCGAGTTTGTGCAGGGGGACGTCCGCGAGGAGCAGGTTCTCGCGGAGCTCCAGAGGCTCCTGCCGGGACGGCAGGTCGACCTGGTTCTTTCGGACATGGCGCCTGCCCTGAGCGGCGTGGACGTCATCGATCAGCCGCGATCCTTGTATTTGGCGCAGCTGGCGCTCGACATGTCCGCCCGCGTCTTGAAGCCGGGCGGTAGCGCCCTGATCAAGGTATTCCAGGGGGCGGGCTTCCGCGAGCTGGTGCAATCGGCACGTGGCAGGTTCGCCCGTGTGAAGGTCGTCAAACCCCTGGCATCCCGATCCCGCAGTGCCGAGATGTATTTGCTGGCCATGCAGTTTCGCTTGGTGTAGGTTGTTTTGAGCCTGAAGGCCGCGCGCCTAAGAGGACGGAAGCCTTTGAACGATTTGACAAAGAACATCCTGCTGTGGGTCGTCATAGTGATCGTGCTGTTGCTGGTGTTCAGCCGCTACATGCCGACCAACGGGCAGCCGCAGGATATCCCGTACTCCGCCTTCATCGAGGACGTGAAGAACAATCGCGTCGAGTCGGTGATCCTGCAGGGCGAGACGATCTACGGGGTGCACAAGGACAAGTCGACCTTCAAGGCCCGCAACCCCGAGACCGACTACACCGCGCTCCTCGGCACGCTGCTGAAGGCGGGCGTCGTCATCGATTCGCGTGAGCCCAAGCAGCCGAATTTCATCGGGCAGCTGCTGCTGCAGATGGCGCCGGCGCTGCTTTTGATATTGGTGTTCCTGTACATGCTGCGGCAGATGCAGGGCGCATCCGGCGGCCGCGGCGCCATGTCCTTCGGCAAGAGCCGCGCGCGCCTCCTGGGCGAGGATCAGGTGAACGTGACCTTCGCGGATGTCGCGGGGGTCGAGGAAGCGAAGCAGGAAGTCGCCGAAATCGTCGACTTCCTCAAGGACCCGGGCAAGTTCCAGAAGCTCGGCGGCAAGATCCCGAAGGGCGTGCTGATGGTGGGCTCGCCGGGAACCGGCAAGACGCTGCTGGCGCGCGCCATTGCCGGGGAGGCCAAGGTGCCTTTCTTCACCATCTCCGGCTCCGACTTTGTCGAGATGTTCGTCGGCGTCGGCGCCTCGCGCGTGCGCGACATGTTCGAGCAGGCGAAGAAGCACGCTCCCTGCATCATCTTCATCGACGAGATCGACGCCGTCGGCCGGCACCGCGGCGCGGGGCTCGGCGGCGGTCACGACGAGCGCGAGCAGACGCTCAATCAGCTGCTGGTGGAAATGGACGGCTTCGAGGGCAACGAGGGCATCATCGTCATCGCGGCGACCAACCGTCCCGACGTGCTGGACCCGGCGCTGCTGCGCCCCGGGCGCTTCGACCGCCAGGTCGTGGTGCCGCTGCCCGACGTGCGCGGCCGTGAGCAGATTCTGCGCGTGCACATGCGCCGCGTGCCGCTTGCCGACGACGTGAAGCCGGCGCTGATCGCGCGCGGCACACCCGGCTTCTCCGGCGCGGACCTCGCCAATCTCGTCAACGAGGCGGCGCTATTCGCCGCGCGCGCCAACAAGCGCATCGTCGGCATGGACGAGTTCGAGCGCGCCAAGGACAAGATCCTGATGGGCACCGAGCGGCGTTCCATGGTCATGAGCGAGGCCGAGAAGCGCATGACGGCCTATCACGAGGCCGGCCACGCGATCGTCGGCATGACGGTTCCGGAGCACGACCCGGTGTACAAGGTCACGATCATTCCGCGTGGCCGGGCGCTCGGGGTCACGCAGTTCCTGCCCGAGCAGGATCGCTACAGCTTCTCCAAGCGCCGGCTCGAGAGCGCGATCACCACACTCTTCGGCGGGCGCATCGCCGAGGAACTGATCTTCGGACCCGAATCCGTGACCACCGGCGCGGCCAACGACATCGAGCGCGCCACCGAGCTGGCGCGCAACATGGTCACCAAGTGGGGTCTGTCGGACCGGCTCGGGCCGCTCACGTACACCGAGGAGACCGGTGAGGTGTTCCTCGGTCGCAGCGTCACGCAGCACAAGCAGGTCTCGGACGTGACCGCGCACGCCATCGACGAGGAGATACGCCGGGTCATCGAAGGCAACTACCAGCGCGCGCGCCAGATCCTCACCAGTTCCCTCGACAAGCTGCACCTCATGGCCGATGCGCTCATGAAGTACGAGACCATCGACGAGGAGCAGCTGAAGGACCTCATGGCGGGCAAGACGCCCAAGCCGCCCGCGGGCTGGGACGAGGCGCTGTCCAACAAGCCGCCGCAGGCGCCGGCGGAAGGGCCGGCGGCCGGTGGCGGACCGATACCGGCGGGCCAGCACTGAAGCTGCGTTGCGGCGATAAGATCCTCGATCTCACCCGTCCGGTGGTCATGGGCGTGCTGAACGTCACGCCCGACTCCTTCTCCGACGGCGGCCGCTTCCTCTCGGTGGAGGCCGCGGTGGAGCAGGGCGTGCGCATGGCGGCCGAAGGCGCCGCGCTCATCGACGTGGGCGGGGAGTCCACCCGTCCGGGCGCCGAGCCGGTCAGCGAGGATGAGGAGCTGCGGCGCGTCATTCCGGTGATCGAGCGGCTGCGCGCGGCCACGGCCGCGATCATCTCGGTCGATACCAGCAAGGCCGAGGTCATGCGGGCCGCGAGCGCCGCGGGCGCCGGACTCATCAACGACGTGCGGGCGTTGCGCGAGCCGGGGGCGCTCGCAGCCGCCGCGGCCAGCGGCTGCGCGGTGTGCCTCATGCATATGCAGGGTGAGCCGCGCACCATGCAGCTTGCGCCCGGCTATGCGGATGTGGTGGCCGAGGTGCGCGGGTTTCTCGCCGCCCGCGTGGCGAGCTGCGTCGCCGCCGGGCTTGCCGCCGCGCGCCTGGCGGTCGATCCGGGATTCGGCTTTGGCAAGACTCTGGAGCACAATCTCACGCTGCTGCGCCGCCTCGGTGAGCTTGCCGCGGACGGACTGCCGGTGTTGGTCGGCTTGTCGCGCAAATCGATGCTGGGCACACTCACGGGACGTACGGCCGGGGAGCGTGTGTACGGGAGCGTCGCCCTCGCGGTGATTGCAGCGCTCGCAGGGGCCCGCATCGTTCGCGCGCATGACGTGGCGGCGACGGTCGAGGCACTGAAGGTGGCCGCGGCTGTTCAAGGGGGAGGGCAAGCCGCGTAGCCACGAGCGAGCGCCCATGGAGGGACGGGCGGGAACGAGGCTGCGGAGGCGGTTGCGGGGGAGTTGGATGGCGCGACGATACTTCGGCACGGATGGCGTGCGCGGTCGGGTGGGCGAGCACCCGATGACCGCGAACTTCGCCCTGCAGCTCGCCAGCGCTGCGGCCCGCGTGCTCGCGCCCACGGGCGGCACGGTACTCATCGGCAAGGACACCCGCCTGTCGGGCTACATGTTCGAATCCGCGCTGGAAGCCGGGTTCGTGGCCGCGGGCGTGGACGTCATGCTCATCGGGCCGTTACCGACCCCCGGCATCGCCTACATGACGCGTCGCTTCAATTGCGATATCGGCGTCGTGATCAGTGCCTCGCACAATCTCTATGACGACAACGGCATCAAGTTCTTCGATGCATCGGGAGGCAAGCTCTCCGACGAGCTCGAAGAGCGCATCGAGGCCGAGCTCGAACAGCCGCCGCTGACGCGCACCTCCCGCGATCTAGGTCGCGCCACCCGTGCCGACCGCATGCGCACGCACTACCAGGAGTTCTGCGCCTCCACACTGCCGCCGGGGCTCGATCTGTCGGGACTGAAAATAGTGATCGACTGCGCCAACGGCGCCGCCTACAAGGTCGGTCCGCGCATCTTCGCCGATCTCGGCGCGGAGATCGTGCCGATCGGCTGCTCTCCCAACGGCAGGAACATCAATGACGGCTGCGGCTCGATGGCCCCCGATCTGCTGCAACTCACGGTCCCCGGAGTGCGCGCCAACGTGGGTCTCGCTCTGGACGGTGATGGCGATCGCCTCGTCATGGTCGATCATCTCGGGCGCATCGTCGACGGCGACCAGCTGCTGTACGTCATCGCACGCGCGCTGCAGCAGGCGGGCACCCTGCGTGGGCCGGTCATCGGCACGGTGATGAGCAATCTGGGGCTGGAGGTTGCGCTGCGCGCCGCCGGCATCGAGTTCCGCCGCGCCGCGGTCGGTGACCGCTACGTGCTGTCGATGCTGCGCGAGACGCGCGGCATTCTGGGGGGCGAGACTTCCGGGCATATCCTGTGCCTCGAGAAGACGACCACCGGGGACGGACTGGTGAGCGCGCTGCAGGTGCTGGCGGTCATGAAGCAGACCGGCCGGCCACTCGCGGAGCTTGCCTCCGGGATGCAGAAGTTCCCCCAGGTGCTGCTCAACGTGAAGGTGGCCGGGCGCTTCGACCCCAGCGGCGTGCCCGCGGTACAGCAGGCGGTGGCGCGCATCGAGAAGCGCATGGCGGGCGATGGCCGCGTCGTGCTGCGCCCCTCGGGCACCGAGCCGGTGATCCGCGTCATGGTCGAGGGGCGCGACGAGGGTGCGACCCGCGCCGCCGCCGACGAGCTCGCCGCAGTGGTCAGAGGCGTCGCCGGCTGAGCTTGGCGGGCTGGTGTTCCGCGTGGCGTTGCGTCACCCCCCCTGCGTGGCTATCATCCCGCGCCCTTTGAAGGAGCAAGCAGGCGGCCCGGGAGCCGCTCGAGGTCGTTCATGCGCCGCGCGATTGTTGCCGGGAACTGGAAGATGCACGGCTCGCGCACCGAGAATGCGCGGCTCATCGAGGAGCTGCTGGCTCACTGCCCGGCGCAGCCGGCCGCGACGTGCGTGGTATGCCCGCCGTTCGTGTACCTGCAGGAGACCGGGCGGATGTTGCGCGGCTCGGTGCTCAGTCTCGGCGGCCAGGATGTATGCGCGGACGCGCAGGGCGCGTTCACCGGTGAAGTCTCGGCCGCCATGCTCAAGGATGTGGGCTGCGAGTACGTGATCGTCGGTCACTCCGAGCGGCGCCTGTTGTATCGCGAGAGCGATCAGCTGGTGGCGCGCAAGTTTGGTGCGGCGCACGCCAAGGGCCTGGTACCGATCCTGTGCGTGGGCGAGCAGCTGGCGGATCGCGACGCCGGGCGCACGCACGAGGTGGTCGCCCGCCAGCTCGATGTGGTGCTGGAGCTGTGCGGTGCCGGCGCGCTCGAGCGCGGCGTGGTGGCCTACGAGCCGGTGTGGGCGATCGGCACCGGTCGCAACGCCACACCCGAACAGGCGCAGGATGCGCACGAGTTCATCCGCGCCCGTATCGGGGCCCGGGATGCTAGAATTGCCGCCGCCACGCGCATTCTTTATGGCGGCAGCGTCAAGGCCGGCAATGCGACGGAGCTGTTCGCGATGCCGGATGTCGACGGCGGTCTGATCGGTGGCGCCTCGCTGAAGGCGGATGAGTTCCTGACAATCCTGGCCGCCGCCGGACCGGGATGAGTGAGTTTTGCCGATGTGGCGTTTGATTTTGACCTTCGTGCAGTTGTTCTCGGCCATAGCCATCGTGCTGCTGGTGCTGCTGCAGCGTGGCAAGGGGGCGGAGGCCGGCGCCGGTTTCGGTTCGGGTGCTTCGGGCACCGTGTTCGGCGCACGCGGCGCGACCACGGCGCTGTCGCGCGCCACCGCCATCCTGGCCGCGATCTTCATGATCAACAGTCTGGCGCTGGCGTACATGGGCACGCGCGCCACCGAGGCGCCGAAGACCATCCTCGACGAGGCCGCCGGCGGCAAGCCCGCGCCGGGCGCGGGCAAGCCCGCGCCGCCGCCAGTCTCCGCACCGGCTGGCATGCCGGGTCCTGCGCCGGCCTCCACTCCCCCTCCGGCGCCCGCGCCGAAGTGAGGCGGGGCGCGTTGCCGCGCAGTCTGCGATGTTGCCGACGTGGTGGAATTGGTAGACACACTAGCTTGAGGGGCTAGCGCCGCAAGGCGTGTCGGTTCGAATCCGACCGTCGGCACCAAAACGACTGACTGCGCTGCTACAATGCCAACCTTCCATGGGGGCAGGTCGCGGTTCGATCTGCCTTTTTTACGCACCACGAACGCGCAATGCTGTCGAACTACCTGCCCATCCTGATTTTCCTGATCATTGCCGCCGGCCTGGGCGTGGTCCTGCTCGTGCTGGGCACCGGCATCGGGCGCTACTTCGCCCGCTTCCACGGTGATCGCGCCAAGCTCTCGCCGTACGAGTGCGGCTTCGAAGCCTTCGAGGACAGCCGCACGAAATTCGACGTGCGCTACTACCTGGTTGCGATCCTGTTCATCGTGTTCGATCTGGAGATCGCGTTCCTGTTTCCGTGGGCGGTCGCCCTCGGCAGGATCGGGCTCGCCGGCCTCGTCGCCATGGGCGTCTTCCTCGCGATTCTCGTGGTCGGGTTCATCTACGAATGGAAGAAGGGAGCGCTCGAGTGGGATTAGCGGTGGGGGACCCGGAAGGTTTCGCGCAGCGCGGCTTCTTCACGACGCAGCTGGACACCCTGGTCAACTGGGCGCGCACCGGGTCACTGTGGCCGATGACCTTCGGACTCGCGTGTTGCGCGGTGGAAATGATGCACGCCGGGGCCTCACGCTACGACCTCGATCGCTTCGGCGTGGTGTTCCGTCCCAGCCCGCGCCAATCGGACGTCATGATCGTCGCCGGGACGCTGGTCAACAAGATGGCTCCGGCGCTGCGCAAGGTGTATGACCAGATGGCCGAGCCCCGCTGGGTCATTTCCATGGGCTCGTGTGCGAACGGCGGCGGCTACTATCATTATTCGTACTCGGTGGTGCGCGGCTGTGACCGCATCGTGCCGGTCGATGTGTACGTTCCCGGTTGTCCGCCGACCGCGGAAGCGCTGGTGTACGGCATCCTGCAGCTGCAGAAGAAGATTGCCCGCACGAGCGCGATCGCCCGATAAGCGCGCATGGAAGGGACAACGCTTGAGCGAGCTTGACGAAGCTCTCGCCCTGAAGGTCGACGCGCACCTTGCCGGCAGCGTGCGCCGCCGGCCGGCGCTCGCGCACGAGCTGGCCTACGAAACCGATGCCGGCGCGCTGCTCGCCGTGTGCCGCACGCTGCGCGATGCACCGGATCTGCGGTTCGAGATGCTGATGGACCTGGCGGGCGTCGACTACCTCGACTACGGTCGCGATGAGTGGCAGACCGCCAGCGCCACCCGCTCCGGTTTCAGCCGCGGCCGCGTGGCGCGCAACGACCGGCCCGACCCGAACGGCGCGGGCCGCTTTGCCGTGGTCTACAACCTGCTGTCCATCAGCCACAACCAGCGGCTGCGACTGACGGTGAAGTGTCCCGATTCCGCCGAGCCGGTGGTCGACTCGGTGGTGGAGGTGTGGGCGAGCGCCAACTGGTTCGAGCGCGAGGCGTTCGACCTGTTCGGCATTCTGTTCCGCGGCCATCCCGACCTGCGCCGCATCCTCACCGACTACGGCTT
>VBNH01000104.1 GCA_005878095.1 Gammaproteobacteria bacterium | reverse complement strand
CGCGATTCCAGCTTGATGCTGCGAGAGGCCGCATTGGGCAGCACGGCGTCAATCGCGCCCTGTACGACCTCCGCAAGACGGGTCTCGCGCAACGCCAGGCGGAGCTTGCCCGAGGTGATCCGCGAGGCGTCCAGCAGATCGTCGATGAGCGCCTGCTGGGCCCTGGCCGCGCGATCGATCGTCTGAAAACCGGAATCGAGGTTCTGCGCGCTCACCTTGCCGCCCAGGAACAGCGCCGACCAGAGACGGATGGTGTTGAGCGGGGTACGCAGCTCGTGGCTGACCGTCGAGATGAAATCGTCCTTGGCGTGGTTGGCGCTCTCTGCGCTCAGACGCAATTCCTCGGACGCCCGCAATGCCTGGTGCAGATGCTCGCGCGCCTGCCTGAGTTCGGTATGATCACGCATGACACACGCAAATCCCGGAACGGCGCCGGTCGTGTCGTGAATCGCCGTCAGTGTGCCGCTCGCCCAGAAGCGGCTGGCGTCCTTTCTCATGTAGGCGCGCTCGTCGCTCGCCTTGTCGCTCTCGAGCGCCATGCGCAACTGCCGCTCGGGCAGTCCCAGCATGCGATCCTCGGGGGTGTAGAGCATCGCTGCGGGACGGCCGACTGCTTCGCTCTCGCTCCAACCGAGCAGGCGCTCCGCCCCGCTGTTCCAGGTGGTGATGCGGCCATGGTCATCGATCATGAAAATCGCGGTGTCGGCCGTGTTCTCCAGCAGCAGCCTGAAGCGCTGCTCGCTTTCGCGCAGGGTCGCTTCCATGCGTTTGCGCTCGCTGATGTCCCAGAACATCGCGACCGCGGCGACCATTTCGCCCGTGCGGGCGCTGATCGGCGCCGAGCTGACCGACAGCGAGCCTCGCGTGCCGTCCGCGCGCAGAAAATCGAGCTCCTCGTCGCTGATCGTCGCGCCCGAGGCGAGCGTGCGCGCCAGGGGCCAATCCTGCGGCTCATACACCTGGCCGTTCGGATGCAGGCCCTTGAAGGCGATCGACGCCGAGCTCCATGGCGCGCCGACCACCGGCAGCGGGAAGGGCAGGCCGAACAGTTTCGCGGCGCGGTGGTTGCCGTAAGTGACCGTGCCGCTCGGGGCCTCCACTATCAGGATGGCGGCCGGCATCTGGTCGATGGTTGCCTGCAGGCGCGCCTGGGCGGCGTCGACGGCCTGCTCCGCGCGCTTGCGCGCCGTGATGTCCACGAAGGTGATGACGATGCCGTCGATGCGATTGTCGGCGGTGCGATAAGGGACCGTTCGCCGCAGGTACCATGCGCCGCCATGAGTGCGTGTTTCGGCTTCCGAGGGGATCAGGGTCGCGAGCACCAGGCGCGCTTCCTCGGCGAGATCGCCGTCGCTGAATTTGGGCTGGAAGTGATCGATCGGTCGCCCGACGTCGGACGGACGCAGCGCGATCAGCTCGTTCATCGCCGGTGTGAAGCGCCGTACCTGCAGCTGCAGATCCAGAAAGACGACCCCGATACTGGTGCTGCTCCACAGGTTGGACAGGTCATTATTGGCGGCCTCGAGCTCCGCGATCTTCGACTGCAGCTGTCCATTGACGGTGATCAGCTCCTCGTTCATCGACTGGAGCTCTTCCTTGCTGGTCTCCAGCTCCTCGTTGGTGCTTTGCAGCTCCTCGTTGATCGAGATGACTTCCTCGTTGGAAGCCTTCAGCTCCTCGTTGCTGGACTCGAACGCCTCGACGGTGCTTTGCAGCTCGCGGCGCGCGATGCGCAGCTCCTCCTGCAGCAGCGCATCGTTCGCGGAATCCTTCGTCACGCCCTCCGCTGGCACGGTGCGCATGGCCGAGCCCGGCTCAGCGGGAGGTGCGCGCGAGCCCTGGGGCTGGAAGCTCACCCGGAGGTATCCCGGGCCACCCGCCGCCACCAGCGGTGCGACCGTAATGCGAACCCGCGGCGCATCGGCGCCGTTTTGCATGTTGGTCGCCTCGATCACGATGCGTCCGCCGCCGGCACGCGCCTGACTCGCAGCGTCCCGTATCGCGGCGCGGATGCCGAGGTGCAGCACCTCGAACAGATCGCGCGTCGGTTCGCCGAGCGGCTGAATCAGAAAGGGCGTGGTGTCACCATGGAAATAGACGATGCGATCCTCCGCATCCACGACGACCGTGGGCGGCCCGAACTGCTCGAACAGCGCCTGTTGCACGGCAAAGGTCGTTGCCGGACGCGGGCCGTACGATGCGAGCCGCGGCGCCGCGGCGATGACGCGCGCGGCTATTGCGGGAAGCTCCGGATGGCGATGGCCGTGCGGGCCGATGCGGCGGTAGATGCGATGCTTGAGGCTGACCGTCTCGAACACGCCCTTCAGCGAGCCCGGGGTTTCCGCACTGCCGAGGAACAGCGTGCCACCATGCTTGAGCGCGAAATGCAGCAGCGCCAGCACGCGCTCCTGGACGTCGGGCTCGAGGTAAATGAGCAGATTGCGGCAGGTGCAGATATCGACGTGTGAGAACGGCGGGTCGCGCAACACGTTCTGCGGAGCGAACACCACCATGTCGCGGATCGGCTTGCGGATCCGGTACACGTGCTCCTCCTTCTCGAAGAAGCGGTCGAGGCGCTCGAGTGACAGGTCCCCCTCGATGCCTCCCGGGTACACGCCCGCGCGCGCCAGGTCGAGCGCCTTGACGGCCGCATCGGTGGCGAAGATCTTCACCTCGATGCTCTTGCCGGAGCGCAGGATTTCCTCGGCGAGCAGCATGGCGAGCGAGTAGGCCTCCTCGCCGCTCGAGCACGCCGAGACCCAGGCGCGAATCGGTATATTGCTTTGCCACCCGGTCACGAGCGGCCGTACCACCAGTTCGCGCAGCGCCTCCCACGCCTGCGAATCGCGAAAGAAACCGGTGACGTTGATCATCAGATCGTTGGCCAGCGCGCGCACCTCGTCCGCGCTGTCGCGCAGGCGCGCCGCGTAGTCAGCCAGCGTGAACAGCGACGCGAGTCCCATGCGTCGCTGCAGACGGCGCAGCACGGTCCCTTTCTTGTAGCCGCCGAAATCGTGACCCGTGTGCGTTCGCAGAATCGCGAGAATATCGCTCAGGTGCTGGCGCTCGCGCTGCAGGATCTCCGGCCCGCGCGCCGCCGCCGAGCCTTCGGCGTCGAAGCTCGAATACTTCAGGTATTGAACGATGGCCGGCCCGATGTCGCCGGGCGGCAGTACCTGATCCGCGTAGCCGGCGTGGATCAGGCTCGTGGGCATCGCGGGAAATTCGGCGCTCTCGGGCGACTGCGCGAAGCACAGGCCGCCGGCGGCCTTGATCGCCCGGGCGCCCGCGGTGCCGTTCGTGCCCATTCCGGAGAGCACGACGGCGATCGCCTTCTCCTGCTGCATGTCGGCCAGGGAGCGAAAGAAGTCGTCGACCGGACGGCGATGGCCGCGCTTCTCGACGGGCTCGCCGAGCTTAAAAACGCCGCGCTCGAGCGTCACTGTGAAGCCGGGGCGGGTGACGTAGACATGGCCCGCCTGCAGCGTCAGCCCGCCCGTCACCTGCAGCACCGGCAGGGGCGTGTGACGCGCGAGGATCTCCGCCATCAGGCTCTCGCGCTCGGGAGGCAGGTGCTGAACGACCACGAACGCCATGGCGCTTTCCCGCGGCAGTCCGTCGAAGAACGCGTTGAGGGCTTCGATTCCCCCGGCCGATGCGCCGATGCCCACCACCGGGAATGGCAGCAGAGCCTGCTCGACGAAATCATCCGGCGCGGCGAGAGCCTCCGGGGGTGAGGAGGCTGATTCGCCGGGCTGAGCGGACTTGGTGCCTTCGGGCGTCATATGGGCGCGTGACGAACACGCACGGCGTACCGTGCCATGATGCTGCGATCAGTGCCCATTGTGGCTGAGTGCCGCAAAGGAGTGATGCGTGAACTTCGGCTGTGCAATCATAGCATGGCGCCTGCACCCGCGTGCGCAGCCGCCGACGGGCATATAATTGCCGGTGCATCTTCCAGTTCCGCCTCAACCCTCATGCCCGAACTCATGACCCAGCGTTCGGCTCAGCACCGCGGGCCGCCCGCACCCCTGGTGCCGCTCGAAGTGGTCATTTCCACCGCCGAATTGGCGTGGCGCTCGTGCCGCGCGCCGCAGTACCAGGCGGAGAGTGAGGTCCTGGTCGAGCTCGCCCGGCAACTGATCCGATCGCCCGCAAGCATTCTGGAGCATCTGGCCGATGCGGTCATGAGACTGTGCCGCGGCGGCTCCGCTGGCGTGAGCCTCATCGATGAGCACCGCGGCGAAGCGCTGTTCCGCGCGCATGCCTTGAGCGGCGAGCTGGCTGAGCACCTCTGGGGCACGACGCCTCGCGACTTCAGTCCCTGCGCCATGGTGGTCGAGAGCAACTCCCTGCAGTTGATGTCCGACCCGGAACTGCACTACAGGTACCTGGCGGAACTAGGCGCGAAGATCTTCGAGGCGCTGCTGATTCCTTTCACCTCGGGCGCGCGCACGGTCGGAACCATCTGGGTCGTGACGCACGATGCCACGCAGCACTTCGACGCCGAGGACGGGCGCCTCATCGCGGCCCTCGGGAGATTTGCGTCGGCCTCCTACCCGGCGTATGTCCATGCGCGCGTAAATCGTGCCGAGAAGGGCTCAGACGAGAGTTCCGGGACGACCGCCGCGGCGGCGCTGGATGCCGCAGCGCGCGCGCTGCGTGAGCAGCTCGGGCAGGAGCTCCACTGGCATGCACAGGCTCTCAGCGACGCCAACAGGGAGAGATTGGAATCGCTGATCGGGCTGATGGATGGCTTGCCTGCGGTGGCTGCGAAATAGCCTCGGACCCGCCCGCGTCAGCCGGCATCGTGGCGGCCAACGCGGCTACGCCAGCGCGGTCTTGAACAGCGCCAGCATCCGGCTCCAGGCTTTTTCCGCTTGATCGTGGTTATAGACGCGCGAGTCGGTCGGGCACCAGCCGTGAATGGTACCGGCGTACACCTCGATCTCGGCGGGCAGTTTCGCCGTGGCGAAGGCTTCACGCAGCACATCCTTGGCCTCGGGCTGACGCTGGTCGTCGCTCTCGGCGATGGCGAAGAGATACCGTGCCTTCATCTTCGGTATGAGCAGATGCGGGCTGTCCGGTTTGTCGGTCACCAGACCGCCGCCGTGAAAGGAGGCTCCCGCGCCGATGCGATCGGGAAGCGCCGCCGCCGCGCGCATCGTGATCGGTCCGCTCATGCAGTAACCCACGGTCCCCACCCTGCGCTTGCGGTCGACGGAGGGTTGGCTGTCGAGCCAGGCGACGAATGCCCTGGCATCAGTGACCACCCGATCGGCCGTCAGCGAACCGGCCAGCTTCATGAGGGCAGTGCGTGTCGCAGGATCCTCGAAATCAGCGTGCTCGGCAGCGGTGGGTGCCCGCTTCGTCCGGTAGAACGGGTTGACGACCAGGACCGCGTAGCCTGATTCGGCCAGTCTCTTGCCCATCTGCCTGAAGGCCGGACGCAGGCCGTAGATATCCGGCCACATCAGCACAGCCGGATAGGCGCCCCGGGAAGGATGTACGAAGGAAGCATCCGCGGTGCCGTCGGGGGTCTTGATGTCGACCTCCGATTCCTGCACCGCGGCCGCGGCGCCTGCGCGCGGTGGCAGCAGCGAGATCACGCCGGCGCCGAGGCTCAGCGCTCCAAACTGTCGCCGCGACAGCCCGACCGACCTGAGCTGATATTGGATCATGTCCTCGAGCGAGTCGTCGTCGCACATGGTCCGTCTCCTCGACTGGGCGAGCGGCCTGCGGACCCGCCCAGGCGGGCTATGGTGCGCCAGGATCAGGAGCCACGGTAGAGGCTGGCGTAGGTGGCACGCAACGCATCCTTCTGCACCTTGCCCATCGCATTTCTGGGCAGCTCCGCGACCAGCAGTACGCGTTTCGGGACCTTGTAGCGAGCCAGGCGCCTGCTGAGGGACTCGATGAGCTGGGCTTCCGACAGCACGGCTCCGGGCTCGGGCACGATGACAGCAGTGACCCCCTCGCCGAAATCCGGATGCGGAGCGCCGAAGACGGCACTCTCCGCGACGCCCGGCAGCGCTTCCAGCTCCGACTCGACTTCCCTGGGATAGACATTGCAGCCGCCGCTGATGACGAGATCCTTGACCCGACCTGCGATGTGCACGTAGCCATTGCGATCGATGCGGCCCAGATCTCCGGTCTTGAACCAGCCGTCGGCGGTGAACTCGGCGCTGGTTCTATCGGAATCTCTCCAGTAACCGGCAAAGACGTTCGGTCCCGCGATCTCGAGTGTACCGATCACATCCGGCTTGGGTTCCACGGTGCCGCTGTCCCGGTTGGTCACGCGGATCGCGATCCCCGGCAGAGCCGGCCCGACCGAGCCCGGGACCCGCGGACCGTCGTAGGGATTGGAGGCGTTGATCAGCGTCTCGGTCATTCCGTAGCGTTCGAGAATCACGTGGCCGGTGCGCCGCAGGAATTCCTGGTGGGTCTCGATCGGCAAAGGCGCCGATCCCGAGACGAACAGCCGCATGTGCGCGGTCGCCTCGCGATTGAGCCCCTCGTCCTGCAGCAGGCGCGTGTAGTGGGTCGGCACACCCATGAAGACCGTGACGGCGGACAGGTGTCGCAATGCCGAGCGGACTTCGAATTTTGGCAGCAGCAGGATGCTCGCAGCCGAGGCCAGCACGGTGTTGATCGCCGCACACAGTCCGTGAACATGAAACAGCGGCAAGCTGTGCATGAGCACGTCCTGGCCGGTGAAACGCCACGCCGCGGCCAACGCCGTCGCGTTGGACGCAAGATTCGCACGCGTCAGGATCGCCCCTTTTGACCGGCCCGTGGTTCCGGAGGTGTACACGATCGCCGCCGGCGCACGTGGGTCATGAGGCCCCAGCGCCTGGCGGTCGGGGTTGCAGAGCCGTGTGAGCTCCGCCAGCGAGCCCTGCCCGTCCGCGCCGAGCGTCTCGAGGCACTGAATGCCGGCGCGATCGGCCAGCGGCGCGAGCATGGCTCGCTCGCCCGGCGGCACGATGGCGAGGCGCGGACTCGAGTCGCGCAGCAGGTAGTCAAGCTCGTTGGGCGGGCAGTCGACGTTGATCGGCACGAACACCGCACCCAGGCGCAGGCAGGCGACATACAGCAGTACGGCCTGCGCAGACTTTTCGACTCGAGCCGCAACCCGATCGCCGCTCGCCACGCCGCGACCCATCAGTGCCGACGCGAGACGCGCAGACTGCTCGCGCAGAGCCTCATAGCTGAATTCTCGCCCCGCCAGGGTCCTGAGGAACAATCGGCGTGGGTGCTCGCGCGCGGCGTACTCGACCCAGTCGGCAGGATCGATGACGGACGACGCGCTGGTTTGCGAATTCACGCCCATGACCGTTCGGGCCATCATGCCATAGTGCGCCCCAATCCCCGCCGCGGCGGCCGGGCTACCGACCGAAGGCCGCGCAGCGCACTGCCGACCCGCGCGCCCGCATAGGATCCAGCCCGCATCCTGCCGCCGAGCCGCTGGTCCAATTCTGGAGTAAAGTAAGCTGAGCTGCGCGCCGACCACGACCCCGGGGCGCGCACGCCCATGGCCATCCCCTGGGTCGGACCGCGAGCCTGCCCCGGGCTTCACTTCAGCGACACAGGAGAGCCTCGTGGCGAAGCCGAATTACCATCAGGCAAGAAAACAGAAGGAACTGGCCCGCAAGGCGCGCCAGCAGGAGAAGCAGCAACGTCGGTCAGCGCGCCCGGGGGCTCGCGGCGAAGACCCCGAGACGAGCCAGTTGGAAGCGCCGGCCACTCCGCGCGATCCGCCTACCGGGAGCGTGACGTGAATCCGGCACGTTTCAGCGCCGCCGCACGCCAGGAGCGCATGGAGCGCTTGCGGCGCGACCGGGCAGCCGCGCAGGCAGTGCGCGTCGCGTTCCCCGCCGTCGAACACCTGCGTCTGGAGCTGAAATTCGAAAGCACCACCTCGAGCACGCCGACACTGCAGTCGCACGTACTGCATCCGCCGGCGCGGGCGTTCTTCGAGTTCCCCTGTCCTTATGCGGACTGCGACGGACAGTTCGATCTCACCAGTGCCGTCAAAGCGGCGCTCGCGGACCCGGCGCATCAGGCCACCGGGGTACTGGAGTGCTCCGGCCTGCGGGTGCGCGATTACGCCTCAAAGCGACCCTGTCAGTTGCATCTGCTCTACACGGTCACGGCGACCTATCACAGTGGCACCGAACACGCCGGCTAGGACGGCAACGCACTCTGGCATTCACACTGCCAGATCTCGAAGCACTCGCGATGAAAACGGACCGACTGCGGAGTCACGCCCGGCGTAAAGTCTACGTCGTACGACGCTTGCGCCGAGGTAATGCGCTCGCCACACCCACCGCACGAACCCCCGCCGGTGTATTCGCCCAGGCGGCGCCACAACTCACCGTGCGGCAGAATTCGCTGCCTCAGTCGCCAACGGATGGCGAGCGTCGCCGCAGCATGGTTCATAGGGCACTCCTCGCTCGCGCAGGACGGCGGGTCGTCGAGCGGATGCCTCACCTTGCGCCTTACCCCTGAGGAGCGCAATGCTCACGCCCGCGGCGACGGCGCGCTTCAGGCCCGCGCGCCTGTGCACATTCCCGGCATGAGCGGCGCGAATATGGCGGTGCAGCCGGAAAACCTGTAATCTGCCCGGCGGCTCGTAACTTTCGGCTTGTCTGCCTTGGCCTGCGTGCGTCACCGACGCTCCATCCGGTCAATCTCTCACCCTCGTAAAGCTTGACGAACCAGGAGGCAGGACTTACCTGCCGGTGTTTTTCTATTCTCTCGTGAGTACTCTGCAAATGACCAAACTATATGTCGGAAATCTCCCCTTCACTGCGACCGATGAGGCCGTCCGCGCCCTGTTTTCCAAACACGGAACCGTCGAGAAGGTCTCCCTGATCACCGATCGCGACACGGGTCGCCCGCGCGGCTTCGGCTTCGTGGAGATGTCGAATGCCGACGCCTCGCGCGCCATGCAGGCCCTGAACGGCACCGACTTCGACGGCCGGCCCCTCAAAGTCAACGAAGCGCAGGATCGCGAGCGCTCGGGCGGCGGCAACCGCGGCGGGCCGCGCCGCTACTGAAGCGCGAAGGTCCATCGACACCGCTCACGGCCGTGCACTGCGGCCGGGAGCGGTGTCCTGGTCGGCGTCCAGGTCCCCGTCGACCCGATACCGGCGCGGAGAGCCTCGGCGGCGCGCTCCCGGGATCCGACGGGCAGTTCCATGAGCGAATACCAATTCACCATTTCGCTTCGCATCCGCCACCCCAGCATCGAGCCGCGCACGATCACGCAGACGCTCGGCTTCGAACCACAACACACCTGGAAAGCCGGCGATCCGCGCCGCAGCCCCGCGGGTGAGGCACGCGAGGGCGCCTATCGGGAGAGTTACTGGATGGGCCGACTGATGCCGGAGCCGGAACTGTCTTCCGGCCGGCTTTCGGTGGAGAGCGTGCTGCTGCAGACGCTCGCTCAGTTGCGCAGATCACACGCATTCCTGGAGCGGCTCAGCACCGACGGCGGCGTAGCCGAGCTTCACGTCAGTCTGTTCGTCCGCGACAACTTCCGACTGGACCTGACGCCTGAGACCCTCGGCCTGCTCGGCCGACTCGGGTTGGCGGTGGCGCTGGAAATCCATCCGCACTTGCCGCACGGCGCCGATCCTGCAACGGCGAGCTGACAGCGCCCGGCCGGCGGTGGCCCTGCTGGCTGGTACACCTGCGGTCACGTCGCAGACGCCCTGGCGCCCCGTGGATCCCCGGACCTGGTAACGGGTCTCAAATCGCCGCGCCAAAGCGTGACGCCGTTGGGAATTGGCGTGCCGGGCATGCGCGCCAGAGGCGCTGGAGCTTGAGAATCGTGACGGCGTCCATGCGTACGCCGGGACCTGTGTTTGACAATAAGGGGCAACATAGGCGCGTTCTCCATCCATGCCCAACGCATCCACGAGCGCAAGATTCCGTGCTCTTCCGTCGGTCGCGACGCTGGTCGCCGAGCGCGGCCCCGTCGCGCACGGTACCGCGGCTGCGTTCGGCAAGTTGACCGACGGCCCCCACTTCGCCGACGTCCAGCAACTCATCGCCGCGGCAATCGTGCCGGCTGCCGTGCTGCTCGCCCCCGGCGACGCACGCCAGGCCGCGACGTGGCTGGAAACCCTGCGACGGGACGTGCGTCTCGGGCTCGCGCCCATCCTCCTCAATCGATCCTTCGGCGCCGCCAGCGACGCTCTCAGTGATGGTGTTGCCTCGAGCTCCGAGAGCGCAGTGGAGTGCGCCGCGGCCATAGCCGCCCGCGCCCCCTCCCTCGGCCAGCGCGAAACGGCCGAGGGCGACGAGCGACTGCTGGCCTTCCTTTATCTTCGCGCCGGACGGGTGCTGACACCGGTCGCCGACTGGCGCGACGAGCGCATCTATCGTTACCCGCTGGCGGATGCGCTCGGCCGACCGGGTGAGGATGGCTTCCTGATGCTCGACCGTCTGCGCCGCCGCGGTCTGCTGGAGACGGCCGACCTGATCGAGCGGGTGCATACCTGTCCGGCATGCTCCGCCGGGCAGTTGTTGTTCATCGAGACCTGTCCGCAATGCGGCAGCATCGACACCGTTGAGCAGAACTTCCTGCATTGCTACGCCTGCGGCAACGTCGGTGCCCAGGAGGAGTACCTCACGCAAGGCGGGCTCGGCTGCCCGAAATGCTCGGCCCGGCTGCGCCACATCGGCGTCGATTACGATCGGGCCCTGGAGACCCTTGCCTGCCGAGGTTGCGGCGGGCGCTTCACGCAGCCCGACGTGAAGGCGCGTTGCCTCCAATGCAGCAAGCTGTCCAGGACCGACGAGCTCGCCGAGCGCCGCTACTACGGGCTGCGCCTGTCCGCGGCGGGCGAGCTGGCCGCGCGCACCGGCCAGGTCGGCGACCTCTTCAAACTCATGGACGAGTTCAGCCAGGCTCATCCGGAGTACTTCACCCGCACGCTCGAGTGGCTGCTCGGCCTCTCGCGCCGTCATGGCGAAGTGCAGTTCGGGCTCATCTGCCTGAGATTCGCCAACCTCCACCTGCTGGCCGCACGGCTGCCGCGCCACCGCCTCGCCCAGATGTTCGATGCGCTGGCGCAGCGCCTTCGCGCCCTGATCCGCACGACCGATCTGTTCATGCGGGACGACGATGAATACTGCTGGCTGCTGCTGCCGCAGACTTCGCCGGCGGGCATGGGCATCCTGCTGGAGCGGATCGCCGCACTCAGCGAGGCCTCCATGCCGGATGAAGGACTGCGCATCGAGATCGCGACCTCCGCCTTCAGCTCCGTGGACACTGACGAGGGCATTACGGATGCCCGGATGCTGATGGGCAACTTGCGGAATCGAGCCGGCTGATGGATACGCTGCTGACGCTCACCGGCGCGTGGCTCACGCTGCGGCAACTGCTCGAGGCAGTGTGGCACTCCGACTGGCTGACGGTTGCACTCAAGTTCTTTCCGTTCGTGCTGCTGTGCGAATTGCCGGTGCAGCTGTTCGTGATGCTCGGCGCTCTGCGTCGCTACCTCGAGGAGCGGCATTGCGCGCGCCACCCGCTGCACTTCAGTCCAAAGGTCTCCTGCGTCGTCACCTGCTACTCCGAGGGTGTAGACGTACAAAAGACGATCCGCAGCCTGACTGGACAGCTCTATGACGGTCAGATCGAGATACTCGCCATCGTGGATGGCGCCGTGCAGAACCGGCACACGCTCGTTGCGTTGCGTGCCCTGCAGAACTACGTCAAGGCGGTGCCCAGCCGCCGCCTGGAAATCGTCCCCAAGCTGCAGCGCGGTGGGCGCGTCTCGAGCCTCAACCAGGGCCTGGCGCTCGCAAGCGGCGCGATCGTGCTGGCATTGGACGGGGACACTTCCTTCGACAACGACATGATCCGGCATGCGGTGCGGCACTTCGCGGACCCCAACGTCGTCGCGGTCGCCGGCAATCTGCGGGTACGCAATGTCGGCCG
Source organism: Gammaproteobacteria bacterium (assembly GCA_005878095.1). Taxonomy (GTDB): domain Bacteria; phylum Pseudomonadota; class Gammaproteobacteria; order Steroidobacterales; family Steroidobacteraceae; genus 13-2-20CM-66-19. The sequence goes on along the minus strand of VBNH01000104.1, from coordinate 8,605 downwards.
CACATTCGTGACACGCTTGCAGGCGCTCGAGTACATGCTCTCGATCCACCTCAGCCGTGCCGGCCTGGACGCCTTCAACGTCATCAACAACATCTCCGGTGCGTTCGGCATCTTCCGTCGCGACTTCCTGCGGCGGATTGGCGGTTGGGACAGCGGCACGGCCGAGGATCTCGATCTCACTCTGCGCATCAAGAAATATTTCATGCGCTACCCGAAGCTGCGCATCCGCTTCGAGCCGCGCGCCATGGGCCATACCGATGCGCCGGAGAGCTCCTGGCAATTCCTGAAACAGCGGCTGCGCTGGGACGGCGACCTCTCCTACCTGTACCTGCGCAAGTATCGGCACCACCTGCGCCCGGGACTGCTGGGGGTGCGCAACTTCCTCGCGTTGGTATGGACCGGCCTGCTGTTTCAGCTGGCCATGCCGTTCGTGGTCGTGGGCTATACCAGCTACGTGCTGCTGGTGTATCCGGCGGAAGTGGTCCTGGGCGTGCTCGCGTTCGTGTATCTCTTCTACGCGCTGCTCGCCGCGCTCATGTACGTGGAGTACTGGCTGCTGTACTCGGAGCGAAAACGCCAGGATCTGCGGCTCGCCTGGGTGCTGCTGCTCTTTCCGGCATTCACGTTCGTCACGCGCTGCTGGAACGCAATCGCGACGTTGAACGAGTTGCTGACCAAGTCGCACCTCGACTCCGCGATGGCGCCGGCCTGGGTACTGCGGCGCACCAAGTACTGACGAGAATGACTCCCACCCCGCGCGCTCTGCCGAGTCTGATCCGGGCCCTGCTCCTGGCGCCGGCGGTCGCGCTCGGGTTGCCGCCGCTGGAGCAACTCGAGACGCGCATCGAGCTGTCACCCGCCGCACAACTCGCCGAGCGCGCCTACGAATCCACGCGGGACTCCCTCAGCGCCAGCCGGATCGGCCTGGGCGTGAGCGCGTTCGGAAGTGTCGGTTACGGGCACAACCACGACATCATCGATCCGCAGCATTCATGGACCTACAACCAGGGTATGGCCGGTGGCGGGCTGTCCGTACCGGTACTCGGCAGCCGACTGCAGCTCGAGGACTCCCTGAGTGAGCAGCAGGTGCAATTGCTGCAGCTCGATGCGCGCCGCGAGCTCCAGCGTCGCGAGCTGGTGGCACGTCTGCGCAAGGCGTACGGCGACTACTGGCAGGGGCAGCGGCTGGAGCTGCTGGCGCGCAATTATCTGCAGGATGAGCCCACCCTCGGGCGCGTCGTGGAGCTGCGCACGCGCGCGGGGCTGCTGCTCGACGCCGACCGCCTCGAGCTGCTGAGCGGTTTCTCCCTGGCGCGGCGCGACGTCGCGGCCGGCGGAGCGGATCGGGAAGTCGCTCTGGCCCTCATGCGCGAGCTCACCGGTCAGGCCCTCGACGGCGGGATCGCGGTGCGGCCGCCGCTACCGACGGCGTGCGTGCGCAACCTCGATGCGAGTGATGACTGGGCCGATTCAGACCCGGAACTGGTCGGCCTGCGCAAAGTCGTCGCCCTGCGGGAAACCAACCCGCGTGACAACGCCCTGTATCCGGTGCAGTCGAACGTTCAGCTGGGTTACCAGACCCGCGAGGATATGCCCACTGGGCAACATGGCGGCTCCGCGGTCCTCAGCTGGTCGTTTCAGGTTCCGGTGGAATACGGGTCGCAGCGCCGGCTGCTCGCCCGAGCGGCGGCTGCGCAGCTGTCCCGTGCACGTCTGGAATACGAGATTCGACGCCAGGAACTGCGGCAGCAGCGCCGCGAGCTCATCGCCCGGGCGGCGGTGCTGGAGCAGAGTACCCAATTCGCCGCGGCCCGGCTGGCTGCCGCGGACGCCGCAGTCCAGGTGCGCAGCCTGCGTGCGGTCAAACTCGAAGGCGACGTCGCCGAGCAGCTGCAAAGAGCGCGGATCCAGCACTACGGCGCGGCCAAGGCACTCGTGGAAGCCGACCGGGCCCTGGTGTACTGGTACGCCGACTGGGCGCGCTTCGAGATGACCGCCTGTCAGCCGGCGCCGGGCAAGGCAGGCCCACCGCTGCACGAGCCCGCCGATGTGACCGCGGCACAAGCGGCGACCGCGGTTCGGGCCGCGAGCCTGCGCGCCGCAACTCAGGCGGCCGATCCCGCCGGCGTGCAGGCGGCGACGGCTGTTGCGGCCAATCGGGCACTGTATCTGTGGCGCTCGGCCGAGTGGCTGAACTTTGCCGGCAGCGAACCGGGCGAACGCAAATTCGGTGACCTGCATTCCGCCGGTATCGCGCGACTGTTGATATCCCTGGACGCCGCACAGATGCGCCGCGCCATGGCGGACCCGTGGCCGCTGGTACGTGCCGTCCGCAGCACCCACGAGCACGGCTTGCGGGTCGAACTGCTGCTCGGCGATCCGGGTTGGATCCGGCCACAGCAGCGCGGCCGGCTGCTGGCAATCATCGCTGGTCTCAAATCCGTGCCGTTCGACGGCCTGCACCTGGACCTGGAGCCCGAGCAGATCGACTCCGCGGCTGACAAGCTCCCGGCGCTCCTCGGCATGCTGGCGCAGACGCTGGCCGCGGCAAGCGCGGCGAGCCCCTGGCCGCTCGCGCTCAGCCTCCACCCACGCGATCTCGACGTGCGGGTCGGAGAGTCGAGCTTCGCGGAAGTTCTGCTGAAGCTGCGGGTGTCGCCGACCATCATGGTGTACGTCGCAAACCCCGAGCGCGCAGTGGCAATCGCGGAACCCCTGCTCGGGCACTACCCGCAACTGTCGTTCAGCGTGGCGCTGAGCCTGGAGAAGTCACTGGGTCCGCAAGAGAGCCTGTGGTCCTATCCCGAGGACGAGCGCCGCCGGCGCATCGCGCGGGTGGAGACCAGACTCGCCGCCGGCAACTTCTCCGGACTCACTCTGCAGCTGGAGGACGGTTGGGGTGATGCCTCGGGCCTCGCCAGGCTCGCCAGGCTCGCCAGCGGAGAGTGACGATGCAGATACACTTTCGTTCCAGACAGCGCGCACCCGACGAGTTGGGTGGAGTGAAGATCCCGTATGTCGGTGCCAGGGGCGGCAAGCGGCACAAGATCACGTGGTACCTGATTCTGTTCGCGGTGCTGTCGCCGATCCTGCTGCTGGTGATGGGGGTACTGGGCGCCTGGCTCACGCTCACCGCCAACGGTACGGTGTTTCTGGAACAGCAGCAGATCCGCGCCGCGCGGGCCGGGCGCATCACCCTGCTTAACGTCGCCGCCGGCGATGTGGTCAAGGCGGGAGAGACGCTCGCCGCGCTCGACAATGTCGAGCTCGATGCGGCTGCGGCCCGCAATGCCGTCGAGCGGCAGGCGGCGGGGGCGGCTCGGCGCAGCGCCTCGGCGCAGCAGCAATCCGCAAGTGAAGAATTGCCGGTCAGGGAGCGGCTGCTGCGATATCAGCAGGATCGCCGCGCCACGATTGCCGGTCTGGTGGGCCAGGGGGCGGCGACCGTCGCCGAACTCACCGCCGCCGATGCGGCGGTCGCGGAGGCCGAGGTGGGGCTACTGCAGACCCGTGCGGCTGCCGCACGCGCCGCGGGCATCAGTACTGCGGAGCTCGATCACGCCTTGCTCGAGAGCGAGCAACGGTCAATGACCCTTACATCGCCCTACGGCGGCCGCGTCCTCGACATTCTGGCCAAGCAGGGGGAGTACGTGTCCCCTGGAGAGCCGCTGATCGTGCTGGCGCGGATCGACAACCCGCGCGTGGTCGCCTACGCGTCTCCGAAGTTCGCAATCGGGCTGAAAGTCGGCATGACAGCGACGATCCGTTTTCCGGACGGAACCCGAACTCTGGCGCGCGTCGCCGAGCCGCCGACACTCACGCAGCGTATGCCTGCGGACCTCGTGGACCAGTTCGGGCTGCGACCGATGACGGTGCTGTTGAATCTGCTGCCGCGGGAGAAATTGAGCGACAGCCAGCGGGTTCAAGGCCTGCCGGTATCGGTGCGCTTCCACTACGAGTGGGAGTCATCCGGAATCGGGAGTATTGTCGGGGCAATGCTCGGTGAGTTGAGTCGCTAGATTCGCCCCGGTGCTGCGCGCAGGCGCCGCGCGCTGTCGCGACTGCCCTGTCGCCCGGATGTCTTGGACTCCTCATTATCCATGAACCGCCTGCTCATCACCCTGGGTACGAGCCTCCTTTTGCTGGGCCTGGCCTGGCCCTGGGTCAAACGCCTGCCGCTGTTTCGCCTGCCTGGCGACATCGTCATCGACCGGCCCGGATTCAAGTTTTTCTTTCCGATCACGACGATGTTGCTCCTCAGCGCGGTGATTTCGATCATCGCGTGGGCTCTGCGCAGGTAAATCGGGCATCGTCGCGCTGCCCACCCCGGGGGTCGGCACTCATTGGAGACAAGCGGAGCGCTTCAGCTGCCCTGGTGCGCGACTTGCCGCTGGCCGACAAATACCCGCTTCGGGATCATGCAATGCACGCCCTTGCGGATATCGACGACCTGCGTCACACGACAGTCCCCCACGATCGAGGCGAGCGCATAGGCCTCCTCGCGACTCATCGGGACGATCTGCTGACTGGAGAGCCAATGCACGGTCTGCTCGACGGCGATCTTCATTGCCTGATTCAGATCCTCGTCGTAGCCCATGAAGATCCAGTCGGTCTTCGTTTCCGCCCAGGGCCAATCGGTTTTCAGGTGCTTGCGCACGAGCGGCTGGATCTCGATCTCCTTGTAGGCACACTCGAGCGCCGTGAGGTTCACCTCACCGTTACCCTGCCGGCAGTGGGAATCGCCGGTCCAGATCAGGCCGCCCTTGAGAAACACCGGCAGGTACAGCGTCGAACCGGCCTGCAGCTCGTTCAGATCCATGTTCGAGCCGTTCTTCCAGGGCCGCAGCGTGCTGGTGCGCCCTTTCGCATCGTGAATGGGCGGCCCGGCCTTGGCGTCCGGTTCGTTCGGGTCGACCCCGACCGCGAACGTTCCGGGGAAGGGCTGCAGATCGATCACGATTCCCGGCTTGAACTGCGTTTGCATCTTGACCAGATCGAGCTTGTAGTAACGCACGAATCCTTCGGGGAATTCCGGCGCCAGCAGACCCACGGTCGGAAAATCCTTGCCCGGCAGGTTGAAGTTGAAAGCGTCGGGCTTGGGAACGATCTTGAGTATGCGGACCTCCAGCGTATCGCCGGGCTCCGCCCCTGACACGTAAATGGGGCCGGTAATCGAGTGCGGGCCGCCGCCGTCGTTTTCCTTCCGCAGCTTCACGATGCCATCCATGTCCAGGCCCGGCTTGATCTGCCCGAGTGAGTGCGAGATCGTTTCGATGGACACGGTGTCACCCGAGTTGATGACCAGCCTGGGCTTCTCCCCCGGGTCGTACCAGCCCCATTGCACGTTCTCCGGCGTCGCGGGCAGAACATAGTGTTTCGATGCGGCGGCCGGCGCGTGGGCTGCAGAGCTCTTTCCCAGCTGCGTATGGCCCGCAAGGGCAACAGCGAGAACCAGCGCCAGCGTAGCCGGCGCAGCGACTGATGGTCTCATGTGAGCTCCCCGAGGAAATTCTTGTCGACCGCTTCTCATGATAGGCGAGAATCGCGCCGGATCGTATCTCACCGGCCGTACGCGGTGCCCAGGTCAATTCCGAGGGTCCTCGTTCCGGCGGCGCAAGCTCTCAGAATTTGCGCGACACGTACAGCGTCCCCATGGAGACATCGTAGTACGCGTCGGGGCGATATCCGCACTGCGGCCCCTGGCACTCGCCCGGCAGGACTCGCAAACGGTCGAGCTTTGCGGCGTACCGATAGTCAATGCCAAGATCCCAATGCGGCATGAGGTCGCGCCACTGAAGTCCGCCCCCTAGATAGAAGCCATAGGCCGGCGTGGCGTTGGCGTAACGCGCAGCCCCGCCAAACAGGTTCAAGGCGAGGGGCCCGGTGAACCGATAGCGATAGTCGAGGATACGAGCGCCCACCAGGGACAGACCCTGGATGTCGTCGGCTTCGACAGCCACGCCGACATCCTGGCGTTCCGAGACCGCACGCCGCGCGCCCAGAGCGACGTGGGCTCCATAGGATGTGCCTGATTCAACCCGCGGTGTGATCGTTGTGATGGCCGCCAGCACACGGTTGGCGACGACACCTGCATCAACGAAGATCTCGGCGTGATCGGGGCGCGGCACCTCGCCGGATTCTTCCGCGGAATCGACATCGGAGCGCAGAGCGTCGCCGTAGCGCAGGAAGCCGGTCAAGCGGGTGTAGTGGGCACCAAACACGTCGCGCCCGTAGTCGATCTCGGCTCCCAGTACGTAATCCTTCCACGGGTGCGAGTAGGTCAGGGAGCCCATATTCTCGTGGCGATATGCGCTGGCGGAGTAGAAGGAATCGTTCGTGAGCGAGCGCAATTGTGCTTCGAGAAGGCCGCCCAGTCGGGGCTCCCACCCCACACGCAGCATGTTGCTTTGACCGCCCACGGCGTCACCGAACACCCGTTGATCGCCAAACCAGTGGCCGATGCTGAGTAAATAGTTCGTTATGCCGTCGCCGTAGCCGGTCTGCACCGCACTATGGTGGTGCACGTACCAGGTCGGCTGCCACTCGGAAAACTCGTACGTGACGTCGAACGGCCCGACACGCGGGAAGTGAATGCCCGCCGAAAGATCCGTCTTCGAGAACAGCAACCTGTTGCCGCCAGCCGTGTCGTTGCCGGCGAATTCGAAATAGACGGAGAACGGCACGCTGCCCGGGAAAATGAAGCGGCTGGTGAGCGAGGCTTCCTGCTTGCCGATGATAGCGGTCGTGCCGCACCCCGTGGTCTGGCACTGGGTGGCATTGAAAAATGCCCGGAGAATGCCGCTGATCGACTGCCCACCCGCGGCGCCGCCCCCGAACACGAGGATACGGTTGGCCGCGAGCGACCAACCGGAATTCCCCGGCTCGATGCCCAGGTGCAGGCCGGCGAACTTGGGATAGCCGCGCGTCAAATTCCCATTGGTGAGCTCGATCTTGTCCGAGTACGACATGCGCGCGGCAAATACCTCGTACTGCAAACCCAGGCGCGTCAACGGATCATAGTTCGAGAGAGTGACGGACGGCATCGTCGGTGCTTGCGTGCTGATCAGCATGGCGCTGTCGGTCATGGGCGACCACCAGTGATCACGGAAGCCCAGATCGAGCTGTGCCCAGTCAAAGCCGAGGCTGATCAGCGACCCGGTCGCCCTCTCCCTTCCCTGGTAAGCCACACCGCCCACATTCACCAGAGCGTAGGCGCTCGGCTGGATGTACGCCCCACCCGCCACCTGGAAGGGACTCTGCGCCGTTTCGCCGTGCTGGTTGGGCATCACAGTCTTGGAGCCGTTGGTGATCGCGCCCGCAACGCTGGTGAACTCAACCGCCGTGTCCTGCATGTATTGCTTGAGAGCTCGGCGGACGCGACTGCACAGAACCGCATCGACCTCACAGGCTTTCGGCAATGCATCCAGCACCACCGCCGCGGGGATAGGTCGGGTCATGACGGGCTTGCCACCCAGAATGAGAACGCGCTCAACCTCGCGTTCGACCTCGGGGTCCAGATTGAGCGGCAGATAGGGAGTTACGCCCCGTGCGTACGCGTGAGGCTGCAGTGCAGCCAACAGCCCAAGTAGCAGCGATCCTCGTCGTGTCGTCATGAGTGGCGTCAGGTTCGTCCGATCGCCACGGCCACGGGCCTCCCCTCTTGGCCGGAAGGACCTTATATCAAGTTGGACCTGGAGCCTGCCGTGGACGTGTCAAGTGGTGCGCTGGGCTGACTGTTTGGCGCTCGGCGCGCCATGGGCTCCGTTGGGCTTTGCTCATTGCACAGAGCAGCTATTATAAGTACAAAAATAAGCTGATGCCCGCGAACGACATGTGACCCGCATTGAAAGTCCCTACACCCTTAAGACCCACGGTCTTCTTTTTCTGCCGGCTCGGCGACATGATCATGCTGACCGCGCTGCTGAACCTGCTGCACAAGCGCTACCGCCTGCCGTGCCAGGTGATCGGCACCGGATCCTGGACTGCGGCGATTTATCAGGGCAACCCCGATGTCGCCGGGGTCTGGTCTTTTCATCGCCATCTGCCCTTCCTGCTCGACCGGCCCTGGTCAAGCGTGCGCCGCGCGTTGCGTGACAGCGCGCCCGGTCCGATCTACATCTGCGAGCGTCACTACCGCCAGCTGCCCAGAATCCGGCGGATGCTGCGATTGAGTGGTGTGGACGGGCGCCGCTGCGTCTTTATCGGCAGCGATACCGCTGCCGAACCGCGGATCGATGGCCTCGTCAACCTGGGGGCGGTCACGCCGCCGGCTCTGCGTGCGACGGACTATCCTCTGCCCCCGCCGCCGGCGCTCGACGGCCCGCGCCTGCATGTGCTCGCCGCCGAACGCGCCGAGCGTGACGCCTGGCTGCAGGCCCAGGGCTGGTACGGGCGTGAGCTCATCCTGCTGCAGCCGGGCAATCATCGCAGCATGGGGCCGCGGCGTGCACGCTGGCGCCGGCTGAACACCGACGACAAATGGTGGCCGCTCGAGCGCTGGGCGGACCTGTTGCACAGAATCCACGATTGCCGCAGCGATGCCCTGCTGGTGCTGTGCGGCTCCTCCGAAGAGGTGCCTATGCTCGAGGAGATCCGCACCGCCGCA
>VBNH01000103.1 GCA_005878095.1 Gammaproteobacteria bacterium | reverse complement strand
TATTTGAGGCGTGGCGCTCTTTAGGAGCAGCGGGTGCAAGCCGAGGTCCCTAGGTTGCGTTCAACAACTTTGCCGAAGGGCGGGTGGTATCGACGCGGCCGCACAATCATTTCAGTCGCAGCGCACCGATGTTGACTTCGGTGCGGGCGCGCGTGGCCACATCGACCTCGGTGCGGCCGGAGTTGGCGAGCGTCCACGGTAGTGGCAGATTGTCCGCCTGCACGCTGAGCACGTGGTGTCCGGCCGCAACCGCCGGGAAGTCAAAGCGCCCATTGGAGTCGCTGCGCACCGAGAAACGCCCGTCGAGGATTACCGTCACGTTCGCAGCGCCGGATTCACCGGCGTCGTAGCGGCCATTCTCGTTCGTGTCCAGGTACACGACACCGCTCAGGCGGCCCGATCCCGAGCCTGGCATACCACCCAGCGGCACGAAGTGCGCGCCGCGCGCCTCCTGGTAGCGCACGGTCAGAAACACCCCACGCTCACCGGCCGCCGCAATTACGGCTGCAGTCGGCGGCGCCAGCGGCGAGGTCACGACCAGTGGCGTCCACGAGCCGACCCGGTTCTCGTAGTAGCTCGCGAGCACCGACCACGCGCGGGCCACCCGCCAGGTGAGTGAAACATCTGCGGACCGGGAAGGCGCCGCCTGACCCTGCACGGCGGTTGCCCATTGGACGCCGCCATCCAGGGCGAGGCGCGCGGTGAGGTCTCCGCCCCCGTAAACTGCCAGGCGCACGACGGTGCTGTCCTGCTCGATGTTCGTGATCGCCGCGCT
>VBNH01000102.1 GCA_005878095.1 Gammaproteobacteria bacterium | reverse complement strand
TTCCTGTTGTTCCTCTTGGCGTCACGCATGCAGGATAGGCGCGAACGAAAGCTCTAAGGAATTTCCGCAGCCAGCAACCTCGTAGTGGGTTGCCGGATTTTCTCGCATCCGCACTTGTTGGCGGTTGACCAAACTCACCCAGGAGCTGCCAGACGACCGAAAACCGGAGTGTGCCTACAGGCGCGCATGGTGATGATCTGGCCATGCCTCTCAGCGATGATGATCTCACCCCGGGTGTAGGGGAAGCCGGAATTTGAGTGGCGTTCGCCTAGAAAGAACTCTCGGCGGCCGCAAGTTCGCGTGCCGCGCGTCAGTGATGCTTCGGCGTTACTTACTAGTTCCTTGGGAGCCCGGTGCCCGCGATCCCGTTGACCGTGGCGCCCGTGCCTGCGATGCCGCCCACTGAGCTACCCGTGCCTGCGATGCCGCCCACCGAGCTGCCCGTGCCTGCGATGCCATTCACCGAGCTGCCGGTGCCTGCGATCCCTTGAACACTGGCACGGGTGCCACTTACGAGCACAAGGCCGCGGCTTACGGGTTGTGTGCCGGAGATCGCCAGCTTGCTTCCAACAGCGGGCGAGAACATTCCATACGACATCGCTGAAGTCAGATCGACCGTGACACCGCTAACCACAACGCGGCCAAGAGCAGGTTCTGCCCTTTGGACTGTGCCGGAAACAAAGATCGATGTTGCGCCCGGCACGTAAATGCCACGGGATTGAATTGCGGAGGCCTCAATAGTTCCGTCCGCGCGTGCCGTGCCGAACACATAGCAACTCACCGTCACTGGCACCAACTCCCGCTAAGCCGGTTGAGGCTGCAGCAGTTCCGAGCAATATTGCAACGGCAACGCGTACGGATGTCTTCATTACATGCTCTCCCCAATAGCAGTCGTTCAAACACTTATTTCTTGTGGCCTAGCCCCGCGAGAACGTCGATTTCTTCCACCGGTGACACAGCACGACTGGGTTTCTCGCCGTAGGTCTTTGGTGACACTCTCGTGGGTCGATCGATAGACCGGTCCTCAAAGAAATAGACCCCCAACCCGTACTTCTTTCCTGTCTCGCTTTGCTCTGATGCAGCCAGGCGCGTGAGAAAGGTATCCAACTCCGTCAGCAATTCCTGGCCTCGCTCATTCGCAATGGCCAAGAACTTGTCGCGCCCGGCTTCCGAAATTGGTTCGTCGGATACAACAGCTCGCTCCAAATACGCAGGCTCCTGCGCCGGGCGCAGCAAGTTGTGTACAAAGCTAGCAGCAACATTCGCCAAAACCCGACCCATCCACTCGATCCGCTTTACATCAGCCTCTTGCGGAAGATAGGTGCGTGACAGGCAGCGAACGGTAATCGAATCAATTATCTCAACGGACCCTGACGCAACGAGCTCATCGAGCAGCGCTTCTACATCGGCACCGGGGCAGGCGGCATCGACGAGCTCGCGGAAGCTGCGGCGCGGAGAGTCCGAAGTTGGAACCAGATCCAACTCCATGGCGAGTCCGTAGGCACCGGAGAAACCGGTGTGGGTATGCCAGACCGTGAGCAGGTTGGTGACCTGATCCAGGCTCACCGAGGCGCGCAGGCTGTGCGGTGCGCCGGCGCGCAGCGCCTCGCGCAAAGCCGTCACGTCAGACTTGGCGAGGCCCGCCACCACCGCGAGACGTGCATCGGTCGTGGCCCTCTTCTGGTCCGAGAGGCGCGCCTCCAGGGAGTGGATGTACGTGCGGCGCACAACCCCGGCGATCTCGCTGGCGGAGATTCCATATTCAAAAGCAACGCGCATGAGCGGTCGCACCAGCTCGGCGAACACACTCAGGACCGCTTCTTTCTCCCTCGAGGATTTGTTCATTTCTAATTAGAAGTTGTTGTGACATAACACTAGGCAGTTCATTGACTTATGTCAACTTGCGGGAAGTACGTAAGCGGTCTGTTGAACGTCCAGTCAATGGAGAAACTTAACGAAAACATGAGATTATGCCTGTGAGAGCCATCCGACACGATGCGTCAGCGGGGTCGGACAAAGCTTGGCCTTGGCAGCAAAAACTCTCGCCGGGAACCCGCCTCAGGTGCGCTCGCCCGGCTCGAACAGCCGCCGGTGCTCGAGGATGGCGTAGCGATCGGTCATGCCGGCGATGTAATCAGCGACCGCGCGAGCGCGCGCGGTGGCTCCGTGCGCGGTTTCCGCGCGCAGCGCCTGGTCACGGTACTCGGGCGGCATGAGACTCACGTCCTTGAAAAACGCCTCGAACAGTTGCTGGACCACGCGCCGCGCCTTCGAAGTCATGCGTAGCACCTTGTAGTGCCGGTAGACCTGCTCGCGCAGGAACGCCTTGAGCTCCAGGTGCTCCTCGCGGCAGGAGTCGCTCAACATCGCCAGCGGCTGCGTGCGCGCGCGCACTTCATCGATCGAGCGCGGCTGCGCCTGCGCGAGTTGGGTCTGCGTGGTGCGGATGAAGTCGACCACGATGTAGTTGATCATGCGCCGGATGGTCTCGTGCACCAGGCGGCGCTCGCCAAGATCCGGGTAAAGCGCCACCACGGCATCGTACTGCCGCCGGAACATGCGCACCTCGCGCAACGCGGTCAGGTCCAGCAGCTGCGCGCGGATGCCATCGTCCACGTCGTGATTGTTGTAGGCGATCTCATCGGCGAGATTGGCGATCTGCGCCTCGAGCCCGGGTTGGCGGCGCCGGATGAAGCGCTCGCCGAGTTCCCCGAGCTCGCGCGCGTGCCCCAACGAGCAGTGCTTCAGTATGCCTTCGCGGCACTCGAAGGTGAGGTTGAGCCCGCGGAACTGCGCGTACCGCTCCTCGAGCTCGTCCACGACCCGCAGGGACTGCAGGTTGTGCTCGAAACCACCGTACTCGCGCATGCACTCGTTGAGCGCGTCCTGGCCGGCATGCCCGAAGGGAGTGTGGCCGAGGTCGTGGGCCAGGCAGATCGCTTCCGTCAGCGCCTCGTTCAGCCGCAGCGCCAGCGCCACCGAGCGGGCGATCTGCGCCACCTCGATCGAATGCGTCACGCGCGTGCGGTACAGGTCCCCCTCGTGGTTGACGAACACCTGGGTCTTGTAGACCAGGCGGCGAAACGCGTTCGAATGGATGATGCGGTCGCGGTCGCGCTGAAACTCGCCGCGAAACTCAGGTGGGCTTTCCGGATAGCGCCGGCCGCGGGACTGCCCGTCATGCGCCGCGTAGGGTGCCAGCGATGCAGCCGCGGCGGGCACGTCGTTCACGGCGCTCACCGGCAGTGCGCGGCGAGCGTGCGCGCGAGCGCCGGCGCCGGGTAGTCCGCTGTCAGGAAGGCGTCCCCGATGCCGCGCAGCAGCACCAGGCGCAGGCGACCGCCCAGCACCTTCTTGTCTACGCCCATGTGCTCGCGCACGGCAGCCGGCGTCACCGCGACGATGCGCGTCGGCAGGCCGGCCCGCTCCAGCAGCGCCCGCACCCGGGCGGCCTCATCGGCCGTCATGAGCCCGCATTCGCGCGACATGGCCGCCGCCATGGCCAGGCCCGCGCCGACGGCCTCGCCATGCAGCCACTCCTTGTAACCGGTGGCGGATTCGAGCGCGTGGCCGAAGGTATGCCCCAGATTCAGCAGCGCGCGCTCGCCCACCTCGCGCTCGTCGCGGCCGACGATCGCCGCCTTGATCTCGCAGGAGCGGCGGATGACGTGTGCGAGCGCCGCGGGCGCGCCGGCGAGCAGCTCATCGAGGTGCGCCTCGAGCCAACCGAACAGGGCCGCGTCGCAGATGAGTCCGTACTTGATCACCTCGGCGAGCCCCGCGCGCAGCTCGCGCGCCGGCAGCGTCGCGAGCGTGCGCGTGTCCGTCACTACCAGCACCGGCTGGTGAAAGGCCCCGATCAGGTTCTTGCCGCCGGGGTGATTGACGGCGGTCTTGCCACCGACCGCCGAGTCCACCTGCGCCAGCAGTGTGGTGGGCACCTGCGCGAACGCGACGCCGCGCTGGTAGCAGGCCGCGGCAAAGCCGGTGAGGTCCCCGACCACCCCGCCCCCCAGGGCGATGAGGGCGCAGTCGCGCCCGAAGCGGTTGGCGATCAGCACGTCGAGTACGCGCGCGGCGTTGGCGAGTGTCTTGTGCGCCTCGCCGTCCGGAAGGATGACTTCCACGCTACGGCGCGGCCCCAGGCTCGCGGTGAGCGCCGGCAGGTACAGCGGCGCGACGGTGGTGTCGCTGACGACGAGCACGTCGCGCGCCGGCAGGTGCTGCCGAAAGACGTCCGGCCGGCCGATCAACCCTGCATCGATCAGGATCGGGTAGCTGCGGGTTCCGAGTTCGACGTTCAGAGTGTCCACGTGCGCACGCGGCGCGGAGAAGCCACCGCGCAGTATACGTGAGCCGCTCCAGCGGCAAGTGTCTAGCGCGCCAACACCTACGCCTTTGAGCGGCTTCGTGAATGAGGGGTGTGAGAGCGGGACCTGAGCTCCTGCACCGCCTGCCGGATCAGGTGCCATACAAACTGGATGAAGGGTTTCGCATCGCCGTCCACCTGCGCTCGCTCGATCGCCCTGAAGAACGGGATGCGCTCATCGCTGCGGATCGTCACCCACGGTAGGCCGGCAGCCAAGAGCGCATAGTTCATCAGCAGTCTCCCGAGGCGCCCGTTACCGTCCATGAAGGGGTGAATGGTCACAAATTCCAGGTGCACGAGCAGCGCGCGAGTAATGGGATCAAGATTCTCCCGAGCCGCAAAGCGCTCTAATCCCCCGATGAGATCCGGGATCTTCTTCGGGTTCGGAGGGACATAGCGCCAACCGCGAAGGCCCACGGTCGAAACGCGCCAGCCTCGCAGCGCCGCCGCGTCCGTGATCCTCGCATCTACCGCCGGACGAAACAGCGCCTCGTACAGGTCCAGAATCAGATCAGTGTTGATTGGGCGCTGCTTGCGCGCGCGCTCAAGTACCTCGCTGTAGGCGACGGTGTACCCCTGCACTGCCATCGCCGCCTCGAGAGTCTTCTGATCCTGAGGTCCCTCAGGCAGCGGCTCGCCGCGCACGACGGCATCCGAGACCTCGCGTGAGATCCGGTAGCCCTCCATCGTCGTGCTGTGATAGGCGTCATTGGCCTTGTTCTGCTCGGCGTCAGCTCTTAGAGACTGCCACTTGAACTTGGGAAGCGCCGCGAGCTCTCTGCCCACAAGGCGACCGACTTCAGACTCCTGACGCTCAAGGCGCATGGCCTGCTCATCGAGCCAGGGCGAGCCGCTGCCGCGTGAGGCTGCGCGTAGAACCTGCGGGACCGCAATCCGCGTGCCGACGCCCGTGCGCGAGGGTGAGGTCTCGCGATGCGAGATCCGGCGCACGAGGTGCTCAAGCTGCCGAGCGAGCGGCTCGTTGCCGAGTTCGGCGGCGAGCGCCGAGAGGCGCTTCAGGATGACCGGCCGGGGGTTTTTCTCGACGGCGGCTGCAAGCTCGGGCGTGCGCAGGATGAGGTGACGGAGCCAGGCCGACACGGGCTCGATGCCGCTCACCACTTCGGTCTCATCGAGCGTGGTCAGGATATCCACCGGGGTCTGTACGGGAATCAGCGCGTTACCGGGTGCCGTAACGGTGACGACATTTTCTGCAGCAAGAGCTCTCGGCCGCAGCCGCAGGCGAAATCCCGGGTAGAGCGTGAGGGCGTACTCGCTCTGATTGGCGCCCTGGTAGACGGCTAGCTCTTCGGGTGGGGAAAAGTCCTCGAGGTGCAAGCGGATCGCGGCCACTCCGGCAACCGCGGCCGGTGCGTAGCGCTTGAGCACCAGCGCGACCACCGCCCAGTAGTTGGCGAGGAATACCGCGCGTCCGTCCGCGACCTTTCCAGGGGTGAGGATCCAGGCACGTTTGCCGGCCACATCGAGGACCAGTCCGTCCTGACGAAGAACGCGGGCGACGGCAACCGAGGGAGCTTCGGCGGGCGCTACGACATAGCGCTCCGCATCGGTGCGCTCTTTCCACCAGCGTCGTGCCTGCTCCAGAGGGGGTGGTTTCGCCACGCACGCCTACCCGTAAGATGCATTAGCCTTCTATCCGTATAAAAGTATAGCCATGTATCCGTAATATAGGCAAGCCATTTATCCGTAACACATCACGGCCGTTCGTCCGCAAAAAAGACATCCACGGGTCACCGTGGCTGCTTCTATCTGGAGGAATCTTCCCGGCGTCCCACAGGCAGGAAGGGAACACCGTGAGCACCACGGCGGTCGCAGGCTAATTACTTTCCGGCGCGGGCAGTGGAATTGGCGGGAAAGGGCACATCACTCTTGCGCCGGAAACTAGTGTGTGGCGCGCGCCGCAGCGAGCTCGCGCAGGATCTGCTCGGCGACACTGTGTACGCGCCGGCCGTCGGTCGACACGGTGATATCGGCGATCTCGCCGTACAGCGGTGCGCGCGCGTCCATGAGCTGTCCGAGGCGCGCGCTGGTGTCGCCGTCGGAGAGCAGCGGGCGGTTCCTGCCATGGCGCACCCGCTGCGCCTGCTGCGCCACCGAGGTCTGCAGGTACACGACACAGCCGCGCTCGGCGAGATGACGGCGGTTCTCCGGCAGCAGCACCGCGCCGCCCCCGGTCGCAAGCACGATGCGCGCCAACAGCGTGAGCGCCTCGATCGCCTCGCGCTCGCGCTGGCGGAAGCCGGCCTCGCCTTCCTTCTCGAAGATGAACGGGATGTCGACCCCGGTGCGCCGCTCGATCTCCGCGTCGCTGTCGTAGAAGGGCAGTCCGAGCGCGCGTGACAGGTGGCGGCCCACGGCCGTCTTGCCCGAGCCCATCGGGCCGATGAGGAATACGCTGGTCTTGCCGAGCATGCGAGCGGACAGGATACAAAACGGCGCGGCCGCCCGTCAGGCGGCCGCAAGCATCAGCGCAGGACCCGGGCGCGTCAGTTGTAGACGTTCACGCCCTCACGCACGATCTTCGGGGTGATGAAGATCATGAGCTCGTCCTTGTCGTCCTTGTGGATGGTGTTCTTGAACAGGTGGCCGAGCACCGGGAGGTCGCCGAGGTACGGCACCTTGGTGTCGTCCTCGCGCTGCGTGGTCGACAGGATGCCGCCGAGCACCACGGTCTGTCCGTCGTTCACCAGCACCTGCGTGGTGATCTCGCGCGTGTCGATCGAGGGTACGTTCACACCCCCCGACGTCACCACCACGGTGCCGACGGCGTCGTCCTTGACGTCGAGGTCGAGGATGATGCGGTTGTCGGGCGTGATCTGGGGCTTGACCTTGAGTGACAGCACCGCCTTCTTGAACTGGATGGTGGTCGCGCCGCTCGAGGCGGATTGCTGGTAGGGGATTTCCACGCCCTGCTCGATGATCGCCTCCTTCTGGTTCGCGGTGATGACGCGCGGCGAGGAGATGATGTTCGCCTGGGTCTCCGCCTGGGCAGCCGACAGCTCCAGGTCGACGATGAAATTGTTGCCGAGGATGCCGAGGGCGATCGTGCCCGCGGCGCTGGTGACCGGCAGGTTGACGTTATAGCGGTTCGTGGCGCTGGATCCGGTCGGCACCGAGACCGGGTAGATCGAGCCGGTGCTCGCCACGTTGGTGAGCGCCGAGCCGATCGCCAGGTCGGTGCCGGCGGCCGTGCCGGTGGTGGTCACGAGCCCGGTGCTACCGTACTTCTGGTAGTTGGTCAGGCCGAAGCGCGCGCCGAGTGAGCGCTCGAAGTCGTTATTGACGATGACGATGCGCGCCTCGATGAGCACCTGGCGCACCGGGATGTCGAGCGTCGCCACCAGGCGGCGCACGTCCGCCAGGCGGTCGGCGGTGTCCTGCAGCAGCAGGGTGTTGGTGCGATCGTCGACCGCGACGCTGCCGCGCGTCGACAGCAGCGAATTGGTCTGCGTCTTGATGAGCGCCGCCATGTCCTGGGCCTTGGCGTAGTTCACCTGCAGGTACTCGGAGCGCAGCGGCGCGAGCTCCTGCACGTCCTTCCTCGCGGCCAGCTCGGCCTTCTCGCGGCTGGCGAGCTCGGCCTGCGGCGCCACGATGATGACGTTGTCCTGCCGGCGCTTGTCGAGCCCCTTGGTGCGCAGCACGATATCGAGCGCCTGGTCCCACGGCACGTTCTGCAGCCGCAGGGTGACGTTGCCGCTCACCGAGTCGCTCACCACGATGTTCTGGCCGCTGGCATCGGCGAGCAGCTGCAGCACCGCGCGCGTCTCGATGTCCTGGAAGTTCAGCGTGAGGCGCTCGCCGGTGTACACCGGCCGCTCCTCCTGGGCGTTGGCGGCCTTGCGCCGCGGCGCGATCTCGACCACGTACTGGTCGTCGGACTGGTAGGCGAGCTGCTCGTAGTCGCCGCTCGCGGTGATCGAGATGCGCGAGCCGTTGCCCACCCGCGTCACGTCAAAGCCCCTGATCGGCGTGCCGAAGTCGCTCGCGTCGTAGCGGCGCATGAGGTTGGCCGGCACACTCGCGTCGCTGAAATCGACCACCACCTGGTCACCGATCTGGTGCAGGTTGACGTGCATATGCGGATCGGAGAGCCTGACGATCACGCGCCCGGCGCCGTCCGTGCTGCGCCGGAAGTCGATGGCGCGCAGCTCGCGTACCCCGCCGCCGCCGCCCGCAGCCACAGCGCCGGAGGGGGTGGCGCCCGCGCTGGCGCGCGCCGCGCTGCCGCCGAGCATGACGATGATGTTGTTGCCCTCGACCCGCGTGTCGTACGGCACCAGCTTGTCGAGGTTCAGCACCAGACGCGTGCGGTCCTTGGTCTCGGCGGCGAGTATGGTGTCGAGGCCGGAGGCGTGCACGTCGATGCGGCGCGAGGCCAGCGCCAGCGTGGTGTTCGGCAGGTCAAAGGAAATGCGCGCCGGGTTGTCGATGGTGAACGACAGCGGCTGCGGTGCCGGCCCCGACAGGCGCAAGGTGATCTGCAGCTGCTGGCCGGGCAGGGGCTGCACGTCGATGGCTTGCAGCGCGGGTTGATCCGCGGCCCATGCGGTGCCCGCGAAAGTGCCGAGTACCCCTGCGAGCACCAGCCAGGGGGCGGTGCCGAGGAGGCGATTCATCAGGCTAGACGCTTGCATGCATGGACTCCCTGCTGGACCTTTACTCGTTCAGGGCGAGCGCCGCAGGACGCTCCATGTACCCGCCGAGGCTGTCCGGAACGACTTCGATCAGAATGATCTTGGCCGGCGTGATATCGGTGATCTTGCCTTCCGCCTGGCCGAGGTGGTTGCCGGCGCTCACCCGATGCACCAGGCCGTCCTTGGTCTGCACCAGGCCGTACATCTGCCCGCCGAGGCGCAGCGTGCCGACCATCTTCAGCGTGTCGAGCGAGAACTGCTCGAGGAACTCGCGGTTGCGCTTGGCGTCCGGACGTATGCCGCCGTACCCCGCACCGGAACCCGGGGTGCTCGGCAGGAACGGCGAGCGCAGCTCGGCCGCCGAGTACAGGAAGGTCTCGTAGGGCTTGATCTCCGGCAGCGGCTCGACGCGCCCGCCCGGCTCCTTCTTCGTGTCCTCGATGAAGCGCGCCAGCTCGTTGTCCGCGCTCGAGCACGCCGTGAGCGCGGCGTAGCCGACGCACGCCAGAGCCACGCCCAGCAGGCGCAAACGGGGTTGGTGTAGAACCTTACGCATGAGTGAGTACCGCGGTCAGGCCGTTCATGTGGGTCAACCCGCCGGCTTCGGGCGGTGGGCGACGTCGCTCTTCTTGTCCGCCTCGCCCGCGGCGATCTCGTCCTCCTCGAGGTAGCGGTAGGTCTTCGCCGTGAGCTCGAGGGACAGCTGATCGTAGGCGTCCTTGTTGTCGGGCTTGATGTCGATGTCGTGCAGCGTGACGATGCGCGGCAGCGCCGCGATACCGCTCACGAACTCGCCGAACTGGTGGTAGCTGCCGCTCAGGCGGATCTTGATGGGCAGCTCGGCGTAGAAATCCTTCTTCTGCTCGGGCTGGGGCTGGAACAGCTTCTCCTCGAGCCCGGCGGCCAGTCCGGTCTGCGAGATGTCGACCAGCAGGTTCGGCACCTCGGTCTTGCCGGGCAACTGCCGCAGCAGTGCGCCGAAGGAGCGCTCGATGTCCTTGAGCTGCTGCCTGTAGACATCGAGGTTGACGGCCTTGGCGTGCTTGGTGCGGAATTCCTGGCGCAGGTGCTGCTCTTCGTCCTGGTGGCGCTGCAGCTCCGGCCGCTGCTCGTTCCAGACCAGCAGGTAGCCACCGAGGAGCGTGAGCGCGAGAAACGCCGCCGCGACCGCGCCGACACGCACCGGCAGGGGCCAGCGACCCGGATCGCGCGGATCGAGTGCGCGCAGCTCGTCGAGCAGATTCATTGCCGTCCCCCCCCGCCGAGGCTGGCCTTCCTGATCTTGCTCCTGGCGGAGCCGCTATCCTCCGGCGCCGCGGTGGTCACCTGGTCGGCGGTCAGCGTGAAGCTCGAGCCGGGCGTGGGGCCCTTGGCGGTCTGCACGACCTCGAGCTCGGGATTACGCAGCCACTGGGAACCATCGATGTTGCGCATGAAGGAGGACACGCGGGTGCTCGACTGCGCGACGCCGTCGAACCGCAGCCGTTTTTCGGTCTGTTTCACGCCGGTGAGATACACACCCTCGGGCAGCGTGCGCACGATCTCGTCGAACACGTGCACGATCTCCGGCCGGGAGCGCTGCAGCTTCTCGATGATCTCCATGCGCGCGATGAACTTCTGCTTGGCGACCTCGAGGTTGTTGATCTCCTCGATCTGCTTGTCGAGCGTCTTGATCTCGGTGCGCAGCTGCGCGTTGCGGTGCTCCTGCGACTCGATCATCGAGCCGTACAGCAGGTAGGCGGCGAACGCTGTGACGCCGGCGGCGAGCGCCGCCACGCCGAGCGCCACCAGGAACGCGAGCTTGCGCTCCTTGCGCTCGCCTTCACGCCAGGGAAGCAGGTTTATACGCGGCATGTCAGTCAAAACTCCGCAATGCGAGCCCACAGGCTGTCAGCAGTGCCGTGGCATCGCGCTGCACCGCCTGCGCCTTGGCGCGCGAGGACAGCTTCATCTGACCGAGCGGGTCGCCCTTCTCGGCAGAGATTCCCACGCGGCTGGCGATCACCTCGGCCACTCCCGGGATGTTGGCGCAGCCACCGCACACCAGGATCTTTTCCGGCTGCTCGCGCCCGGAGCCGGACGCGAGGTAAAACTGCAGCGAGCGGCTCACCTGCTGGGTCATGTCGTCGATGAACGGGTCGAGCACCTCGGCCTGGTAGTTGCCGGGCAGGCCACCTTCCTTCTTGGCGCGTCCCGCCTCCTCCATCGCCAGCCCGTAAGTGCGCATGATCTCCTCGGTGAGCTGCTGCCCGCCGAAGGCGAAGTCGCGCGTGTACACCACCTTCAGATTGCGCAGCACACTGAAAGTGGTGCTGCTCGCGCCGAAGTCGACCACCGCGATGGTGCGGTCGATGCCGCCGTCGGGCATCTGGTGGGTCATGAGCTTGCAGGCGTTCTCGAGCGCGAAGGCCTCCACGTCCACGATCTTGGCCGTGAGGCCCGCGGCCCTGACGGCCGCCTGGCGCTGCTCGACATTCTCGCTGCGCGTGGCGACCAGCAGTACGTCATTGGAGTCCGGATCCCTCTCGTTGGGTCCCAACACCTCGAAGTCGTAGCTGACCTCATCCATCGGAAAAGGGATGTACTGGTCGGCCTGCATCTCGACCTGCGCCTCGAGGTCGCCGCTGCGCAGCGCGCGCGGCATCTGGATCACCTTGGTGATCGCGGCGTCGCCGGAAATGGCCACCGCCACCTCGCTGCTCTTGGCGCCGGCGCGCTTCACCGCACGACGGATCGCCTCCCCGACTGCCTCGGCATCCACGATCGCCTTCTCGTTGATGGCGTTCTGGGGCGTAGGTTCGGCCGCATAGGCCTCGACGCGGTACTGCCCACCCCCCATGGCCAGTTCGATCAGCTTGACCGACGAGGTCGTTATGTCAAGTCCCAGGAGGGCGCGGTATTTGCGTTGAAAGAGGAACATTTTTCTTTCCTTTTCAGGTTATTACACCTGAAAATGACCACCCCGGTTCTAGTTGAGAGGCACTATATATCAGCGCACTGTTAAATTGAACGTGAGCCGGCTCACGGATCCGAACGCACAGGCCGCGCAAGCCGCGCGAACTGCCCAAACCGTGACGCGCGAGCGCTGCGGCGGCACCGGAGATCAACGAATGGCGCGTCGTCTTGTCCAAAGCGTTCTGGAGACGGAAAGCTTCGCTTCCGCGGGTGGCAGGTGCATGCCGGATCGGTCGCTCGAACCGCCCTCGCGCCGTGCGTGACCGCTCGCGGCAGAGTACGTTAACGTTCGAACGGCAACCCCGCTGTCGTAGGCACGTGCGTCCCGTAGACCGGAGGCTTTGCGTCCCCACCTTTCGGTGAGTTTGCCCTTAAATCGCCGGCTACTATGCATAGCCCCCGCGGGGAGCGCAAGGAGACAGAGTTGGTTTCTGTGAATTGGAATTACTTTCGCATCGGCCTCCTCATCGGCGGCGGTGTGACGCTGATCACACTTCTGGGCGCCTACGCGCTCGCCTGTGGCTACGTGTACCTGGTCCCCTCGCTCCCCTCGACGGATTCCATGCGCAACGTGGAGCTGCAGGTGCCCCTGCGCGTGTACACCCGCTCGGGTGCGCTGATCGCGCAGATCGGGGAGCAGCGCCGCATCCCGGTCGGCTACGACCAGATCCCCGATCTCGTCAAGCACGCGTTTCTCGCCGCCGAAGACGAGCGCTTCTTCGAGCACCACGGCATCGATTACTTCGGCGTGGTGCGCGCGGTGCTCATCGATCTGCTCTCCGGTGACAAGAGCCAGGGCGCCAGCACCATCACCATGCAGGCCGCCCGCAACATGTTCCTCAACCTCGACAAGACCTATCGGCGCAAGCTGCAGGAGACTTTCGTCACCTACCGCATGGAGCACGAGTTCACCAAGCAGGAGATCTTCGGGCTGTATCTGAACGTGATCTTCTTCGGCCAGCGCGCCTACGGCGTGGCCGCCGCCGCCGAGGCCTTCTTCGGCAAGTCCCTCGACAAGCTCGACGTGGCCGAGGCCGCCACCATCGCCGGGGTTCCCAAGGCGCCCTCGCGTTACAACCCGATCGTCGATCCGCAGCTCGCTACCGGGCGCCGCGCCTACGTGCTGCGGCGCATGCGCGAGCTCGGGTACATCGATGCCGCCACCGCCGAGGCCGCCAACAAGGAGCCGATGCAGGCGCGCGCCCACGCGCCGCTCTATGACGTCGAGGCGCCCTACGTCGCGGAGATGGCGCGCCTCGAGCTGCGTCAGCGCTTCGGCGCCAACGCCGAGATCGCAGGCTACCGCGTCTACACCACCATCGACGGGCGGCTGCAGGCCAGCGCCAATCGCGCGGTACGCGTGGGACTCATCGAGTACGACCGCCGCCACGGCTGGCGCGGGCCCGCCGGACACGTGGACCTGCCGGCGCACGGCGAGCCGGATTACGACGACCTGGTGGACGAGTACGCCGCGATCGGCAACCTGTCGCCGGCGATCGTGGTGTCGGTCGGCGAGAAGAATGCGCGCGCCTACGTGAAGTCCCTCGGTCCGGTGCAGATCGAGTGGGACGGGCTGTCGTGGGCGCGCAAGCAGCTGCGCAACGAAACGCCCGGCCCGGCGCCGAAGGACGCGGGCCAGGTGCTCGCCAAGGGCGACGTCGTTTACGTCGTCGCCGATGAAGCCGGGCATGCGCAGCTCGGGCAGATCCCGGAAGCGCAGAGCGCGCTGGTGGCGCTCGATCCCAACGACGGCAGCATCGTCGCGCTGGTCGGCGGCTTCGACTACTTCACCAACAAGTACAACCGCGTCACCCAGGCGCGGCGCCTGCCCGGTTCCGGATTCAAGCCGTTCCTGTACTCGGCGGCGCTCGAGAATGGCTTGACACCGGCGACCGTGCTGCTCGATGCGCCGATCGTCCTCGACGCCAACGGGAGCGAGGAGGCCTGGCGGCCGGAGAACTCCACCCGCGAGTTCGGCGGGCCGACGCGCCTGCGCGAGGCGCTGGTGCGCTCGCGCAACCTGGTGTCGATCCGCATTCTCAAGGACCTCGGCGTCGGCACCGCGATCGACTACATCGCGCGCTTCGGCTTCGATCCGCGCACCATGCCGCACGATCTCACGCTCGCGCTCGGCACCCTGCAAGCGACGCCCCTGGACGTCGCGGCCGGCTACGCGGTGTTCGCGAACGGCGGTTATCGCGTCACGCCGTACTTCATCGATCGCATCGAGGATGGCTCGGGGGCGGTGGTATGGCGCGCCGCGCCGCGCATGGTGTGTGCGCAGTGCGATGAGGGCGGGGCGCAGTCCGCGGGCGCGGAGGCGCTGCGCGTCTCCGATCCGGCGCACGGTGAGCCCGCGCCGCTGCCCGCGGACCAGGTGGCGCCGCGCGTCATCAGCGCCCAGAACGCCTACCTCATGTCCGATATGATGGCGGATGTCATCAAGCGCGGCACCGGGCGCCGCGCGCTCGCGCTCGGGCGCGGCGACATTGCCGGCAAGACCGGCACGACCAATGAGGCCAAGGACACCTGGTTCAACGGCTTCACCAGGAATCTCGTGGCCACCGTGTGGGTGGGCTTCGACCAGGAGCGTCCGCTCGGGGAGAGCGAGGAGGGCGCGCGCACCGCGCTGCCGATCTGGATCCAGTTCATGCGCGAGGCGCTGCGCGGCGTCCCGGAGCAGCAGCGCCCGATGCCCGAGGGCCTGGTGACCTTGCGGATCTCCCCTCAGACCGGCACGCTGGTCAGCGCCGAGAATCCTGACGGCGTGCCGGAGACTTTCATGGCCAACCACCTGCCCGACTCAGGATCCGTCGCACAAGGCCCGGAAGCGCAGGCGAGCAGCGAGCCGATCTTCTGAAAGTCGCGATGAAAGCCAAGCGACACGCGGCCCGCGGCGAGCACCTGCGGCGCGCGCTGGCCCAGGAAGCCGCGCGCCTCATGGCCGAGCACGGCATCCGCGATTTCCTGGTGGCCAAGCGCAAGGCCGCCGAGCGCTTCGGGGTGGTGGACGGCGCCGCGATGCTGCCGAAGAACAGCGAGATCGAGAGCGCGCTGGCCGAGTACCAGCGCCTCTTCGGCGGCGCCTCGCACCTTCAGGCGCTGCACGCGCAGCGCCACGCGGCCCTGTCGGCCATGCGTTACCTGCGCGAGTTCGAGCCCCGGCTGGTCGGCCCGGTGCTCTCGGGCACCGCCACCCTGCACACCGAGGTGCAGCTGCACCTGTTCGCCGACCGGGCCGAATCGGTCGCGCTGAAGCTGCTCGACGCCGGCATCCCGCACGAGGTGACCGAGAGGCGCGTCAAGCTCAACGCCGAGCGGGTGCGGGCCTTTCCGGGCGTGCGCTTCGAGATGGACGAGCAGCCGATCGAGGCGACGGTGTTTCCGACCGACGGTATCCGGCAGGCGCCGGTCAGCCCGGTAGACGGGCGACCGATGCGGCGCGCGACCGCCTTCGAGGTCGAGGCCCTGCTGCAGCAGCCCTGAGGCGGCGCGCAAGGCGTGACGCGTGCGCGCCGCTCTTCAGGCGCGCTTGGCGATCTCGACGTACTCGCGGCGCGTCGGGCCGGTGTACAGCTGGCGCGGGCGGCCGATGCGCATACCCGGATCGGAGATCATCTCCTGCCAGTGCGCCACCCAGCCCACGGTGCGCGCGATCGCGAACATGACCGTGAACATCGAGCGCGGGATGCCGATGGCGCTGTAGATGACCCCGGAGTAGAAATCGACGTTCGGGTAGAGCTTGCGCGACACGAAATACTCGTCCTTGAGCGCGATCTCCTCCAGGCGCAGCGCCAGCTCGAACAGCGGATTGTCGCTGCGCCCGAGCCGTGCCAGCACCTTGTGGCACATCGCGCGGATGATCTTGGCGCGCGGGTCGAAGTTCTTGTACACCCGATGACCGAAGCCCATGAGGCGGAAGTGGCTCGACTTGTCCTTGGCCATCGCCAGGTACTTGGGGATGTTGTCGACGCTGCCGATCTGCTCGAGCATCGCCAGCACCGCCTCGTTGGCGCCGCCGTGTGCCGGCCCCCACAGCGCCGACACGCCCGCCGAGATCGCCGCGTAGGGATTGGCGCCGGTGCTGCCGGCGAGGCGCACGGTCGAGGTGCTGGCGTTCTGCTCGTGATCGGCGTGCAGGATGAACAGCAGATCGAGGGCCTCGGAGGCGATCGGGTCGAGCTTGTAGGGCTCGCACGGCACGGCGAACACCATGTGCAGCACGTTGGCGGCGTAGGTGAGGTCGTTGCGCGGGTAGATGAACGGCTGTCCGACGGAGTGCTTGTGCGCGGCGGCGGCGATGGTGGGGAGCTTGGCGATGATGCGATGCGAGAAGATCTCGCGGTGGCGCGGGTTATGGATGTCCATCGTGTCGTGATAGAACGCCGACATCGAGGCCACCACCGCCGACACCATCGCCATGGGATGCGCGTTGTGGTGGAAGCCGTTGAAGAAGCGCAGCAACGTCTCGTTGAGCATGGTGTGGTAACGGATGTTGCCGGTGAACTCCTCGAGCTGCTTCGGCGTGGGCAGCTCCCCGAGCAGCAGCAGGTAGGCGACCTCCATGAAGGAGCTCTTTTCCGCGAGCTGCTCGATCGGGTAGCCGCGATACAGCAGCACGCCCGCATCCCCGTCGATGTAGGTGATGCGGCTCTCGGTCGCGGCGGTCGCGCCGAAACCCGGGTCGTAGGTGAACACATCGAGGTCCTTGTGCAGACCTGCGATGTCGAGTGCCGCCGGCCCGATGGTGCCGGTGCGCACCGGCAGGTGGCTGCTGCGCCCGCTGGCGCTATCGGTGAGCTCGAATGTCGTCTCCGTCTTGCCGGTCATGTCCACAGCCGCATTTCCGTGTGGCGTTGCCGCGCACGCGTCTTGCGGGCGCGGCGCTCGAACGAGGCAGATTTACATGGTCCGTGCCCTGAATCAAGGCGCGGCCTACCCGCCGGTAGGGGCGCTATCGTCCAAGGCGCGCCGCGGGTCTGGCGCGTGTTACTGCACCACCTTGATGAAATCGCCGGGCCTGGCCTCCCCCTTGGGATACAGGCCGTTCAGCAGCCGCAGCTCTTCCTTCTTGAATTTCTCGACCGGCATGTCCTTGGCGTAGTCATCGATCCTGGTCGCGTCGGTCGCCTGGATGATCTTCAGGCGGTAGGGCTCCGCGAGCGGGTATTCCGAGGGCTTCATGTCGCGCATCGTCTGGATCGAGGACATGAACAGCCCGTCATCCAGCGGCGCGCCCGCCTGGCTCGAGCGGCTCGCGGCGCCGATCACGAAAGCCTGGCTGCCGCGATACAGCACCGCCAGGCGCACCGGACCCTCCCCGCCATCGAGCGGCGAGCCCGAGCGGGTGATGACGGCATAGCCCTCCATGCCGGCGACCGCGAGCGCCTCACCGCGGCTGATCGATGCG
>VBNH01000152.1 GCA_005878095.1 Gammaproteobacteria bacterium | reverse complement strand
CGCCGGTATAGACCGCCTGCAGGAAGCCGAGCTTGCCGTTCAGCGTCCACGCGGTGTCGGTGAACTTGTCCTTGTTGTAGGACGGGCTGTACAGCTGCACCGACAGCTCCGGCAGCACGTTGTGCACGCCGTCGTAGGTTTCCTGCCAGAACACACCCTCAGCGTCCAGGTTCTGATAGGCCTGCGACACCAGGAAGTTCCAGTCGTCGTTGAACTGGTAGAGGAGCTCGCCGCGAACGCCCTTGTAGGTGAGCGGGTTGATGGCGCGCCCCACCTGAAAATTGTTGTTGATCGGGCCGCTGTTCGGCGGCACGACTCCGCCGAAGTAATTCACCACCACCTGGTCGGTCGCGGCGCGGGTGAACGTGCCGGGGACATTGTTGATGTAGCCGCCCCGGCTGTCGTTGTAGGCGACTACGCGGACGCCGAACTTATCGGGGATCACCGGGACGTTCAGAACGCCCTCGATCGAGGTGCTCGGATCGCCGTGGGCGGTGGTCGCATAGGAGGCGCTGACATTCGCCTCGACGCGATCGAGCTTCGGCTTGTTGGTGATGTATCGCACCACCCCCGCCTGCGCGCCGGCTCCGAACAGCGTCCCCTGCGGGCCCTCGAGGATCTCGATGCGCTCGAGATCGGCGGCGTAGATGTCGAGGTTGCGGCCGGGCACCTGGCCCGATTGATCGTCAAGGTAGGTCGCGACGTTCGGGAAGCTTCCGGTCGCGCCTACGCCCTGCGTGCCGCCGATGCTGGTGGCCAGTCCCCGGATGAAGACGTTGCTCTGCCCGGGACCGTACCCGGCGGCGGTCACGTTGGGCAGGTATTTCACGAAGTCGTCGAAGGTCTTGACGTTCAGCTGGCTGAGCGTCTCCGAGGTCAGCGCCTGGATGGTGATCGGGACGTCCTGCACGCTCTCGGCGCGGCGCTCCGCCGTGACGATCACTTCCTGCAGCTCGGTTGGCGTGCCGGTCGCGGTCGCCGTTTCTGCCGCTGCAAGGACGACCGCAGTGGCCGGGGCACTCAGGATTGCGGCCACCGCCGCAGAGATCTTCGGATTAGGCTTCATCGCGCATCCCCCGAGGGTTGATTGTGGTTTTCCCACCGCACGCATGCCGCCCGGTCCGGACGGCACCCTGTCGACCTTCTATACCACTCGCCCCGGTGGCGCTTGAATAAATGCGTCATCCGGACAGGACGCACCCACTCCTCGCGGCAGCTTCAAAGTCGCCACGGGAGTGGAAATTGCGCCCGGATTCATAGCTTTTCACATTTGCGGCAGCGCTGAAAGTCTAGAAATTGAATAATCCCATGTGAAAAAGGAATCGGACCGCAGTCGCTGCCGCCGCAGCCCGTCCGGGCGTGAGCTGGAAACGGCTGTACGGGCCCCTGCAACCGCGTGCCCGGTCAATGTTGTTGCCAGGAAGCATCAGTCTTGGACTCGTGCCGCCAGGCCCTCTCGCCTTAGGCTTCGTTCCGTGAGCCGACCCTCGTACGTGCTGGCGATCGATCAGGGGACCACCTCGACGCGCGCCATCGTATTTGACGCGCGGGCACGCGCAGTCGCGATCGCACGTCGCGAGCTCGAGCAGCACTATCCCGCTTCCGGATGGGTCGAGCACGATGCGGAGGACATCTGGCGCGACACGCTCGCGGCGGCTCGCGAGGTCATCGAGCGCACCGCCGGCGGCGTCGCCGGCATCGCGGCGCTCGGCATCACCAACCAGCGCGAGACGGCTGTCATCTGGGAGCGCGCCACCGGCAAGCCGATCCATCGCGCCATCGTCTGGCAGGACCGGCGCACGGCGGATGCCTGCGCGGCGCTCAAGGCCGCGGGCGCCGAGCCTCTGGTTCGCAGCAAGACGGGCCTTCTGCTCGACCCGTACTTCTCCGGCACCAAGGTCGCCTGGCTCCTCGATCACGTGGCGGGGGCGCGCGCACGCGCCGAGCGCGGTGAGCTGGCCTTCGGCACCATCGACAGTTTTCTCCTCTGGCGCCTGACGGGCGGGCGGGTGCACGCCACCGACGTCACCAATGCCTCGCGCACACTCTTGTTCGACATACACGCCCAGCGCTGGGACGAGGAGCTCCTCACCCTCCTGCGCGTGCCGCGCGCACTGCTGCCGCAGGTTCGCGACAGCAGCGAGGTCTACGGCGCGACCGAGGCGGCGCTCTTCGGGCGGGCGCTGCCGGTGGCCGGCATCGCCGGCGACCAGCAGGCAGCCCTCATCGGGCAGGCCTGCTTCAGCGCCGGCACGGCGAAGTCTACGTACGGCACCGGCTGCTTCCTGCTGCTCAACACCGGCGAGGTGGCGGTCAGCTCCGGGAACCGCATGCTCACAACGCCGGCGTATCGCATCGGCGGTCGCATCACCTACGCCATGGAGGGATCCATTTTCGTCGCGGGTGCTGCGATCAAATGGTTGCGCGACGGGCTCAGGGTCATCCGCGACGCGGCCGAAACCGCCGCCGCGGCGGCGCGCGTGCCGGACGATCACGGTGTGTACCTGGTGCCGGCGTTCGTGGGGCTCGGGGCACCGCACTGGGAGCCGAATGCGCGCGGGCTGATCTGTGGCCTGACGCTGGATGCTTCGGGCGATCATCTCGCGCGTGCGGCACTCGAGTCGGTCGCCTATCAGACCCTTGATTTGACCGAAGCGATGCAGCGCGACGGTGCGCGCCGCGCCGACGCCATCCGCGTCGATGGGGGCATGGCGGCGAATGACTGGTTCTGCCAGTTCCTCGCGGACGTGCTGGAGGCAAGGGTCGAGCGGCCGGTGGAGCTCGAGACCACCGCGCTCGGCGCGGCGTTCCTCGCCGGCCTTGCCACCGGAGTATGGAGCGATCTCGCTGGGCTCGCGCGCACCTACTCCACCGCGGCCGTGTTCGTTCCGAAGATGACCGCGGCACGCCGCGCGACTCTCATTGCGGGCTGGCGGCAGGCTCTCGCCCGCGCCCTGCACACGCCGTCCGCGCGCAGCTAGTGCGGGACGTGACTGACGAAAAAGTAGGCGACCCCCAGAAGCACTGCAAGCTGTCCGAGCATCGCGGGGTACATCTGCCGGAGGCTGCCGCTCGCAATGGCATGCATTTCACTCCGCAAGTCGCCGCGCATTGCATGCATCTCGCTTCGCAGGTCGCCTCGCAGGGTCGCAATCTCGGTCTTCAGCTCATGCCGCAACTCCGCGCGCATCTCCGCCATCTCGTGCCGCAGGATCAGGATGTCCTGCTTGGTGGCAAGGGTTTCCTTGGCGCCGGCGATCTCGATCTCTATGGCCTGCACGATCGCCCGTGCCTGCGGCGCGGGCACGTTGGCCTTCTCCAGGATCTCGAGCGATGCGGCTTGCACAGGCATCCATCATAGCTCCGAGGTTCGCGAGGCAGGACCTTATCAGAGCAGCGCACGACCCCACACACTGCAAAAGCGCCCCTATCGAGTTGATTTGCGCCAGGGCACCCGCCTGCGTGTCGGCCCCGACGTAGTCAGGCCCCTTCAAAATCCAGCAGCGTCTCGCGGATCCAGCCCATGAGGTGCTCGGCGTAAGCACGATCCACTACCAGTAGCGTCTCGCCCGCCGTGAGCGATACGGCCAGAACCGGCACGTCGGCCATGCGGCTGCGCCGCGCTTCTCCTACGCGCGGGATCGATCCGGTGCCGCCCAGGCGGCACAGAAGATCCACGATCCCCTCGCCCGTGACCCGCAGCACCTCGAGCCCCCCGCTCAGATTCACGAGACATCCGTCGGGGACGTTCGCGAGACGCGCTTCGAGCTGCGCGAGGCGCTCCGCGCTAGGAGCGAGAGCCAGGGTCTCGGTCGGACTGCGCCACGCGAGCGTGAGCTGCCCGTCTGCGGATTGCGCGGCCTCGAGCGGTTGGGGCAAAGCAGCTCCCGTTGCCTCCCGCACGGCCGCTGCGAACGCACCGCCCGGCTCGAAGTAGCGGAGCGTCGCGGCCTGCATCCCCTCCCCCATACGGACCGCAAGCCCCGCGGCCTCGATCGGCGCCCGCCAATCGCTCGGCTCAACCATGAACGCGTCCCCCGGCCGGATCCACGAAGGGCAGCTTCACGACCCGCGCCTCGATCATCGTTCCCAGATGATGCACGCGCAGCTCCTCGCCCGTGCGCTGCGAGCCGCCTTTGAGCATGGCGAGCGCGACCGGGAGCCCGAGCTCGGGACTCAGGTAGCTCGAGGTGACGTGCCCTTCGGTGAGCGCGGGTGGCGGCTCAGGGGCAATCTGCGCGCCCACCGGCAGGGGCGTGCGCCCATCGAGCGGCATCAGTCCCACGAGCTGCAGGCGCGTCGGATCGCGGGAGGCCGGCCGCAGGAGCGAGCGGTGCCCGACGAAGGGCGCCGCCTTGCGCTCGATACCGCGCGCGAGGCCCACATCGCCGGGGAGCGTGGTGCCGTCGGTGTCGGTGCCGATATGAATGTAGCCCTTCTCCACCCGCATCACCTGCAGGGCCTCGATGCCGTAGAGCGTCGCGCCGAGCTCTTCGGCATGCGCCCACAGGCGTGTGAGGAGCGCTGCGGCATGATCGGCCGGCAGGTTCACTTCGTAACCGAGCTCGCCGCTGAAACTTGCGCGCAGGACCCGCAGCGGGTGGCTCTCCCACACGCTGTCGCGCAGGGTCATGTGCGGCATGGACGCCGGAGCGAGCGCGGCCTCGAATCCGAGCCTCGCAAGCCACTCCCAGGCGCGGGGACCTGCGACCGTGATGTTGGCCCAGCGCGAGGTCACCGGTGTGATGAGCACCTTGAAGTCGACATACTCGCACTGCAGCCATTCCTCGAATGCGGCCGCGGTGCGATCGAAACCGGCGGTGCTGGTATTGACCCAGAAGCGCTGCTCGGACAGGCGCGCCACGATGCCGTCATCCACCAGGGTGCCGTTCTCGTTCAGCAACACCCCGTAGCGCGCCTGGCCGATCCTGAGCGTCGACAGGGTGCCGACGTACATGAGGTCCAGAAAGCGCGCGGCGTCCGGACCGTACACCTCGAGCTTGCCCAGGGGGGAGCCATCGAAGAGCCCGGCGCACTTTCTGACCGTTGCCGCCTCGCGCTGCGCGGCGGCGTCGAGTGTCTCGCCGGTGCGCGGGTAGGCGGCCGGGCGGCACCAGTCGCCGAAGGTCTCGAACAGCGCGCCCTGCGCGGCGTGCCAGTCGTGAGCCGGCAGGCGCTTCAAGGGCCGGTACAGTGCGCCCACGCGCCGCCCGACGATGGTGCCGAGCGTCACCGGCGCAAACGGCGGCCGAAAGCGCGTGGTGCCGACCTGCGCGGGGGTCTGGCTCGTGTATTCGCCCATGAGGATGAGTGCGTTGATGTTGCTGGTCTTGCCCTGGTCGGTCCCCATGCCGGTGGTGGTGTAGCGCTTCAGATGCTCCACCGAGCGGTAGTTCTCGCGGGCCGCGAGCGCCACGTCCTCGGCCAGCACGTCGTTCTGCAGATCGACGAACTGCTTGCCCCGCACGCCCGGCACGCGGGTGATGTCATCCGACCTCCCTGCCCCGCCGACCGGCGCCTGAGGGGGCGCGAGGCCGCGCGCCAGCGCCTCGCCGACCTCGGTGGCATGGCTCACCGCCGCAGCGCGCGCCAGCACACCGGCGCACGCACCCACGCTCGTAAGGCCCGGCGCCGCGCCATCCGGCACGAACATCGCGCTCTCGGCAACCCAGCGCAGCTTGCCGCCCGCCTGAGAGTGCAGGTGCACGGCCGGCGCGTAGCCGCCCGCGTTCAGAATGAGATCGCAGTGCAGGCGCTCGCGGCGCCCGCCCGCGAGCGGCGCCACCGTGCAGCCGCGCACCGAGCGCGCGCCGTGCACCGCGGTGAGCGTCGTGCCTGTCAGGACACGCAGGCCCGCGGCGCCCGCGATCGGCGCTGCTCCCTCGCGGCGGTCGACCACAGCGAGGATCTCAACGCCCGCGGCAGCGAGCGATGCGGCCACCCGGTAGGCGCCGTCGCAGTTCGCGGCGATCACCGCGCGCTGCCCGCACGCGACCCCGAAGGCCTGGGCGTACTTGTGCGCTGCGGACGCGAGCATCACCCCGGGACGGTCGTTGTCCGGGAACAGGAGCGGGCGCTCGAGGGCGCCGGCGGCGGCGATCACCGCCCGGGCGCGGATCTTCCACAGCCGCTCGCGCAACACGCACCCGGGCAGATCGGCGGCGCCCTCGGGACTGACGCTCTCGGCGGCGCACACCAGGTTGTGGTCGTAGACGCCGAACGCG
>VBNH01000151.1 GCA_005878095.1 Gammaproteobacteria bacterium | reverse complement strand
GTGAGCGCCAGCCTCTACTACGTGAGCGGCATTTACATGTACACGCCCGACATAACGCCTGCGGGCTTCTGCTTTTCCACCGACGCCGCCGGCAATCCGTTCCCACCGAACTGCCGTGTGTCCTCGTTCGTGGACGTCGATCTGACCGGCAGTTATCGCTTCGGCGATCATCTGCAGGTAAGCGCCACGGTCGAGAACCTGCTCGATCGCAAGCCGCCGTTCGATCCCATCGACTATGCGGCCACCAACTACAGTCCAACCTACGCGCAGTCCGGCATCGTCGGGCGCTTCTTCCGGGTCGGAATGAGTTATAAGTTCTGAGCCCCAGTGGCGTCGGCCGCTGAACTCGGGCTGTCATAACTGCGGGCGGCTTTGTGCGGCCCGCATCGCCTGCGTAGACTTGAAGCGCCTTGCAGGAGGAGATCGCATGAAGGCGGCCGAGTGGTGCGTGTTGGTGCTCGCGGGTCTTGCGGCCGGTTCCGCGCAGTTCGCGCCGGGCGCGCGCTGGATCACGAGCGCGGCGATTGCGTACGGATCACGCGGCCTCGCCGTCTGTACCGCGCCGCCCGCTCCGGGCGCCACCCGGACGGTCCCAGCCGGGCATGCCAAGCCGAGTTCCTTTGCCCCGCGCCCCCGCTCGCACGGCCGTGCTTACGGTGCGCCGATCCCGCGCCCGATCGTCTCGAAGCACGTGAAGCACAAGCGTCGCACTGCGGGTCTGCCGCCCTCCAGATAGCCTCACCTGAGCGGGTCGAGGATCGGGGCGGGCGGGCGCGCCGCCCTGCTGCGCTTACCGCGCGGGCTTCGCGCTTACTGCCCGGGCTTCTTCCAGCTGACGGTATCGCCAACGCGGACGCCGAGCTTCGCGGCCTCCCCGCCCTTCAGTTCCAGCACCGCGCTCACCGGCGTATCGGAGCTGAGCAAGGCCTCCGACAGGGGGTGCGCGCGCTCGATGATCTTCGCCACGCGACCATCCGCGCGGATGAACAGTATGTCCAGCTCGATGTAGGTGTTCCTCAT
The DNA here is from genome assembly GCA_005878095.1 of Gammaproteobacteria bacterium. Taxonomy (GTDB): domain Bacteria; phylum Pseudomonadota; class Gammaproteobacteria; order Steroidobacterales; family Steroidobacteraceae; genus 13-2-20CM-66-19. Next base: position 5,578 of record VBNH01000151.1, on the reverse strand, counting down.
CCACATGGTTTCCACGCGTGGCGCGGTGAGCGGGAACACCATCCCCATGGTCTCGGGCAGATCGCTGACGAACATCAGGCCCTGCTGGGCGCGCTCGGCCGTGTCGGCGACCCACACCTCGAACACGTACTTGCGGGCCGCGCGGTGCTCATCAAGGTGGGTGATCTGCAGCACGGTGCGCGGAAACGTCGCGAGCTCGAGCGGCGCACGCTCCTGCGCCAGCGCGGGCCCGGCGCCGAGCGCCGCGAACGCCAGCAACGCGCCGAGCATCGGAGCGCGTATGCGCACCAGCGGATGTTCAGGACGGTTTCCGCGCGACATGTCTTTGCCGCTTTCTAGGTTTCGGGCGGCCGCTCGCGCGGCTCGTCCGCGAACACGGCACTGCCGGCGAAATCGAAGCGGCTGACCAGAATGCGCGCATCGCTGTTGAGCGTGCTGGCCGGTGAAGTGCAGAAGCCGCGGGCGACGATGCGCCAGGAGCGCAGCGATCCGCCGAGTGCCCCGAGGCGCTCCTGTCTGAGCTCGTCCACCGTGCAGTGATCCTCGCCGCGCGTGGCAAACACCCGCTCCTCGCCCTCGAAGATCACGGTGAGATTGGTCGGCAGCGCGCGGCCAGCGCGCCCCTCATGCACCGCTCCCACGCCGAACACCAGGCGCAGGCGCCGCCCGTCCGCGTGCCGCGGTCCGGCGAAGCTCACCCGCAGGCCGCTGCCGTCCGGACGCGGGCCGCCCTCGCACTCGATCTCGGCGTCGTGCCAGTCGATGTCGAGGTTCAGGGCGCCGCGGATGCGGGCGCGCAGATAACCGTTGCCGCCCGGCAGGCACCCCCTGGAGCCGCCCACAGGAGCGGGCACGGCCGGCGCGGGGCGGGCGGCGGCGATCCAGGCGAGCACGGCCGGCGCGGGGCGGGCGGCGGCGATCCAGGCGGGCACGGCCGGCGCGGGGCGGGCGGCGGCGACCGAGGCGGCGTCCGGCAGCACGGCGGCCAGGCCGCAGGCGCACAGCAGCAGAAGCAAACGTCGCATGCGCGGTTAGTGTACCCCGCGGCCCGCGCCCCCCGCGGCTCGCCCTCACGTGCCCGGTTTGACCAGCAGCGCCTTGGCGAGGCGCGCGTGCGCGCGCGCGAGCCCGCGCGCTGCGTGCATGAGCGCCGTCACGATCGCAATGCCGAACACCATGTAGAAGAGCGATCCGAGCAGTGTGTGCGGTGAGGCGGCGTGCCAGCCGTCGATCTGAAACATGTCGAGCGAGATACCCGCAAGTAAGCCGAAGTCGTGGGTCAGCACCACCAGCGGCGCGAGCGCCAGGCGCAGGCCGATCGCCAGTGCGGTCACGGCGACGGTGAAGTAGATGATCCCCAGCGGCAGCATGATGAGCAGGTACAGCAACGTCGTCCAGGTACGCACGTCCGCCAGCATCTCCCCGATCCGCCGCCACCAGCTCCCCGGCGGCCCGGGGTGCAGCGGACGTCGCGGCATGCGCTCCCCCGTCACCGCCTCGAGGAGTCTGCCCTCGCCGAGCGCGAGCACGCGCGCGATGCCGATGAAGGCGAGGAAGAACGGCACGCCGATGATGAGGACCGCGAACCCGGCCGACAGCGACAGCCCGGTGACCACGAAGGTGAAGTACACGATGCCGGTGGCCAGCGTGAGCAGCATATAGAAAAGAGAGGTGTAAGCGCGCGGGTCCTGGTACACGCCGAAGAAGCGCGCCAGCCCCGAGGCGTTCGCGGCAGCGCGCGGTGCCGGGGTCTTCAGCGCGGCCTTCACCTTCGCTTCCGTGTCCCGGTACGCCGCCGCCACTTCGTCCGGAGCACCGTAGGTGCTTGCGATGAGCTCGAGCACGTCGCTCTCGAACTTGTCCGGGTGCGCCGCGACCTCGGCGCGCAGATACTCCTCGGCGTCGTACAGCGCGTCCTGGATGAGCGCGGGGTCCTGTCCTGCGAGCGCCTGGCGCAGCTGCTTCAGGTACTCATCGATCGAGCGGGGAGCGTTCATGCGTCGGTTCCTTCGATGAAGCGATCGACAAAGCCGCGCGTCTGCCGCCAGATGTCACTCCACTGGCGCAGCATGAGGCGGCCATCGTCGGTGATGCGGTAGTAGCGCCGCGGCGGCCCCGCGTAGGAGGGCACGACGCGGCTGGTGAGCAAGCCCCCGGCGGCGAGGCTGCGCAGCACCGGGTACACGGTGCCCTCCTTGAAGAGGGCCTCGCCTTCGTTCGCCTTCTGCAGGCGCTTGGCGATCTCGTATCCGTACAGATCCTCTTTGGTGCGCTCGAGCACGGCCAGCAGCACCAACGCCACGAGCCCCGCGTTGAGGTCCTTCTGGAACTTGCGTGGCTGGCTATCATCCATTTACTAGTATTATTTACTAAATAGTATTAGCTATCAACTAATATTAAGGCTGGCGACTAGTGGCGGATCGGGGGCATGCCGGGGTGCAGCACGGGCGTGGCGCCGGCGGAGGCTCGACGCGGTACTGCTAGACTTCGCGTTTTTCCCGGGACCGGTGATGAGAAACTCGCTCCTAGAAGTCACACCCGTCATCCCGGAGAGCCTCTCACGCCTCCCTGAGCTGGCCGCCAACCTCTTCTTCAGCTGGCACCGTCCCACCCGGGCGTTGTTCGAGGACCTGGATCCGGAGCTGTGGAAGCAGACCAACGGCAATCCCCGTCTCGTGCTTCGCTGCGTCAACCAGCAGACGCTGGAGCGCTGCGCTCGCGATGAGCTGTACCTGGCCCGCTATCACCTCGCGCTCGAGACCCTCGAGGCGTACCTGCGGGTCGGCGCCACCGCCGAGGAGCCGCTGGTGGCGTACTTCTGCGCCGAGTACGGCTTTCACGAGAGCTTCCCCATCTACTCCGGGGGCCTCGGGGTGCTCGCCGGGGACTACTGCAAGGCGGCGAGCGACGAGCGCGCCAACTTCGTGGCGGTGGGGCTTCTGTACGAGCAGGGGTATTTCACGCAGACGGTCGACAACGATGGCGTGCAACAGGCCGAATATCGCGAGCGCGACCCGCGCGATCTGCCGGTCGAGCCGGTGCGCAATGCGGCGGGCGAGTGGCTCAAGGTCGCGGTGCGCATCACCGGGCGCGAGGTCGTCGCGCGGCTGTGGAAGGCGCAGGTGGGCCGTATTCCGGTCTATCTGCTCGACACCAACTGCGCCGAGAACATCCCCTCGGATCGCGACATCACCCATCGCCTGTACGGCGGGGATGAGTCGACGCGGGTGCGCCAGGAGATGATCCTCGGCATCGGCGGCTTGCGGGCGCTGCGCGCGCTCGGGGTGTCCCCCGCGGTGTGGCACCTGAACGAGGGGCACGCGGCGTTTCTGATTCTCGAGCTGCTGCGCGAGCACCTGGGGCAGGGCCTGCCGTTCAACGCCGCCCTCGAAGCGGTGGCGGCTTACTGCGTGTTCACCACCCATACTCCGGTTGCGGCCGGCCACGACGCCTTCGGTCTGGAGCTGATCGTCGCGCACTTCGGGGATTTCGTGCGCGAGCTGGGGGTGCCGGTCGAGCGCGTCCTCGAGCTGGCGCGTTCCCCTTCCGGTCCGGGGCTTTTCAACATGACGCGCCTGGCACTGAACGGCACGCGCCACGTCAACGGCGTGAGCCGCATCCATGGCGCGGTCTCGGCGCGGCTGTGCGCGGACCAGTGGCCGGAGGTTCGTTCCGAGGACAACCCGGTGGGCTTCGTGACCAACGGCGTGCACGTGCCGACCTTCCTGCACCAGACCTGGATGGACTTCTTCGACCGCGAGCTGGGACGGGAATGGCGCGAGCGGCTGCGCGACGCGGAATTCTGGAGCGCGCTCGAGCGCGTGCCGGACGAGCGCTACTGGGTGACGGCGCAGGAAGTCAAGGCGCGCATGCTGGCGAGCGTGCGCGAGCGGCTGCAGCGCGAGTACGAGCGCAAGGGCCTGAGTCCCGCGCAGCTGCGGCACGTGACGCGCTTCCTCGATCCGCAGCGTCCCGGCGTGCTCACCCTGGGGTTCGCGCGGCGCTTCGCCACCTACAAGCGCGCGACGCTGCTGCTGCGCGACCGCGCGCGTCTCGCGCGGCTGGTCAGCAATCCCGAGCGCCCCGTGCTGCTGCTGTTCGCCGGCAAGGCGCATCCCGCGGATGAGCCGGGCAAGTACGTGCTGCGCGAGATTCGCCAGCTGATGATGAGCCAGGAGTTCATGGGACGCATCATCTTCCTGGAAGACTACGACCTGCAGCTCGCCCGCAGCCTGGTCTCGGGCGTCGACGTGTGGCTCAACAACCCGATCGCGCCGCTCGAGGCGAGCGGCACCTCCGGCATCAAGGCGGCCATCAACGGGCGCTTGAACCTGAGCATTCTCGATGGCTGGTGGGCGGAAGGGTGGATGCAGGACAACGGCTGGGGCATACCGCCGGCGAACGTGCAGGATCCGGAGAGGCGCGATGCGCTCGAGGCCGAGCTGATTCTCGGCACGCTCGAGGAGGAGGTCCTGCCCCTGTACTACGCGCGCGAGGAGAACGAGAGCGGTTGTCCGGGCGCCTGGGTGAAGCGCAGCAAGCGCGCCATGATGACCGTGATTCCGGCTTTCAACATGCGCCGCGTGCTGTTCGACTACACCCGGGGGCTGTACCAGCCGGCGGTGGCGCAGTACCGGCGTCTTGCCGCCAATGGCTTCAGCGGCGCGCGCACGCTGGCGGACTGGAAGACGCGCGCGCGGCAGGCCTGGTCGAAGGTGAGCCTGCGGCAGCTCACCGACGTGGGGCGCGATCTGCCGCGCGGCGAGCGGCTGCGGGTGCGGATTGCGGCCGCTCTGAACGGACTGACGCCCGCGGACGTGCGGGTGGAGTTCGTCGCGCGGCGCCTGTTGCCGGAGGCGGATCTGGCGCCGCCGGCCCTGTCTTCGTACGGGCAGCCGCCGCGCGCCGGCGTGTGGCACGCCACCTTCAGCGCCACCGACGAGCAGGACAGCGACGGGGCGGTGATCTACGCGCTCGATGTCGAGCCGAAGGAATGCGGGCAGTTCCGCACCGAGGTCCGCATCTACCCGTGGCACGAGCTGCTCTCGCACCCCTATGAGCTCGGGCTGATGAAATGGCTGTGAGGCAAGTACTTTGAGGTTGCGCTGACGGCGCGCCTTGCGGTGTAGTACGCCTCATGCCTCGCCAGCCCGCACGCGCCTCCTCCGGACGCTACGTGAGCCGCCTGACGGGCGGCACGCTTGCCATCATCATGGCGGGCGGACGCGGGGAGCGGCTGCGGGATCTCACCGCGCATCGCTGCAAGCCGGCGACGCCCTTCGGCGGCAAGTTCCGCATCATCGACTTCGTGCTGTCGAACTGCGTGAACTCAGGGATCCGCCAGATCTCCATTCTCACGCAGTACAAGGCGCAGTCGCTGATCCAGCACGTGCAGCACGGCTGGAGCTACCTGCGCGGGGAATTCAGCGAGTTCGTCGAGGTGGTTCCCGCGCAGCAGCAACTCGGCCCGCTGTGGTACCGGGGTACGGCGGACGCCGTGCACCAGAACATCGAGCTGATCGTCTCGCACCGGCCCAAGCACGTGCTGGTGCTCGCCGGGGACCATATCTACAAGATG
>VBNH01000101.1 GCA_005878095.1 Gammaproteobacteria bacterium | reverse complement strand
CAAGCGCGAGGAAGTCGAGCGCGGTCAGGTGCTGGCCAAGCCCGGCAGCATCACCCCGCACACGCACTTTGAGTGCGAGGTGTACGTGCTGGCCAAGGAGGAGGGCGGGCGGCATACGCCGTTTTTCAAGGGCTACCGGCCGCAGTTTTATTTTCGCACCACCGATGTGACCGGCACGATCGAGCTGCCCGCGGGGGTGGAGGTGGTGATGCCCGGGGACAACATCAAGATGACGATCGAGCTGATCAGCCCGATCGCCATGGAGGATCGGCTGCGTTTTGCGATCCGCGAGGGCGGCAAGACCGTCGGCGCAGGCGTCGTGACGAAGATCCTGAAGTAGTCCAGTGATGCCGCAGCTTGCCGCGCGGGCGAAAACCACGCTTTTTGCCGGCGGCCGACGGAGTGATGTCCGCTGAAACGGCGGGCGGGTTTGAGGTGGCGCAGCAGGCAAAAACCACGCTTTTTGCCGGCGGCCGACGGAGTGATGTCCGCTGAAATTGCCGCAGGCAATTTCAGCCAATTAAACAGGCCAGTAGCTCAATTGGCAGAGCGGCGGTCTCCAAAACCGCAGGTTGGGGGTTCGATTCCCTCCTGGCCTGCCAGCGGTTGATATGACAGACGAAATCAAGGTTCAGGACCCCGGCACGGCGGACAAGGCGAAGCTCACCGTCGCGATCCTGGTAGTGATCGCCGGCGTCGCGGGTTATTACGTGCTCGCCGGCCGGCCCGCCTGGCTGCGCTGGGCGCCCGTGGCGGGGAGCCTCGCGCTCGCGGCGCTGGTGCTGGCGTTCTCGCGCTACGGCAGCGAGTTTCGCCAGTTCGTGGAGCTGGCGCGCATCGAGTTGCGCAAGATCGTCTGGCCGAACCGCCAGGAGACCGGCATGACGACGCTGGTGGTGTTCATCTTCGTGGTCGTGGCGGGAATATTTTTCTGGTTGCTGGACCTCGGGCTCGCCTGGGCCACGAAGCTGATAACCGGGCAGGGGAGCTGATTTTGGCGCTCAGGTGGTACGTGGTGCACGCCTATTCGAACTTCGAGCACCGGGTGGCGGAGTCGCTCAAGGAGCGCATCCAGCGCGCCGGGCTCGAGGGGCGCTTCGGCGAGATCCTGGTGCCGACGGAAGAAGTCATCGAGATGCGCGACGGCCAGAAGCGCAAGAGCGAACGCAAGTTCTATCCCGGCTACGTGCTGGTGCAGATGGAGATGGACGAGGAGACCTGGCACCTGGTGCGCGATGTCCCCAAGGTGCTCGGCTTCATCGGCGGCACGCCGGAGAAGCCGGCGGCGATCACCGACAGGGAGGCCAACCAGATCCTGCGCCGCGTCGAAGAGGGTGTGGACAAGCCGCGGCCGAAGGTGCTGTTCGAGCCGGGAGAGGTGGTGCGCGTGGTCGAGGGACCGTTCAACGACTTTAATGGTGTTGTGGAAAGCGTGAATTATGAGAAAAACCGCCTGCAGGTGGCGGTGCAGATTCTCGGGCGCTCCACGCCGGTGGAGCTGGATTTCTCGCAGGTCGAAAAGGCCTGAGGTTATTCATGGCCAAGAAAGTACAGGGCTACATCAAGCTGCAGGTGCCGGCAGGCTCCGCGAACCCCTCGCCCCCGATCGGGCCGGCGTTGGGCCAGCAGGGCGTGAACATCATGGAGTTCTGCAAGCAGTTCAACGCGCAGACCCAGAAGATGGAGAAGGGCCTGCCGATCCCGGTGGTCATCACCGTGTACTCGGATCGCAGCTTCACCTTCGTGATGAAGACGCCGCCCGCGGCGGTGCTCATCCGCAAGGCGATCGGCATTGAAAAAGGCAGCGGCACCCCCAACACCGCCAAGGTGGGCAAGATCTCCCGCAAGCAGCTGGAAGAGATTGCCAAGATGAAGCAGCCCGACCTCACCGCCGCCGATCTGGACGCCGCGGTCCGCACCATTGCGGGCAGCGCGCGCAGCATGGGCGTCGACGTGGAAGGAGTCTGAGCATGGCCACAGCGAAGCGTGTCAAGGCCTGGAAGGCGAAGCTCACTCCGGGGAAGCAGTATCCGGTGGAGGAAGCGCTGAAGCTGGTGAAGGAATTCGCCACCGCCAAATTCGCCGAAACCGTCGATGCCTCGGTGAACCTCGGCATCGACGCCAGCAAGTCCGATCAGCAGGTGCGCGGCTCGACCGTGATGCCGCACGGCACGGGCAAGACGGTGCGCGTGGCGGTGTTCACGTCCGGCAAGAACCAGGAGCTGGCCAAGGCCGCCGGCGCGGACATCGTCGGGCTGGAGGATCTGGCGGCCAAGGTGAAGGCCGGCGAGATCAACTTCGATCGCGTGATCGCCAGCCCCGATGCCATGCGCGTGGTCGGCCAGCTCGGCCAGATCCTAGGTCCGCGCGGCCTGATGCCGAATCCGAAGGTCGGCACAGTGACCCCGGACGTCGCTACCGCGGTGAAGAACGCCAAGTCCGGGCAAGTGACCTACCGTGTCGACAAGGCCGGCATCATTCACTGCACCATCGGCAAGGCGACCTTCGAGGTGAACGCGCTGAAGGAGAACCTTCATGCGCTGATTGCGGATCTGCAGAAGGCGAAGCCCGCCCACTCGAAGGGCCAGTATTTGAAGCGCATCACGCTGTCCTCGACCATGGGGCCGGGCGTGATGGTCGATCAGGCGACACTTAGTTGACACAAGTTTGGTGCGGGCTGGCGCGCCTGAACGCGCCGGCCATCATCGAAGACCGCAGGCGAGGGGAAGGGTTGCGGCCCGAAAGGTGCGCTACCCGCGGCCCTCTTAATGGACCGCCTGCGCAGATGGTGAACCGCTTTTTCGCATCGAGGATGCTCCTCGGAGCGTGGAGGTCACCGTCGATAGGGGAAGCGGCGTATGGATGCGCGGCTTCGCAAGTGATCTTCGCGCCGAGAGGAGAGATGAATGGCACTCAACCTGGAAGACAAGAAGGCGCTGGTAGCGGAAGTGGCCGAAGTTGCGGCGCGAGCCCAGTCGGTCGTGGCCGCCGAGTACCGCGGGCTCACTGTCGGACAGATGACCGAGCTGCGTGCCAAGGCGCGTCGCCAGGGCGTGTACATGCGTGTGGTCAAGAACACGCTGGCACGCAAGGCGCTCGCCGGCACGTCGTTCGAATCGGTGGGACCGAAGCTCAAGGGGCCTGTGGTGCTCGCTTTCTCGAAGGACGACCCGGGCGCGGCCGCGCGCGTGGTGAAGGACTTCGCGAAGGCGAACGAGAAGCTGGTGGCGACGCTGGTGTCGGTGGGCGGACAGGTGCTGTCTGCCGCGGAGCTCGAGCGGGTGGCGAGCCTGCCGACCCGCGAACAGGCGTTGTCGATGCTGCTCGGCGTGCTGAAGGCGCCGATCCAGAAACTCGTGCGCACGCTCGCCGAGCCGCCCGCCAAGCTCGCCCGCACCCTGGGCGCGCTACGCGACCAGAAGCAGGCCGCGGGCGCTTGACTGTTTTTGGAAACCTTTTAGGAGACTGAAATGGCTGTCAACAAAGACGAAATCCTCGATGCAATCTCCAAGATGACCCTCATGGAAGTCGTCGCACTGATCTCCGACATGGAGAAAAAGTTCGGCGTCACCGCCGCAGCCCCGGTCGCAGTGGCAGCAAGCGCGGGCGCCGCCGCTGCGGCAACCGCCCCGGCCGAGGAGCAGACGGAATTCAACGTCACCCTGAAGGAGTACCCGGCGGACAAGAAGGTGACCGTGATCAAGGTGATCCGCGAACTCACCGGCTTGGGGCTGAAGGAGGCCAAGGATCTGGTCGAGGGCGCACCCTCGACGGTCAAGGAAGGCGTTTCCAAGGCCGATGCCGAAACGATGAAGAAGAAACTCGAGGACGCCGGCGCGAAGGTGGAGGTCAAGTAAAACCTCCATGCGCCGCTCCCCTTACTGCGTCCCGGCCGGCGCGGTCTGCCACCGTGCTTGAGGCCGTGGGCGGCGCGGGGTTGTTGTTGTTGATCGATGTGACGATGCCCGAGAATTTCTTTAGACCGACGCCCGCAGGCTGCGGGCTGCGGTCGAACCCGAGGTGACCACTCGATGGCTTACTCCTTCACCGAGAAAAAGCGCATCCGCAAGAACTTTGGCAAGCAGGCGAGCATTCTCGATACGCCCTACCTGCTGGCCATTCAGCTCGACTCGTATCGCAAGTTCCTCCAGGTCGACAAGCCCGAGGACAACCGCGAGCGGATCGGACTGCACGCCGCGTTCAAGAGCGTGTTCCCGATCTCGAGCTACTCCGGAAACGCCTCTCTCGAGTACGTGAGCTACCGGCTCGGTGAGCCGGTGTTCGACGTCAAGGAGTGCCAGCTGCGCGGCCTCACCTACGCAGCCCCGCTGCGCGTCAAGGTGCGGCTCATCGTGCTGGACAAGGAAGCCGCCGGCGCCAAGAAGCCGGTCAAGGATGTGCGCGAGCAGGAGGTGTACCTGGGCGAACTGCCGCTCATGACCGACAACGGCACGTTCGTGGTCAACGGCACCGAGCGCGTCATCGTGTCGCAGCTGCATCGCTCACCCGGGGTGTTCTTCGATCACGACCGCGGCAAGACGCATTCTTCCGGGAAGCTGCTGTTCTCGGCGCGCATCATTCCCTACCGCGGTTCCTGGCTCGACTTCGAGTTCGACCCCAAGGACTGCGTATTCGCGCGCATCGACCGCCGCCGCAAGCTCCCGGTCACCATCATCCTGCGCGCGCTCGGCATGAATGAGACCGAGATCCTCGCGACCTTCTTCGATACCAACACCTTCTACGTCAGCCGCGACGAAGTGGCCCTGCAGCTCGTGCCGCAGCGCCTGCGCGGGGAGACCGCGACCTTCGAGATCCGTATCGGCGAGCAGGTGATCGTCGAGGAAGGCCGCCGTATCACCGCGCGCCACGTGCGCCAGCTGGAAGAGGCCAAGGTCACGCGGCTGCGGGTGCCGCGTGAGTACGTTTACGGCAAGGTGCTCGCCCACGATGTGGTCAATACCGGCACCGGCGAGATTCTCGCCAAGGCGAACGAGGTGTTGACCGCGGCCTCGGTCGACAAGCTCATCGAGGCAGGTATCGCGCAGGTCAACACGCTGTACGTCAACGACCTCGATCGCGGCGCCTACATCTCCGACACGCTGCGCATCGATCCCACCAAGACGCGCCTCGAAGCGCTGGTGGAGATCTATCGCATGATGCGCCCGGGCGAGCCGCCCACCAAGGACGCCGCCGAGAACCTGTTCGGGAACCTGTTCTTCAATCCCGAGCGCTACGACCTCTCGGGTGTCGGCCGCATGAAGTTCAACCGCCGCGTCGGGCGCAAGGAGATCCTGGGCCCCGGCATACTCTACGATTACAAATACGGCAGCGGCCGCACCGATGAGCTGTCCAAGCGCCTGGTGGCACAGCACGGGGAGATGTCAGACATCATCGACGTGCTGAAAGTGCTGATCGACATCCGCAACGGCAACGGCCAGGTGGACGACATCGACCACCTGGGCAACCGTCGCGTGCGCAGCGTCGGCGAGATGGCCGAGAACGCCTTTCGCGTGGGCCTGGTGCGCGTCGAGCGTGCCGTCAAGGAGCGCCTGACGATCGCCGAGACCGAGCCGCTGATGCCGCAGGAGATGATCAACGCCAAGCCGGTGGCGGCGGCGGTCAAGGAGTTCTTCGGCTCCTCGCAGCTGTCGCAGTTCATGGACCAGAACAACCCGCTGTCGGAGGTGACCCACAAGCGGCGCGTGTCGGCGCTGGGTCCCGGGGGACTCACGCGCGAGCGCGCCGGATTCGAGGTGCGCGACGTGCACCCGACCCACTACGGCCGCGTCTGCCCGATCGAGACCCCGGAAGGGCCGAACATCGGCCTGATCAACTCGCTGTCGGTGTACGCGCGCACCAACCAGTACGGCTTCCTCGAGACGCCGTACCGGCGCGTGGACAACGGCCGCGTCACCGACCGCATCGATTACCTGTCGGCGATCGAGGAGGGCGAGTTCGCGATCGCACAGGCGAACGCGGTGCTCGGGCCTAAGGGCGAGTTCACCGATGTGCTGGTCTCGTGCCGCTTCCAGAACGAGTTCACGCTCATGCCGCGCGACCGCATCAACTACATGGACGTGAGCCCGAAACAGATCGTCTCGGTGGCCGCCTCCCTCATCCCGTTCCTGGAGCACGACGACGCCAACCGCGCGCTCATGGGTTCGAACATGCAGCGCCAGGCGGTGCCGACGCTGCGTTCCGAGACCCCGCTGGTGGGTACCGGCATGGAACGCCCGGTCGCGATCGACTCGGGCGTCACGGTGATCAACCGGCGCGGCGGCACCGTCGACTCGGTCGATGCCTCGCGCATCGTGGTGCGGGTGAACGACGAAGAGACCACCGCCGGCGAGCCGGGCGTGGACATCTACAACCTCACCAAGTACACGCGCTCGAACCAGAACACCTGCATCAACCAGCGTCCGCTGGTGAATGCGGGCGATGTGATCGCGCGTGGTGACGTGCTGGCGGACGGGCCGTCGACGCACTTGGGGGAACTGGCGCTGGGCCAGAACCTGCTGGTCGCGTTCATGCCCTGGAACGGCTACAACTTCGAGGACTCGATCCTGATTTCCGAGCGGGTGGTGGAGGAAGACCGCTTCACCACCATCCATATCGAAGAGCTCACCTGTGTCGCGCGCGACACCAAGCTGGGTCCGGAGGAAATCACCGCCGACATCCCCAACGTGGGCGACGCGGCGCTCGCCAAGCTCGATGAGGCGGGTATCGCCTTCATCGGCGCGGAAGTGAAGGCCGGCGACATCCTGGTCGGCAAGGTGACCCCGAAAGGCGAGACGCAGCTGACGCCGGAAGAGAAGCTGCTGCGCGCGATCTTCGGCGAGAAGGCCTCCGACGTGAAGGACACGGGGCTGCGCGTGCCGCCCGGCATGGACGGCACCGTGATCGACGTGCGCGTGTTCACGCGCGATGGGGTGGACAAGGATTCGCGCGCCCTGTCGATAGAGAAGGCCGAGATCGAGCGGGTGCGCAAGGACTTCGCCGACCAGCAGCGCATCCTCGAGGATGACCTGTTCCAGCGCGTGCGCGACATGCTGGTGGGTCAAAGCGCCGCGGGCGGGCCGAAGAAGCTGCGCAGCGGCACCCGCATCGCCGGCGAGTACCTCGATGAGGTGCCGCGCGAGGAGTGGTTCGAGATCCGCCTGGAGAGCGAGGAGGCCAACACGCAGCTCGAGCAGGCCTCGGAGCGGCTGAAGGCGCAGCGCAAGGCGTTCGAGAAGCGCCTCGATGACAAGAAGGCCAAGATCACCGCCGGCGATGATCTCGCTCCGGGCGTGCTCAAGATGGTCAAGGTGTATCTCGCGGTGAAGCGTCGCGTGCAGCCGGGCGACAAGATGGCCGGTCGCCACGGCAACAAGGGCGTGATCTCCACCATCGTGCCGGTCGAGGACATGCCCTACCTCGAGGACGGCACGCCCGTCGATGTGGTGCTCAATCCGCTGGGCGTCCCCTCGCGCATGAACGTCGGCCAGGTGCTGGAGACGCACCTTGGCTGGGCGGCGAAGGGCGTGGGACTGAAGATCGGCCGCATGCTCGAAGCGCAGGCGGTGGCCTCGGAGCTGCGCGCGTTCGTGAAGCAGATCTACAACGAGACCGGCGGCCAGCGCGAAGACATTGACAGCATGAACGACGCGGACCTCATGCAGCTCGCCAGAAACCTCACCAACGGCGTGCCGATGGCGACGCCGGTGTTCGACGGCGCCAGCGAGGCGGAGATCAAGCGCATGTTGCAGCTCGCCGAGCTGCCGCTCAACGGCCAGACCTACCTGTACGACGGCCGCACCGGCGAGCGCTTCGAGCGCCAGGTGACGGTCGGGTACATGTACATGCTGAAGCTGAACCACCTGGTCGACGACAAGATGCACGCGCGCTCGACCGGACCCTACAGCCTGGTCACGCAGCAGCCGCTCGGCGGCAAGGCCCAGTTCGGCGGCCAGCGCTTCGGAGAGATGGAAGTCTGGGCGCTCGAGGCCTACGGGGCGGCGTATACCCTACAGGAGATGCTGACCGTGAAGTCGGATGACGTGAACGGCCGCACCAAGATGTACAAGAACATCGTCGACGGCAACCACCAGATGGATGCGGGCATGCCGGAGTCCTTCAACGTCCTGGTGAAGGAGATCCGCTCGCTCGGCATCAACATGGAACTGGAGCAGGACTGAGGTACCACCCCGGAAAATCACGCTTGGCACGTTCGGCAAGATTCGGTCTGCTGATCAAGACGCGTGATTTTCCGGGGACCCCGGTAACAGACGGCGTGAAACGGCCGTTAGGAGATTAGATGAAAGACTTATTGAAACTGTTCAGGCAGCACGCGCCGGTCGAGCATTTCGATTCCATCAAGATCGGGCTGGCGTCGCCTGAGATGATCCGCGCCTGGTCGTACGGGGAGGTGAAGAAGCCCGAGACCATCAACTACCGCACCTTCAAGCCCGAGCGCGACGGCCTGTTCTGCGCCAAGATCTTTGGTCCCGTGAAGGACTACGAGTGCCTGTGCGGCAAGTACAAACGCCTCAAGCACCGCGGCGTGGTGTGCGAGAAATGCGGCGTCGAGGTGACTCAGTCGAAAGTGCGCCGCGAGCGCATGGGCCACATCGAGCTCGCCAGCCCCACCGCGCACATCTGGTTCCTGAAGTCGCTCCCCTCGCGCATCGGACTGATGCTCGACATGACCCTGCGCGAGATCGAGCGGGTGCTGTACTTCGAGGCCTTCGTGGTCATCGATCCGGGTATGACCCCGATGCAGCGTGGCCAGCTGCTGACCGATGAGATGTACCTCGAGGCGATCGAGGAGCACGGCGATGAGTTCGACGCCCGCATGGGCGCGGAGGCCGTGTACGAGCTGCTGCGCACCATCGACCTGGCGGCCGAGATTGTCAAGGTGCGGGAGGAAATGGCCGGCACCTCGTCGGAGACCAAGCTCAAGCGCCTGTCGAAGCGCCTGAAGCTGATCGAGTCGTTCGTCGAGTCGGGCAACAAGCCCGAGTGGATGGTCATGACGGTGCTGCCGGTGCTGCCGCCGGATCTACGGCCGCTGGTGCCGCTCGATGGCGGGCGCTTCGCGACCTCGGACCTGAACGACCTGTACCGCCGTGTCATCAACCGCAACAACCGCCTGCGCCGGCTCCTGGAGCTGAACGCGCCCGACATCATCGTGCGCAACGAAAAGCGCATGCTGCAGGAGGCGGTGGACGCGCTGCTCGATAACGGCCGCCGCGGCCGCGCCATCACCGGCACCAACAAGCGCCCGCTCAAGTCGCTCGCCGACATGATCAAGGGCAAGCAGGGGCGCTTCCGCCAGAACCTGCTCGGCAAGCGCGTCGACTACTCGGGGCGCTCGGTCATCGTGGTCGGCCCGCAGCTGCGCCTGCACCAGTGCGGCCTGCCGAAGAAGATGGCGCTCGAGCTCTTCAAGCCGTTCATCTTCCAGAAACTGCAGCTGCGCGGCGAGGCCTCGACCATCAAGGCCGCCAAGCGCCTGGTGGAGCGCGAGGGAGCGGAGGTGTGGGACATCCTCGAAGAGGTGATCCGCGAGCATCCGGTGCTGCTGAACCGCGCCCCGACACTGCATCGGCTCGGCATCCAGGCGTTCGAGCCGCTGCTGGTCGAGGGCAAGGCGATCCAGCTGCACCCGCTGGTGTGCACCGCCTTCAACGCCGACTTCGACGGCGACCAGATGGCGGTGCACGTACCGCTGTCGCTGGAAGCGCAGCTGGAGGCGCGCGCGCTCATGATGTCGTCGAACAACATCCTGTCGCCCGCCAACGGCGATCCGATCATCGTGCCCTCCCAGGACGTGGTGCTCGGCCTGTACTACATGACGCGCGAGCGCATCGGCGCGCGCGGCGAGGGTATGGTGTTCGGCGACGTGCAGGAAGTGCATCGTGCCTACGAAAGCCGCGGCGTGGAGCTGCAGGCGAAGGTGCGCGTACGCCTGCGCGAGCACCTGCGCACCGCGGGCGCGCAGCTCACCGAGCGGGCGCGCATCGCCGACACCACGGTGGGCCGGGCGCTGCTGTTCGAGATCCTCCCCCGTGGCCTGTCCTTCGATCTCATCAATCAGGACATGACCAAGAAGGCGATCTCCGCGACCATCAACGCGTGCTACCGCGCGCTCGGCCTCAAGGAAACGGTGGTGTTCGCCGACCAGCTCATGTACACCGGCTTCCACTACGCGACGCGCGCCGGAATCTCCTTCGGGATCGACGACATCGTCATTCCGGAGCAGAAGACCCGCATCGTCACCTCGGCCGACAACGAGGTGAAGGAAATCCAGGACCAGTACGCCTCCGGCCTGGTCACCAACGGCGAGCGCTACAACAAGGTGGTCGACATCTGGTCGCGCGCCAATGACCAGGTGGCGAAGGCCATGATGGAGAAGCTGGGCTCCGAGGAGGCCACCGACCTCAAGGGTGTGCGCCACAAGCAGAAATCCTTCAACTCGATTTTCATGATGGCCGACTCGGGCGCGCGCGGTTCCGCGGCGCAGATCCGCCAGCTTGCCGGCATGCGCGGCCTGATGGCCAAGCCCGACGGCTCGATCATCGAGACGCCGATCACGGCGAACTTCCGCGAGGGCTTGAACGTACTGCAGTACTTCATCTCCACGCACGGCGCCCGCAAGGGACTCGCCGACACGGCGCTGAAGACCGCGAACTCCGGCTACCTCACCCGCCGCCTGGTGGACGTGGCGCAGGACCTCGTGGTCACCGAGATCGATTGCGGCACCTCCAACGGACTTGCGATGAGCCCGCTGGTCGAAGGCGGCGACGTCGTGGAGGCCCTCGGCGAGCGCGTGCTCGGCCGGGTGATGGCGGAAGACATCGTCAGGCCGGGTCACAAGGAAGTGCTGATCCAGAACGGCGCGCTGCTGGATGAGAAGCTGGTGCGCCTGCTCGAGACCGAGGGCGTTGACCAGATCAAGGTGCGCTCCCCGATCACCTGCGAGACGCGCTACGGCGTGTGCTCGCACTGCTACGGGCGGGATCTCGCGCGCGGCCGGCCGATCTCCATCGGCGAGGCCGTGGGCGTCATCGCCGCGCAGTCGATCGGCGAACCCGGCACCCAGCTCACCATGCGTACCTTCCACATCGGCGGCGCCGCATCAAGAGCGGCCGCAGCCAGCAGCGTCGAGGTGCGCAACAAGGGCGTGGTGCGCTTCCATCACATCAAGACGGTGCAGCACGAGAAGGGGCACCTGGTGGCGGTGTCGCGCTCGGGCGAGATCGGCGTGGTGGATGACTTCGGCCGCGAGCGCGAACGCTACAAGATCCCGTACGGCGCCATGATCAGCGTCAAGGAAGGCGCGACCGTGGCCGCGGGCCAGGTGGTCGCGACCTGGGATCCGCACACCCACCCGGTGGTCACCGAGGTTGCGGGCCTGGTTAAGTTCCAGGACTTCGTCGATGGCATGACGGTCACCTCGCAGGTCGACGAGGTCACCGGCCTGTCGAGCACGGTGGTGCTCGATACCAAGCAGCGCGGCGGCAAGGAAGTGCGTGCAACCATCAAGCTGCTGAGCGGCAAGGGCAAGGAAGTGACCTTCGCCAACACCGAGATCCCGGCGGTTTACACCCTGCCTCCGGGCGCGCTCGTCAGTCTTGAGGACGGCGCGCGCGTCTCGGTGGGAGATGTCATCGCGCGCATCCCGCAGGAGTCCTCCAAGACGCGCGACATTACCGGCGGCTTGCCGCGGGTGGCCGACTTGTTCGAGGCGCGAAAACCGAAGGACCCGGCGATCCTCGCGGAGAAATCCGGCACGGTGAGCTTCGGCAAGGAGACCAAGGGCAAGCGGCGCCTGATCATCACCTCGGACGACGGTGAGAAGTACGAGGAGCTGATTCCGAAGTGGCGCCAGCTCAACGTCTTCGAAGGCGAGACCGTGGAGCGCGGTGAAGTCATCGCCGACGGCGAGCCGAACCCGCATGACATCCTGCGCCTGCAGGGCGTCGAGGCACTCGCCAACTACCTGGTGCGCGAGATCCAGGACGTCTACCGCCTGCAGGGTGTGAAGATCAACGACAAGCACATCGAGGTGATCATCCGCCAGATGCTGCGCAAGACTGAAGTGCAGGAGGCCGGCGAGACGGCGCTGCTGCGCGGCGAGCAGCTCGACCGCTCGCGCGCGCTCGACATCAACGATCGCGCGCAACACGACGGCAAGAAGGCGGCACGGCTGCAGCCGGTGCTGCTCGGCATCACCAAGGCCTCACTCGCGACCGAGTCGTTCATCTCCGCGGCCTCGTTCCAGGAGACCACCCGCGTGCTGACCGAGGCCGCGGTGCGGGGACTCAAGGACGATCTGCGCGGCCTCAAGGAGAATGTCATCGTCGGTCGGCTCATCCCGGCGGGCACCGGCTTCGCGGCCCATGCCTCGCGCCGCCGCAAGATGGAGGGCACCGAGCGTCGCAGCTTCATGGACGTCGGCGGTGGGCTGCCGGATGCGGAAGAAGCGAGCGTCGGCGAAGAGTCGGAGAGCGCCGCGGGCTAAAAACCGGCGCTCAGAGCTTCGCCGGCAGGCACTGAACTCCGGTCTTCCTGGCCGCCGCTCTGAGGTCCTTGTCGAGCGTTGCCAGAGGCAGATTGCGGCGCATGGCGAGTTCCAGGTAGGCGCTGTCGTAGAGCGTGAGATCGTGGCTGCGCGCAAGTGCCAGCGCCGTGGTGCCCGCATTGGACGCCGTCTCCTGGTCTGTCTCGATAGGGAGCGCGCCGAGGATGCCGAGGAAGTGGGCAGATTCGGCGGCAGAGGAACGCCTGCGTCGCTCCGCCATGAGCAGCGTATTGCTCACCTCCAGCGCCCAGTGCATTGCGACGACGGCTCGCCCGTCTTGGTTCAGCTCATCGAGCAAGGCGTCCGTGGAGGAGGCGGTCTCGTCCTGAAATAACCACGCCACGGTGACCGAAGCGTCTAATACGAACTCCAGGCTCATCGGCGCCCCTGGTTCTTCCACGAGATGATTTCCGCGACGGAGGCGCTCCTGCGCTTGCGGGCGGCGCGCATCTTGGCGATCGCCTCGCTCACATCCTGACGGCGCGGGCGCGTGACGGGAACGAGGCGGGCAATCTCGGCATGGTGCCGGGTGATCACGAATTCTTCGCCACGGCTTACCCGGTCGACGAGCTCGGACAGCTTGTTCTTGGCTTCTGCCAGGGGAACGGAAATGCAGGGGGTAGTCATGGTGTATCCAAATTGATTAATCTAGCTTTAATCTAGCCAGAATAGCACGCGCTCGGTCTTCAGGCCATCGAACGACGCGCGGGCCGTGACATAGTCGCGATGGGGCGGCGGATTGCCCACGCCCCGAGGTGACGCCATGGATCGCGATTCCACGCACCCCACTCTCGCCGGCACGCACATCCGGCTCGAGCCGCTCGAACGTGCCCACATCCCCGGCCTCGTCGCCGCGGCGGGCCCGGATCTCGCGCTCTATCAGTGGAGTGCCGTGCCGATCGGCACGGCGCAGATGGCGCGCTACGTCGAGAGCGCGCTCACCGCGCGCGAGGCGGGCACGGCGGTGCCGCTTGCCACCGTGCGCGTCGCCGACGGCGCCGTGGTGGGCGCGAGCCGTTTCTTCGACATCGAGCGCTGGTCCTGGCCGCCCGGACATCCGGCGGCCACGCACGCCGGTCCCGACGGCTGCGAGATCGGCTATACGTGGCTCGCGCCCGCCGCGATGCGCACCGCCGCGAACACCGAGGCCAAGCTCCTCTTGCTGACCCACGCCTTCGAGGTGTGGGGCGTACAGCGCGTGTGTTTTCACACCGACGTGCGCAACGAGCGCTCGCGTGCGGCGCTGGCGCGCATCGGAGCCAACTTCGAAGGCGTGCTGCGCTCCCACCGCTTAGGCGCAGACCTGACGCCGCGCGATTCGGCGCGCTTCTCGATCGTGGCGGCGGAGTGGCCGGGTGTGAAGGAGCACCTGCGCGCGCGGCTGGCTCGTGCGTGATCGTGCGGGGGCGCTCCGGGCCAGCATTCCCGGCTCCCCGCCGGCAGATAGTTGACCTAGTCAACTATATTCGCGACAGTAGCCGCTGATCACCCGAGGTGCCGACGATGCCGGTCTCGAGCCAGCAGATCAGTGAGGTGCGCGCCTTCAACCGCGACTACACCCGCCGGATCGGCGTGCTGTCGCAGGGGCTGCTAGACAGCCCCTACTCCCTCACCCAGGTGAGGGTGATGTACGAGATCGCGCACCGCCCGGGGATCACGGCCGGCGAGCTGGGCGCCGAGCTCGGCCTCGACCGCGGCTACTTGAGCCGCATTCTCAAGGGCTTTGCGGCGCAGCGCCTGCTGGCACGCGCCACGCTGGCGGCGGACGCGCGCCGCCGGCCGCTGCGGCTGACCGTGGTCGGACGGCGGGTGTTCGCGCCCCTTGAGCGCCGTTCGCAGCAGCAGGTTCGCTCGATGCTGTCGGGGCTCGACGGCTCGCGACGGGCGGCGCTGCTGGAGGCGATGAGCGTCATCCGCTGCGCCTTCCGCGCCGACGGCAGCCCGGCGAAGGTGTCGTTGCGTACGCACCGCCCCGGGGACATGGGCTGGGTGGTCGAGCGCCACGGCGTGCTGTACGCCCGCGAATACGGCTGGAACGAGGAATTCGAGGCGCTGGTGGCGCGCATCACGGCGGACTTCATCAAGAAGCTCGATCCGGCGCGCGAGCGCTGCTGGATCGCGGAAAATGCCGCGGGCCGCCGCCTGGGGTGCATTTTCCTGGTGGCCGGCAAGAGCGGCACCGCAAAGCTGCGGCTGCTGCTGGTGGAGCCCGAGGCGCGCGGCCTCGGCCTGGGTCGCACGCTGGTCAGCGAGTGTGTGCGCTTCGCGCGCGCGGCGGGCTATGAGCGCATCGTCCTGTGGACGCAGCAAAACCTGGCGGCGGCCCGCCGTCTGTATGAGCAGGCGGGATTCACGCGAACGGCGCGCGAACCCCATCGCAGCTTCGGACACGATCTCATCGCCGAGACCTGGCAGCTCGAGCTGACAGGTCGCGGCGCTGTGGCGCGGCAAGCCGCGGGTAGCCGTTCCCACGCGACGTGATGCCCGGTGAGCGCGCCGAAGCGAGGGCCTTGGCGCCCTGCTACAGTGCGCGGGCACTGCGAGGAGAGCGATTGACATGGTAGGTGCAACGATGCTCGCCAGCGGCTGCGCGCTCGCTGCGACCCTGGCCGTCAGCGCTGCCTACGCGGGACACGGATCTGCCCGCGGGCGGGTGACCCCGCCCTACATCACGCGGGCGGTCGGCGATAGTGCGCGGCCGGAAGCGGACACCAAGCGCGACGCGGATCGCCATCCGGCTCTGACTCTCGCCGTTGCGGGCGTCAAACCCGGCGACCAGGTGGCCGAGTTGATTCCGGGAGCGGGTTATTTCACGCGCCTGTTGAGCGCCGTGGTCGGCCCCAGGGGCAAGGTCTACGCGGTGGTGCCGCCGCGCCGCCCCGATGCGCCCGCCGATCAACCCGATCCGGCGGCTCGCCTGCAGCCGATCACCTCCGACAGCCACTACCGCAACGTGACGGTGAGCGTGCAGAAGGTCGCGCAGCTCGAGCTGCCGCGCGGCCTCGACCTCGTGTGGACGTCCCAGAACTATCACGACTTTCACAACCTGCCCGACATCCAGGTTGCCGACATCGACAAAGCGGTGTTCAGGGCCCTGAAGCCGGGTGGGGTGTACCTGGTGCTCGATCACGCCGCGCAGGCCGGCTCGGGCTTCCGCGACACCTCGACGCTGCATCGCATCGATCCGGAGGCGGTGAAGAAGGAAGTCATGTCCGCAGGCTTCAGGTTCGAAGCCAGGAGCGACATCCTGAGCAACCAGGACGATCCGCACACCGCGAAGGTGTTCGATCCGGCCATCCGCGGCCACACCGATCAGTTCATCTTCAAATTCCGCAAGCCTAGGACGTGAGCAGCCGGAGGGTGAGGGGATCCTCCTCACCGGCAAAGTACTTCCCCAGGGCCTCACGGAACACCTGCGCGCCTCCTGCATCGCCTGCACTGGCGGTGCCGGCCCCGTGGCCCGTGTCCACTGCCGCACGCTCGAAGAGCGTCATGCACGAGCGGAATTTGAGGTAGTCGGGGTAGCCGAAGATCTCCTCGATCGTACGGCCCTCGGTGCCGTTCACCAGCCGCGTGCATTCGCGCAGGCGCGCCCCCAGGACCGGGTGCGCGAGGTAGGCACGCGCCTCCTCGACGGAGGCAAGCGCATAGCGCCGTGCCGTAGCGCTCGAGCCCAGACCCTGCAGTTGCGGAAAGACGAACCACATCCAGTGGCTCTCCTTGCGGCCGTCCGCAAGCTCGGCACGCACCCGGTCGAATAGCGGCTCCTGTGCCGCAACAAAGCGTGTCAGGTCGTACCGATCGTCCATCGCTCAAGCCGTGGCCGCCGGCCCAATCTTACCGCGGGCGCTGACGGTGGGGGTGCTCCGATGACCCCGGGCGGACTGTCAGCGTTGTTTGCGCAGCACCATCACGAACCGGTCGGTCTTGCCCACCATCGGTCCCTTGTAGGTGATCAGTTCACGCGGGTCATCGGGCCGGCGCAGCACATCGCTCTTTGCGACCAGGGTGAAGCCGTGCTTCTCGAAATCACGCCGGGCGTATTCCTCGTCGATGCGATGGATCCGGCCGGCGTCGGCGGCTCCGGTGCCGGGCTTGGCGGAGTGATCGACGAGCAGCAGCACGCCGCCCGGCTTCACCGTACGCGCGATCTCATTCAGCACCAGGTTGGGGTCCATCTTCGGCCACGGGCCCTCGGTGGCCACCCAGTACAGGTCGTGATAGACCCTGATCAGCAGGACGGCATCGAGCGAGTGGTCGGGCATATCCAGGTGCTCGACCTCCATGGTGCGATGCTCGACGTTCGGCAGCCGCCCGTTCGCCAGGCGCTGCTGCCAGGCGTTGTCGCTCCAGTGATCGTAGGCGCCGTTGTTGATGAGCAGCACATGCCCGCGGGGCCCGACGATGTAGCTGAGCAGCTCGCTGTAGTAGCCGTCGGCGGCGAGGAAGTCCGCGACGCGCATGCCAGGTTTGATCCCGGCGAGCCGCAGCAGGTCGGCGGGATGATCGAGCGAGTCGCGTTTGAGATCGTCGCTGCTGCGGCCGGCATGTGCGACCGCGGCATCGTAGACGTCGGAGGCCCGCGCGTTGGTACCCACGAGCGCCACGACGCCGAGCAGAACCACAAAGACGGCAGTGCGGCGGGTCGCGAAGGTCAGGGCTGGCATGCAGTTGCTCCTTGGAACGCTGAGGTCTGCCAGGGTCGCGCCGGCGGGCGCGGCGCTCCCGCAAGTATGACCGCGCCCGCAGCGTGTGGGACGAGGCTGCGACCAGGCGAGGAGGCAGGGCGCCATTCGGTGCGCCCGCTGAGGCACGCGAGCTTGAGTGCAAGCAGCGGCGGAATATCGTTCGGGGCAGCGGGGCGGACGGGTGTGCCGGCCGGCGGGTACCGGCGGCAACAGGTGCGCGGCCCGGACTCACCCCGGGGCGGGCTGCGCGCCTTCGGCGGGTAGGGCAACTGCGCACCGCGGGCCGGCCCCAAGGCCCCGCTCCCTCTGCGGTTGACACCCCGGGGCCCCATACCTAGAATCGCCGGCCTTTGTCGGGCCGGCCTTATCTACACGCCGGCACCGAAAACAGCGACTTACGAGTACCGGGCCGCCTCACACAGGCGGCCCGGTGTTCTTCGCAGGTCGCTTATCGCGCGGGTGGCTCCCGCAGCTGAGATCTTGGAGACAGGATAACGATGGCGACGACGGGTCAGCTCATCCGGCAACCGCGCCGGACGAGAGCGGAAAAAACCAAGGTGCCGGCGCTCGGCGCGTCCCCCCAGAAGCGCGGGGTGTGCACACGCGTGTATACCACGACACCGAAGAAGCCCAATTCCGCGCTGCGCAAGGTGTGCCGCGTGCGCCTCACCAACGGCTACGAAGTCACCAGCTACATCGGCGGCGAGGGCCACAATCTGCAGGAGCACTCGGTAGTACTCATCCGTGGCGGCCGCGTGAAGGATCTGCCCGGTGTGCGCTATCACACCGTGCGCGGCACGCTGGATTGTGCGGGCGTCGGCGAGCGCAAGCAGGGTCGGTCCAAGTACGGCGCCAAGCGCGCAAAGAAATAAGGGGTAGATCGCATGTCCCGTCGAGCTCAAGCTCCGGTCCGCTCCATCCTCCCGGACCCGAAGTTCAACAACGAGATGCTTGCCAAGTTCATGAACGTCGTCATGAAGAACGGCAAGAAGTCCGCCGCCGAACGCATCATCTACGGGGCGCTCGAGCGCATCGCCGAGAAGACCGGCAAGCAGGGCGGCGAGGCCATCGAGGTGCTCTCCACGGCACTCGACAACGTGAAGCCGGTGGTCGAAGTGAAGTCGCGGCGCGTCGGTGGCGCCACGTACCAGGTTCCGGTTGAGGTGCGGGCCACCCGCCGTCAGACCCTGGCGATGCGCTGGGTCATCGAGGCTGCCCGTGGCCGCAGCGAAAAATCCATGGCGTTTCGCCTGGCGCACGAGCTGATGGAGGCGTCCGAGAATCG
>VBNH01000100.1 GCA_005878095.1 Gammaproteobacteria bacterium | reverse complement strand
GCAGTGCCTGGAATATTACGCCGGGCTGGCCGGGGCAATCGCCGGCGAGCACATCGATCTGGGGCCACAGGCCTTCGGCTACACGCGCCGCGAGCCGCTCGGGGTAGTCGCCGGCATCGGCGCCTGGAACTACCCGCTGCAGATCGCCTGCTGGAAATGCGCTCCGGCGCTCGCGTGCGGCAACGCCATGATCTTCAAGCCCGCCGAACTCACCCCGCTCACGGCCATGAAACTTCAGGAGCTATTTGCGGCGGCGGGACTGCCCGCGGGGGTATTCCAGGTCGTGCAGGGACACGCGGAGACCGGGCGGCTCCTCTCGCGTCATCCCGACATCCGCAAGATCTCGCTCACCGGCGAGGTCGGTACCGGCAAGGCCGTCATGGCCGATGCCGCCGCGTCCCTGAAGCAGGTGACCCTCGAGCTCGGCGGCAAGTCGCCGCTCATCGTGTTTGACGATGCGAAACTGGATAACGCCGTGGCGGGCGCGCTGCTCGGAAATTTCTACTCGGCGGGCGAGGTGTGCTCGAACGGCACGCGTGTGTTCGTGCACCGGAGCGTGCATGCCGCGTTCGTCGAGCGCCTGCGGACGCGCGCCGCCGCGATGCGTGTCGGAGATCCGCTGGACCCGGCCACCCAGGTGGGAGCGCTGATTTCCGCCGAGCACATGGAGAAGGTGCTCGCGTTCATCGCCCGCGGCCGGGCGCAGGGCGCGCGGCTGCTCGCGGGCGGCGTGCGGGTGACGAGCGGGGATCTGGCGAATGGCTGCTTCGTCGCGCCCACGGTATTCGACGGCTGCCATGACGACATGGACATCGTGCGCCAGGAGATCTTCGGCCCGGTGATGTCGGTGCTGGAGTTCGCAGACGAGGACGAGGTGATCGCGCGCGCCAACGCCACCGAGTTCGGCCTGGCCGCCGGCGTGTTCACCAACGATCTGACGCGTGCGCACCGCGTGATCGCGCAGCTGCAGGCCGGCACCTGCTGGATCAATCACTACAACATCACCCCGGTCGAGTTGCCGTTCGGCGGCGTCAAGATGTCGGGTCTCGGGCGCGAGAACGGCCGCGCCGCCATCGAGCATTACACGCAACTGAAGAGCGTGTATGTCGCCATGGGCGACGTCGACGCGCCCTACTAGGGCCGTGGAGACCGTCGACTACCTGATCGTCGGCGCCGGCTCCGCGGGCTGCGTGCTGGCGGATCGTCTCACCGAGGACGGCAAGCACAGCGTACTGGTGCTCGAGTACGGCGGCTCGGACCGCTCGCCGTGGATCCAGATGCCCAGCGCGCTGTCGATTCCGATGAACATGGCGCGCTACGACTGGCGCTACTACACCGAGCCGGAGCCGCACCTGAATGGCCGCCGACTGCACACCCCGCGCGGCAAGGTGCTCGGCGGGTCCTCCTCGATCAACGGGCTGGTGTACGTGCGCGGCAACCCGCTCGACTTCGAGCGCTGGGAGGCCGAAGGCGCGGGCGGCTGGAGCTATCAGGATGTATTGCCGTACTTCAAGCGCGCGGAGCGCCGTGCCGAGGGAGGCGATGAGTACCGCGGCGGCGATGGTCCGCTCGAGACGCGCCGCGGACTTCTCAGCAACCCGCTGCACGCGGCCTGGCTGGAGGCGGGGCGGCAGGCCGGCTACGCGCTGACCCCCGACATGAACGGCTTTCAGCAGGAAGGATTCGGGCACCTGGACATGACCGTGGGCGGCGGCCGGCGCTGCAGCGCCGCGAATGCCTACCTGCGTCCGGCGATGCGCCGGGGCAATCTGACGGTGCGCACGCACGCGCTCGCCACGCGCGTACTGTTCGAGGGGCGTCGGGCGGTCGGTGTCCGTTATCGGCGCGGCGGTCTCTTTCACGAGGTGCGGGTACGGCGCGAGGTCATTCTGTGCGCCGGTCCGATCAATTCGCCCCAGCTGCTGATGCTGTCGGGCATCGGCCCGCGACACGAGCTCGCCGCCCACGGCATCGAGGTGGTGCGCGAGTTGCCGGGCGTGGGCGAAAACCTGCAGGATCACCTGGAGTTCTACTTTCAGGTCGCCTGCCGCGAGCCGATCACGCTTTACTCGCAAGTTTCGCTGGTGCGCCGCGCGCTCATCGGCGCGCGCTGGCTCCTCACCCGGGACGGCCTCGGCGCCAGCAATCACTTCGAGAGCGGCGGCTTCATCCGCAGCCGCGCCGGCGTGCGCTACCCGGACATACAGTTCCATTTCCTGCCGCTGGCGGTGAACTACGACGGCTCGGCGCTGGCGCGCGAGCACGGCTTTCAGGCGCACGTAGGGCCGATGCGCTCGCAAAGCCAGGGGTGGGTGCGCTTGCGGTCGGCCGTGGCGCTCGACAAGCCCCGGATCTGCTTCAACTACATGTCCCGAGCCGAGGACTGGGAGGAGATGCGCGCCGGCGTGCGGCTCACGCGTGAGATCTTCGCGCAGCCGGCGTTCGATCGCTTTCGTGGCCGCGAGATCCAGCCGGGGGCGGGCGTTGAGACCGACGAGCAGATCGACGCCTTCATCCGCGACAAGGCCGAGAGCGCCTTCCACCCCTCGTGCACCTGCAGGATGGGTAGCGTCACCGACCCGCGGGCGGTGGTCGATCCGCAGACGCGCGTCATCGGCGTCGAGGCGCTACGGGTGGTCGACTCTTCGATCATGCCGTCCATCACCACCGGAAATCTCAACGCGCCCACCATCATGCTGGCGGAGAAGGCGGCCGATCACATTCGCGGCGCCGCGCTGCTGCCCAGGGCGGCGGTTCCGTACTACAGCGCTCCGCGCTGGCAGAGTGCCCAGCGATGATCGGGTGGCTGAAGCCCGCCGCCTTTGCCGCCCCCCTGCCTCTCGCAGAGGTGGACCCGACCTTTCGGCGGCTGCGCCGGCGGGTGTTCGCCGGGATCTTCATCGGCTACGCGGGCTATTACCTCGTCCGCAACAACCTCGCCCTCGCTATTCCCGACATCCTCCGCGAGCACCCGGAGTACAACAAGGCGGCGCTCGGCAGTGCGCTCACCGGACTGTCCATCGCCTACGGTCTGTCGAAGTTCCTGATGGGGTCGGTCTCCGACCGCAGCAACCCGCGCTACTTCATGCCGCTCGGCCTGCTGCTGTCGAGCACGATCATGGCCGCGTTCGGCCTCGTCCCGGAGCTGTACGGCTCGCTGTTGGCCATCGCCGCCATCCAGGTGCTGAACGGCTGGGTACAGGGCATGGGATGGCCGCCGTGCGGCAAGACCATGGTGCACTGGTTCAGCACCCGCGAGCGCGGGCTCACGGTGTCGGTATGGAATACCGCACACAACATCGGCGGAGCGCTGGTGGCGAGTCTGGCGTTCGTGGGCGTGCTGCTGTTCCATGACTGGCACGCCAAGTTCTACTTCAATGCATTCATCGCGGCGGCGGTGGCGCTGGGGGTGTACTTCCTGCTGCAGGACACGCCGCAGTCGCGCGGTTTACCGCCGGTGGAGCAGTACCGCAACGACTACCCGCCCGGCTACAGCGACGCGGACGAGCGCACGCTAGGCTTCCGCGAGATCCTGTTCGGCTGCGTGCTGCGCAACCGCTACCTGTGGGCGATCGCGGCGGCCAACGCGTTCTGCTACTTCGTGCGCTACGGCGTCGAGAACTGGATTCCGACCTATCTCGAGACCGCCAAGGGCTTCTCCTTCAAGGAGTCGAGCATCGGCTGGTCGCTGTATGAGTGGGCGGCAATTCCCGGAACCATCGCCTGCGGCTGGATCTCGGACAAGTGGTTCAGGGGCAAGCGTGCGCCGGCGACCATGCTGTTCATGGCGCTGACGCTGGCGGCCGTCGTGGTCTACTGGCTCAACGGCAAGGGTCCGTTATGGATCGATTATGCCTCGCTCATTGCGATCGGCTTCCTCATCTACGGTCCTATCATGATCATCGGCCTGCACTCGCTGGATCTGGTGCCGAAGAAAGCCGCCGGCACCGCGGCGGGCTTCACCGGTTTCTTCGGCTACGTGTTCGGCTCGGCCATCTCGGGGACCGGCGTCGGCTGGATCGCCGACCATTGGGGATGGGGTGGGGTGTTCACGACCATGGTCGGATGCTGCGTGCTGACCATCTGCTTCAGTGCGCTCACCCTCGGCCACCAGGCCGAGAGCGAGAGGCGGGTCCTCGCGGCGCCGCCTTAGCGCGATGGCGGCGCGCGCGCGGTCCTCAGAATCTGTAGCCGAACGCGGCTCCCAGCACCCGGGGTCGCAGCGGTGTCTGCTCGATGATGAATTGATCGGTGCTGACGAACACGCTGGCGTTCGAATTGCTCAGGTTCTCGGCGTACAGGTTCAGATACCACGCATCCTTGGC
Organism: Gammaproteobacteria bacterium; assembly: GCA_005878095.1. Lineage (GTDB taxonomy): Bacteria > Pseudomonadota > Gammaproteobacteria > Steroidobacterales > Steroidobacteraceae > 13-2-20CM-66-19. Next base: position 12,972 of record VBNH01000100.1, on the reverse strand, counting down.
GACTCCGACGGAGGCGTCATAGACCGTGTAGGCGGGGTTCTCGAAGCGCCCCCTGGAGTTGGTGACGGTCCCGCCCTGGAAGAAGGTCGGATTCGCACCCGCCTGCGTGAATGAGTGGCCGCTGTGGGTCGCGCCGAACTGAACGTAGGGGGAGTACCCGCCGGCGCTCCACTCGTAGCGGGCGCGCAGGCTGAACTGGATCGGCGGTGCATCGGCGCTCGGGGACCCGATCGGGCCGTAGGGGTTCACGATCGGCGTGCAGTTGGCGCCGCTGGGGTCGCACACCTGCGTGATCGGCTTGCCGAAGTTCATGCTCGCCGGATTCTCATCGATCAGCGCCGGGGAATTCGTCTGCCGGCTCTGGTTCCAGGATGCGGCCCCCTGGAGCGTGAGGCCCTTCACGAGGCGGGCGATGAGCGAAGTCTCGACACCCTTGATGAGGAAATTCTGACCGTTGGTGTCGAAGAAGATGTTCCCCGTCACGCCGGGGTCGAAAAAGGCGACCTGCACGTTGTCCCAGTTCTCCCGATACAGGGCTCCGTTCCACTGCAGCCGGTGGTCGAGGAACTCCGTCTTCCACCCGATCTCGTTGTTGGTCAGCTTGTCCGAGGAGTAGGACTTGGGGACCGCGTACTGCGGCACTCCGGTCGGCACGCCATTCACGGGCTGCGCCGGCCCTGGGGCGTACCGGAAGGCGACGCCGTTCACGTCGACGCCGTTCTGGTTGAAGCCGCCCGGCCGGAAGCCCTGCGAGAACGTGTAATACACCATGACGTCCGGGGTGATGTGCCAGGTGAGATTCCCGCGGCTCTTGTAGCCGGACTCGGTGTCGCTGAGGTTCTGCGCATTGAGGTTGAAGGAGAAGGACGACAGGCACGGTGGCAGGCCCGCCTCGAAGCAGCCGAAGCTCGACAGCACGCTGCCGGCCATGGAGTTGTCGAAGCGGAAATGCCGTGTACCGAGCGTCGCCGTCAGCACCTTCGGTATCAGATCGACGTCGACGGAGGCGAAGAAAGCGGTCTGCTTGGTCTCGCGCACCTGATCCTGGTAGAAGGAGGTGTGGTCGCTCTGCACCCCCGGGTTCTGCACCGTCGTGCCGGGGAACGTGCCGACGTTCGTCAGGCACCCGGTCGTGCGGGTCGCGGTACAGGGAGGAACGGTCTTGTACAGCCAGCCGGTCTGGTCGTACAGCTTGTTGTCCTCCCAGTACGCGCCGGCGATCGCGCGCACGCGCCAGTCGTCGGGCGTGCTGAGGCGCAGTTCGTGCTGCTGGTGCGTATTGCGCTCGGTCGCATGCCAGATCGAGCTGGGGGAGAAGCAGGTCGGCGTGAGGGTCGTGTCGTAGACCGTCGGACCGTAGCACTGGTAGTAATCGGCAAACACACCGCGCGCGTAGTTCGTGTAGTCCCCGATCTGGTCGACATTGCGCACCAGGTAGCCGCCGGTATAGACCGCCTTGAGGGCGCCCAACCTGCCGTTCACGGTCCACGCAGTGCTCTCGAACCTGTCCTTGTCGTGGGCGCTGTTGAACAGGGTGACCTGGAGCGGCTGCAGCGGCGCGCCATCCGACGCATTCGGCTGCTGGTAGAACACGCCCTCCGACTCCATGTCCTGGTACGACTGCGTGATCAGCGCGTTCCAGTCGTCGTTGAACTTGTACAGCGCCTCCACGCGGATTCCCTTGTAGGTGACGGGGTTGATCGCTCTGGCGGCCGAGTTGTTGTTGTTGATGACAGGGCTGCCGGGCGGAACACAGAACCCCGGGTTCGGCGGAGGACTCGGCGGCTGGCCGTTCGGGCACAGCGGGCCGGTCGCGGCGTATTGGGCGTAGTGAACGCCGATGTCGGTGTTCTTGCGGGTGAAGGTCGCCGGCACGTTGTCGATGTAGCCGCCGCGCTGCTCGTCGTAGATCACCGCGCGCACGGCCATCCGCCCGGCGATCAGCGGGAGGTTCAGCACCGCCGTCAGGTCGGTGTTCGGATCGCCGTGAGCCGTGATCCCGTACCCGGCCTTGACGTTGGCCTCGAACGCATCGAGCTTGGGCTCGTTCGTGATGTAGCGGATCACGCCGGCCTCGGCGCCGGCACCGAACAGCGTGCCCTGCGGACCCTCCAGAACCTCGATGCGATTGAGGTCGGCGGCGTAGATGTCGAGGTTGCGATTCGGGAGCTGACCGGATTGATTATCGAGGTAGATTGCGACGTTCGGCCACACGCCCGTCGAGCCGCTCCCCTGACTGGCCTGCGATCCGGCGCTCAAGCCGCGCATGAACACCTCGTTCTGGCCCGGCCCGTTGTTGGCGGTCGTCACGTTCGGCAGAAACTTGACGTAGTCGTCGAGCGTCGAGACGTTCAGTTGCTGCAGGGCCTGCGCCGTGAGGGCCTGCATGGAGATCGGCACGTCCTGAATGTTCTCGGTGCGGCGCTGCGCGGTGACGGTGATCTCCTCGAGCGCTCCCGTACCCGCTTCACTACCGCCGGCCGCCGGCTCGGCAGCGTGCGCTGCGCCGGACGAGCCCCCCAGGATGGCCGCAACCGCATAGGAGATCTTCGAGTTCATTGCCTGATCCCTTTAGAGCTTGATGTGCACCACGGCCGCGCCGGCGTTGGTGGCCTTGATCTGAGGGCGCAGCGCGCCCCTGCAGCTACTCGAAAACCCGTGCCCGTGCGGCATTGCCGTTGACGGCACGCTGCGGCTGCAGGCGCCGCGTCGAAGGCGACAGGCCGTAGGCGTCCTTGAACTGGCGCGAAAAGTGCGCGCAGTCGGCGAAGCCCGCCTCGTTGGCGATGTCGGTGACCGAGCGGTCGGTGTTCTCGATCAGCCAGTTGGCGTAGCGCATGCGCAGCTGGCGGTAGAGCGAGGCCGGCCCCATGCCGACGTGCTGGCGGCACAGGCGCTCGAGCTGACGCGCCGACAGGCCGAGCTCTCCCGCCACGGCGGCGACCGCGATGGGACGCGCGAGGTTCTGCTCCATGAGCAGCAGCGCACGCCGTACACGTGGCTCGGACACGGTTTCGGACAGCGGCGGGTGCGGCTGGGCATCGCTGCCCGAGCGTGGACGGTCGAACAGCAGCACCTGGCTCGCTTTCTGCGCGACCGCACGTCCGAGATGCTGCTCGATCAGGTAGGTTGCCAGCGCCGCGGCTCCGGCACCGCCGGCGCAGGTGATGCGCGGGCCGTCGGCCAGGAACAGACGGTCGGCGATGACCTCCTGGTTCGGAAAGGCTTCGAGGAAGTCCTGGTAGTGGTACCAGCTGACGCAGGAGCGCCGACCCTTCATCAGCCCGGCGCGGCACAGGATGAAGCTGCCGGTGCAGATGCCGATCAGGGGCACCTGAGTCGCACTCACCTCGCGCAGGTAGCGCGCCGTTGCCTCATCGATCTGCGGCCCGGCGTGCAGGATCCCGCCGATGACCACCACATAGTCCAGCAGTTCCGGGGACAGCAGCGCGCTCGTGGGCTCGAGCAGCACGCCGCAGCTCGCCGGCACCGACTCCGGGCGGCTGGCCATGATCGACCACTGCACGTGCAGCGGCCGGCTGCGGTCGCCCTCGTCGGCTGCGAGCCGCAGGTGGTCGATGAACACCGCAAACGCCGACAGCGTGAAGTGGTGCGCGAGGATGACGCCGACGCGCAGCGGCGGACGCGCGCCGCGCTCGAGCGCCGAGACCCGGTGCGTGGTGCTTGAGTGGAGCATTGAACGCGCACTCAATATTTATATTCCCCCTGACACGACTATATTCCATCAACCCCGGAAGAGACGCAAGACAGGCGTATTACCCTGACAAAATCAATCTAAACAAACAGATATGCCGAAAGCGCTGATGGGCACGTCACCAGGACAGCGTTGAACGCTCGTTCAGAAAGGAGGGGTCGCTGAACAGCCGTCTGGAGGGCGCGCCGTACGCGAAGGGACTTAGCGCAGAACGGCAAGGCGCGCGAGATTGGCCTGCACGGTGGTGTCGCGACAGGCGCTGCGGGCGTACCACCGGCGCGCGGCTTCAACGAGCGCCGTGCACATCTCAACCGCTTCGGTCTCCTGGGGGGGCAGGTCGTCGCTGTGCCGCGCGAGAAAACCACGCGACGGCGTGCGCAGGTAACGACGCAATCGCAGCCTGTGCAGCGCATGCGTCGGCACGGCTTCAGGACCGGCGGCGCCTTGCTGCGTGACTCGCTCGCTGACAGTGCGACCTACGCGCTCGGCGCCCGGCGGCCCGATCCATTGCTCGCACCAGCTTTTCATCTGTTCCCCGGAACAGCGCAGTTGCGGGTCGGTGAGCGCGACCGCTATGCGCGGCAGATCGAAGGCTTCGCGCAGCGCCGCCTCGCGGTGCTGCTCATCGAGCAGCTGCTCGATGTCGGTGAGGTACCCTGCGAGCATCCGTGAACTGGAAGGTACGACGTGCTGCTCTTGCATGAGGCAATTCCCCGGCTCTCAGGCCGCGGGCCGCGCAGCCGCAGTTGGCACGGCTCGCCGGGTACTGCGACGGCTGGTGATGGCGCTGCGGGCGCTGCGGACTGTGCGTTTCGGTGCCGCGCGCTGCGCGGCGGCGGCCCGCCTCGCGACGGGTCTACGCCTGGCACTGCGCTTGGCACGCGGCGCGCCTTTCTTCTCCTTCCCGGGCCCGGAGCCGTCCTTCTGGGCACGGCGTGCGCGCTTCCAGACCTTGCGGGCGGCCGCGGAATGCTTGCGCGCGCGCCTGGCTTCGCGCTTGGCCTCCTTCAGGCGCTTGCGCGCGCGCTTCAGCTCCTCCTTCGCGATGCGCACGCGCTGCTTGGCGACCTCCGCCTGCAGCCGTGCCCGCTCGAGAGGCTCGGCCGGGGCGTCCTGTTCGCTGCCTGTCTTCTTCATCGATGGGCTCGCGACGCGAAAGGCGCGCAGTCTCACACAAGCGCAAGGCGGTTGCCACCGCGGGACTTATCCACAGAATTTGTGCATAACCATGTGGACAGACGTGGCACGTGTGCGTAAACGCTCAGCCCCGGCAAGGGGTTGCGTCATGATGAACGGGTTTTCGCCAAGGCCCTCGGTGCGAGGCCGCGCCGATGCGTTTCAGTTGCCGGGTGCGTTCAGCATGGTGGCCGTGACGCGGTTGCGACCGGCGTTCTTGCTGCGGTAGAGCGCCGCGTCGGCGATCTTCACGAGGCGCTCCGCGAGCCGGCGCTCGCCGGTGGGCACGCGGTCGAGTCCGCACAGTCCGAAACTGGCGGTCATTTCGACGCTCTTGCCTTCGACCGTGAACGGGGGCTGCGCGATCGCGGCCCGCACCTTGCGGGCGACGTCAAGCGCCGGCTGATAGCCGGTCTCGGGCAGCACGATGGCGAACTCCTCGCCGCCGATGCGCGCCACCCAGTCGACGCCGCGCCGCAGGCTGTGCTGCAGGCGCGCGGCGAACTGCCGCAGGATCTGGTCGCCGCAGGCGTGACCGTGCGTGTCGTTGACGCTCTTGAAGAGATCGATGTCGCACAGGATGAGTGACAGGGCTCGACCGTAGCGCGCTGCGCGTTCCACCTCGCGTGGGAAGTGCTTGCTGAAGAAGCGCCGGCTGTTGGCGCGGGTCAGATCGTCGGTGGCCGACAGCTTGCGGTTCTCCGCCAGGGTGACCCGCAGCACGCTCTCCAGCTCCGCGATGCGCCGTGCGGCGCCGAGCCGCGCGTCGAGCTCGCGCTCGGACGCCCGCCGTGCCAGGCACTCGTCTGCGCCGGCGGCAAGGCCAGCCTCGCGCTCGGCGGCCTCATCGAGCTCCGCCACGTAGAGGACGAATGGCGTGCGCACCGCGGTCCGCGCCCGCAATTGGCGCACCATCTGCAGAGAGTCCGTCACCACGACCGGGAAAAACTCGCGGTCAAAGCGGCGCAGGCCCTCGTTCTCGTCGGCGAGGGACTCGTAGTCGAGCATGTCGGGCGTAATGCGCCGTTCCAGCTGCTGGCGCACCGCCGCGTCCTGGCAGACGAGCAGCGCGCGCGCCGGCGGCACGACGCGCAGCATGACCGCGATGGTCGACGTGGTCTCGTCGACGCTCGCCCGGGCCGCGCGTCGCTCGAGGATACGCTGGATGACCGTGGTGTGACCGCGGGCTGGCATCGACCCTCCACGGCGCACATTACAGACACCCGCTGCAAAATGCGCGGGCACTATATGATTGGCGCATGGACCCGCCTGCCATTACGCGTCACCGGCGCCCGTTTCTGGCGCCGTTGTGGCTGACACTGCTGGCCATTGTGGTCATCGGCGCCGTTGCCGTGACCTTCTATCGAAGTGCCACCACCACCGTGGTCTTGCTCGTGCGCCCGGTGGAGAAGCAGCCGGGCAGCATAGACGATCCTCCGCTCTCGCCCGAGGGCGAGCAGCGCGCTCAGCGTCTGGCGCAGATGCTCGGCGACGGGGGTGCCGGCGGCGGGCTCGAGGCGATCTATGTGAGCGACGACCGGCGCGCCCAGCAGACCGCGGCGCCACTGGCGCAACGCCTGCACCGCGCGCCGCAGCGGTTCAGCGCTCGCGACGCACGGACCGCCGCCGCCCGCGTGTTGCGCGAGCATACGGGCGGCACGGTGCTGGTCATCGGCAGCGGGGCCACGGTGCCGCAGATGATTCATGAACTGAACGGCGTGGAGGTCGCCGCCGCTGCACCGGGCGAGTCTGACATCCTATACGTGCTCAGCGTCCCGAGTTTCGGGCGTGCCCACCTGGTGCGCATCAGGCTCTGACGGACGAGCGCTTTAGCTGTGCGCGCGGCGCGCGCCACCGGCACTCAGCGCCACGGCCCTGCGGATGAAATCCTCGTGCTGACTGATGCGGAAGTCGGCGAGTACCGCGGAGCGAATGTAACGCGCCTGGTCGATGAGATAGGTGGCGCGCCGCACGCCGAACCCCAGCGGCCCCTGCACGTCGTACATTCGGATCACGAACTTGTCGACGTCGGAGAGCAGGGTGAACTGCAGCTTGTGCTTTTCGCGGAACGCGCGATGGCTCGCCGGGGCCTGTGGGCTCACGCCGGCGACGTCGAGACCCGCCTGCTGGATCTCGGCGGTCAAGTCGCGGATCGAGCAGGCCTCGCGGGTGCACCCGGAAGTGAAGTCCGCAGGATAGAAATACAGGAGCAGCGGGCCGTGGCGCAGCAGGGTGCTCAGCGACACACTCTGCTCGTCCTGATCCGGTAGCGTGAACTCCGGCGCTCGCCCGCCCATTGCCAGCATGCCTGGTCTCCGGTCCGCGAACCCCTGCGGCCTCCGAGGTCGATGATAGCCGCATGGCGGAACGCGATGCTAGAATCGCGCGCCTTGCGTGGGGCGGTAGCTCAGCTGGGAGAGCGTCGCGTTCGCAATGCGAAGGTCGAGGGTTCGATCCCCTTCCGCTCCACCATTTAATATCAAGCAGTAACGCGATCAGACACCATTCGAAGCACCGTGCGCGCGGGAGATTTGCGGGACTTAATCACTTGGTTTGCAGCCTCGACTAAGTTCCCGATCTCCGCCGCACTGTAATGCGTGGTCACACGATCGCTCTTGTGCCCGAGCAGGTCTTGCCGATCCTCGAAGCTTACTCCTGCCGCGCGCAAGCGCCGCCCGAACGTGTGTCGCATGTCGTGCACCCGCAGTCCTCTAAAGCCGGGAGGCGCCTCCCTCCTTAACTCCGCGGCATACCGTGCAGCGGCTCGACGACGAGCAGCCAGCCAACCCGTTGTACGTGCCGTGTAAAGCCGATCACGGGTTCCTGCGTAATCCTCATAGGTGAACACATATCTAGGGTGTTCACCCCGCACGGAATCAATGATCGACTGGGCGGCGTCGTTCAGCACGAGCAGTCTCGGCTGCGGGTCCTCCGTCCGGTTCTTCGCCACCTCCCCGGGGATCACGAACACCGTACGCCGGATCGCGGATGTATCAAGTTCCGGTACCCGCTGTTCCCATGCCCACTCGAGCGCGCACATTTCCTCGTCTCGCGCTCCGGTATTCACATCGAACAGTGCCATCCGTTGCAGATGGGGTGCGAGCTCCTCAAAGATTAGCTGCTGCTCGTCCCAATCGAGCGGGTAAGGTTGTCGCTTCCTGTGCGGCGCATTGGCATTGATCCATGGCTCCTGCGCGAGCCAGGTGAGGTTCGCCCTCTCGTCTCTCCATTTTGTTGCGCAGTCGTGCAGCACGCGCGCGGCGACTCCAATGTGACGGTTCAGTGTCCCATTTGACAGCGGCTTAATCTTGTTGCGTCCCGGACGGGGCTCCGTCGGATTACGCCGCGCCTCTCGATATCGCTCGAATGAGCCGTCATGCATTTGATCGATGTACAGGTCCCCTATGAAACTATCCATGTCCACCAGTGCATCGCGATCCCGGCTAATGCCACGCCGATAGGAGTTCTCATTCAAGTAACGTGCCGCGCATTGCCGGAATGACCGTTTCGGTCGCAGTCCATGAACGGTCGCATCGCGAATTTCCTTGAGTCGCTTGGTCAGATAGTCGCTCGCCTCGTCCTCGTCGTCCGTGCCACAGCTCTCGCAAAGGCGTCCATATCCCTTGATTTTCTTGTCGATGTGCCAGACGAACTGGCCATCGACCCCTTTTCGCCTAATGAGTCCTCGATGTTTTCTCGACATTGCTGTCCCTCCAGTTTCCCGGGAGGACGGCCGTTGCACCGACAGTATTCCTCCACCCACACGTCCAGTTCAAGTCGATCGTATGCGATTGCCCGTTTTCCGAGTGGCATCGCATGCACCATCGGCCGCACAAACCTATTGAAGCTATTCTTGTTCATTGCCAGGTAGGCTGCAGCGATCCGGGGGCGCAGGAATCGAGGAAGGACTGCATAGGGCCACGCATGTCGCAGACACTCAACGCTCTGAGCTGACGTCACGTTGGTGCACTCCTCATCGCGGTGCGCAGTGACGTCATCAGGTTCGCCGTCTGGGAGGTATGTTGAATCGCATATCACGGCCAGTTCCCGCCATCGTGTGATCGCACCCACTGTGAGTGCGTCCGTAGGAACAGACTCGTTGATGACCGCATGAAGCACGAGTCGCGCAAGCGGCGAGTTGACCAAGAATTACGTTTTGCAGGTTAAGGGAAGGGAATGCCCGCTGCACCCAGCTGCTACCGGTTGCAACGATGCTCGATGCTTCGCACTAAATTGCAACGCCGGAGGGCGCTGTCGTTACCTCGGCAGATCTGTATCGACGCCACGGCTCCGCACGCGTAGGCTACTTACGCGCTGCAACGAGTAGCTGCAATTCGTACCCGGGGCTGGGATGGTGATGCATCGGTCATGGGTGAACCCCCTCTTACGAACCTGGCCGTCCGTGGCCTGGCATCTCATTGTGAGCCATGAGCCGCCCGACGCCGTTCGGCGTGATCTTCACATCTGAGTCCTGCCCCGTTGAAGTTGCGGCGCGATGCGCGCGGCCGGCTGAAAGCACAGTACTGGCCTGCGCCTCGTTGACTTGCCCGGTCAGGATGGTAGCGGGGGCGTGATCGGGATCGATATTCCGCTACGGCGCAAGGCATCCTAAAAGGAGCTTCGGCAGGATCTACGGACGGTCTGGGCGTTCGGCCCGGAGCAGCTTGTCGAGATGCTCGTACAGCTTCCGGTGATGACGTTTGCATTCGATGAGGATGCTCTAAGCGCGCATCGCTGCCATGCGCGGCGACAGCCGGAGCTTGTGATGCGTTCCGTGGGGACCCGCGGAGCGATCAACGCCGATCTGCTCAGGCGAACAGGCGAAGCGCAGTAAGAGTGGCGACGCCAGAGCCGCTCTTGTTCGGAACTATGGTCAGGCTCAGATGGGTGATCGCGGGGAGTTCCAGCCGCAACTCCTCGTGCTGAAAGATCGCACCTTGCGGGCTGAAGGTGTACTGCTGCACGAGCACTTGGCGGTAGCTGCGGCCGTGATCCGAGGAGACCTCCACGCGCACCTCCTGCGTGCGCTCCTGCCGACACTCCTCCACTTCGTAAACGAGGCAGGAGATCTGCTGGGGGCGATCGAACTCGAGCACGATTCGCTCGGTCGCATTAGTCCGGGCGCTCGCCCAATGTGTGCTACCCCGCCCATAGTGCCCGTCGATCAGGTGCTCGACGGGATGAGCCGGGTCCTCGGATGAGTAAGCAACCGTGGCGCGGCTTGCGATGTCGATCTCACCGGGCCTCTCAGGGAGCGTCAACCTCTGCTCGCTCATCAGGCGCTTGCGCATGCCAGGGGTGTCGTTGCGGTCCATTTCAGACCTCCGACTGCATTAACGTGCTGTGCGACCATCGGATCGGATGTTGCTACTCGTGCTCGGGTGTAGACCCGGGCGCCGCTTCGAGGTAACCGGCCGGCGCGAGGGCGCCCCGTCGGTAGCTTTTTCGGACATCCACCGTTGAAATCCGGTCTTAAGTCACCATATATACGTGAAGGATACCCCCAACTGTTTCAAAGGAGCGTTCAGTTATGAAGATTCGTCCTCTTCATGACCGCGTCATCGTGAAGCGCCTGGAAGAGGATCGTACCTCGCCTGGTGGCATCGTGATTCCCGATACCGCGGCTGAAAAACCCATTCGAGGAAAGATCGTCGCGGTCGGCAAGGGCAAGATCCTTGAGAACGGACAAGTGCGTCCCTGCGACGTCAAGGTCGGCGACAAGATTCTCTTCGGCAAGTACAGCGGCACCGAAGTGAAGGTCGACGGCGAAGAACTTGTGGTCATGCGTGAAGAAGACGTCATGGCCGTCATCGAGTCGAAGTAACTCACCCGAAGGACACGGCAATGGCAGCGAAAGAAGTACGATTTAGCGACGATGCGCGGCAACGCATGTTCAAGGGCGCCAACGTCCTTGCGAATGCGGTGAAGGCGACACTCGGCCCGAAGGGCCGCAACGCGGTGCTCGAGAAGAGCTACGGCGCCCCGACCATCACGAAGGACGGTGTTTCGGTTGCGAAGGAGATCGAGCTCAAAGACAAATTCGAGAACATGGGCGCGCAGATGCTGAAGGAAGTCGCTTCCAACACCTCGGACGAAGCCGGCGACGGTACGACGACGGCGACGGTGCTCGCCCAGGCGATCATCCGCGAGGGCCTGAAGGCCGTCGCCTCCGGTCGCAACCCCATGGATATCAAACGCGGCATCGACAAGGCCGTGCTCGTCACGACGGACGAGTTGAAGCGCCTCTCAAAACCCTGTAAGGACTCCAAGGCCATCGCGCAGGTCGGTACGATCTCTGCGAATTCTGATGAGTCCATCGGCAAGACCATTGCCGATGCAATGGAGAAAGTTGGCAAGGAAGGTGTCATCACAGTCGAAGAGGGCCAAGGACTTGACAATGAACTCGAGGTGGTCGATGGCATGCAGTTCGACCGCGGCTATCTTTCCCCGTATTTCATCAACCAGCAGCAGAGTCAGACGGCCGAGTTCGAAAAGCCGTTGATTCTCTTGTGCGATAAGAAGATCTCGAATATCCGCGAGATGCTCCCGCTCCTGGAGGCGGTCGCGAAGGCGGGCCGTCCGCTGATCGTGGTCGCTGAGGACGTCGAGGGCGAGGCGCTCGCGACGCTGGTCGTCAACAACATCCGCGGCATCCTCAAGGTTGCAGCCGTGAAGTCTCCGGGCTTCGGCGATCGCCGCAAGGCGATGCTGCAGGACATCGCGACCTTGACCGGCGGCACCGTGATCTCCGATGAGGTCGGCCTGTCGCTCGAGAAGGTGACCCTGAGCGATCTGGGCGACGCCAAGAAGGTTGTGGTCGAGAAAGAGACCACGACCATCATCGACGGAGCGGGCAAGGCTACGGACATCAAGGCCCGCATCGAGTCGATCCGCCAGCAGGTCGAGGAAGCGACCAGCGACTACGACAAGGAGAAGCTCCAGGAGCGTGTCGCGAAGCTCTCCGGCGGTGTCGCGCTGATCAAAGTCGGTGCAGCCACCGAAATTGAGATGAAGGAGAAGAAGGCACGCGTGGAAGACGCCCTGCACGCAACCCGTGCGGCCATCGAGGAAGGCGTGGTACCGGGCGGCGGTGTTGCGCTGATCCGTGCCCTCAAGGCGCTCGATAAGTTAGAGGGTGCCAATGAGGATCAGACGGTCGGCATCCGTATTCTCGCTCGCTCGATCGAAGAGCCCCTGCGAAATATCGTTGAGAATGCCGGCGAGGATGCGGCGGTCATCCTGAACCAGGTGAAAGCCGGCAAGGGTGCCTACGGCTACAACGCGGCGACCGGTGAGTTCGGCGACATGCTCGAAGAGGGCATTCTCGATCCAACGAAGGTCACGCGGCTTGCGCTGCAGAATGCCGCATCCGTCGCGGGCCTGTTGCTCACGACCGAGGTGATGGTTGCCGAGGCTCCGAAGGGCGAAGAGCATGCCCATGGCGGCATGCCGGGCGGCGGCGGAATGGGCGGGATGGATATGTAAAAAGGACGGACGCGCGCACAACCAAACCCGCCGTACGGAAGACCGGGCAGCGTTAAATTTTCACGATGGCATCGTGAGCCGCACGGCGGCGATCGAGAAAGATCTTGAGCAGATCCGGGCGCAGCGCATGCAGCGCCATCCGTGCCTGCATCTCGCCATCGGTGGTTATCAGGTGGTGTACGGCGCAATAGACGCGGCCGTTACGATTGTCTGGAGCGAGCGCGGGTGGAACGTGGCTCCTTTGTGACAGGTCCGCGATCAACAACCACGCCGGAAAATCCTCCGACGGCAGCTCCGGATCTGCGCTGATGAATTCCCGCCAACGTTGTGCTATCCCGTCATCCCCGGGCGCGTGCGCGAGTGTCTGTGCGGCGGTTTGAGGATGCTCCCAGCACAGGCGGGTCCACAGCCGGCGCGCGGCTTCGCGGCGGGATTGCCGTGCATACGCCTCGGCCAGCCGCACCAGCAGCAGCGGATGTGAGCGCGCATCAAGCTCCGTTTCGATGGATAACGCCACGCGATTCCAGGCATGAGCCTGCGCATGGGCGTAGCTGGCATGCAAATTCGGCAAGCTCGGCGTGAACAGGCGACCTTCC
>VBNH01000099.1 GCA_005878095.1 Gammaproteobacteria bacterium | reverse complement strand
TGGCGGTGCTGCATTCGGCCCTGACGGATCACGAGCGCCTGCTCGCCTGGCGCGACGCCTTCAGCGGCCGCGCGCACATCGTGCTCGGCACGCGCTCGGTGGTGTTCGCCCCGGTGCCGGAGCTCGGGCTGATCGTGGTCGACGAGGAGCACGATCCGTCCTTCAAGCAGCACGAAGGCGGCTTTCGCTATTCGGCGCGGGACCTGGCGGTGATGCGTGCCCGCCACGCGGGCGTGCCGGTGCTGCTCGGCTCGGCCACGCCGGCGCTCGAGACCCTGCACAACGTCGCCGCGGGCCGCTATGCGCAGCTGCGGTTGCAGCGCCGGGCGGCACAGTCGCAGCCGCCGCGGCTCGCGCTGCTGGACCTGCGCACCAGCGCCGTGCGCTCGGGGTTGGCGACACCGGCGGTGCTGGCGATCGAGCGTCATCTCGCCGCGGACGGCCAGGTGCTGGTGTTCCTCAACCGCCGCGGCTACGCGCCGACGCTGTTGTGCACCGCGTGCGGCTGGATCGCGCCCTGCCGCGAGTGCGACGCGCGGCTCACCGTGCATCTGGCCGCGGGGCGCCTGCGCTGCCATCACTGCGGCGCCGACGCACCGCTCCCGCAGCGCTGCCCGCAATGCGGTTTCGCCGTGAAACCGGTCGGCCAGGGCACGCAGCGCATCGAGGAGACCCTCGCCAGCCTGTTCCCCGGCGCCAGCATGGCGCGGTTGGACCGGGACGCGGTGAGACGGCGCGGCGACCTGGAGGAGGTGATGCGCCGCATGGCCTCGGGCGAGGCGCGCATCCTCGTCGGCACGCAGATGGTGACCAAGGGGCACGACTTTCCGAACGTGACGCTGGTCGTGGTGCTCAACGCGGACCAGGGCCTGTTCAGCACCGATTTCCGCGCGCCCGAGCGTCTCGCGCAGACCATCGTGCAGGTGGCGGGACGCGCGGGGCGCGGCGCGCGCCCCGGCGAAGTGCTGATCCAGAGCGAATTCCCGGATCACCCGCTGCTCACCAGCCTGCTCGCAGAAGGCTACGAAGGATTTGCGCGCGCGGCCCTCGCGGAACGCTCACAGGCGGCCTGGCCGCCGTTCAGCCGCCTGGCGGCGCTGCGCGACTCGGCCACGACCGCGCAGGCCGCGCTCGCCTTCCTCACCGAGGCCCGCAAGCTCGCGCCGTGCCCGCCGCGCGGGGTGCGGCTGTTGGGTCCGGTGCCGGCGGCGATGCATAAGCGCGCCGGACGCTACCACGCGCAGCTGCTGGTGGAGAGCCCGGAGCGCGCGCGCCTGCACGAATTCCTCGATACCTGGCTGGCGCAGGTCGAGCAGCTTACGAGCGCGCGCGCGGTGCGCTGGTCGCTCGACGTGGATCCGATCGAGCTGTTCTGAAAGTACCGAAGCGCCGATGCGCCGTGACGCTCGGCAACGGTGTCAGGCCGTGAAGAATACTGTGTTGGCGTCCAGTGGCCTGTCGCCCGCCTTGTAACCCAGCGGCGCGAGATTCGCATTGAGCCACGCGTCCTCGGGCTTGGTTTCGACGATGATAATCGGACGGCAGCGGCGGATGGTCTCGAGCGCACCCTCGAGAGCAGGTGTCTCGTAACCCTCGACATCGAGGTGGATGATCCCGATCTCGGATGTCCGGCACAGGTGGTCGATCGACTGAACCTGCGCTGTCACCAGGCGCTCGGGCGCGATCTGAGCCGTCGGCGCCTTCACACTGCTCCAGCCTCCCAGCGATTGACCCGCCTCGTCCCTGACAATGATGTCTGCAGTCGACGCCGACCGCCCGAGAGCGCCGCGGAACAGTTTGACATTGCGCAAACCGTTGATCCTGACGGTCCACAGGGAGCTGGCGTGGTTTTCGGGATTGGGTTCTGCCGCATACAGCACGGCATCGGCGACGAGGGCCCGCGAGACGGCAGGCAGAAAGTCCCCAAAAAACGCCCCGGCATGCACCACGCTGCGGTCCACGCAATGGCGTACGACGAAGTCGATCGTTTCCGGCTCCCACACCTCCCCATTGATGATCTTCAGAGCCGCCGGTCGCTGCACGGCAGCGCGCGGAACGCAGTAGAACCCGTGAGCATTCTCGGCAATGACGACTTCGGCAGCCTTCAGCATCGTATCTCCTTATAGCGTACGCAATGTGCAGCGCCAAGCATGCGTCCGCACCGGGTGGACTTGTCCCATAACCCCGAACAGCGCTTCGGGTACACTGGCGCGCCTGCCAAACGCGCGGATTTCCCTATTGAAGCAGGAACTCGAGCAACTGCTGCTGGCCTCCCTGAGCAAGCTCACCGGGAGCGTGCTCACCGAGATGCCCGCACCTTCCGCGGTGGTCGTCGAGCGCACCCGCGACAGCGGGCACGGCGAGTTCACCACCAACCTCGCCCTGCGGCTGGCCAAGGCGGCACGCCGCAATCCACGCGAGCTGGCGGCCGCCATCGTGGCGGGGCTGCCGACGAGTCCCCTGCTCGCGCGCACCGAGGTGGCAGGTGCCGGATTCATCAACTTCCACCTGGCACCCGCGGCGTACGCGCGCGAGCTCGCGAGCATTCACGCGCTCGGCAGCGCTTACGGTGAGAGCCGGCTCGGCCAGGGCGAGCGGGTGCTGCTGGAGTTCGTGTCGGCGAATCCGACCGGGCCGCTGCACGTGGGTCACGGGCGCCAGGCCGCCTACGGCGCCACGCTCGCGAACATTCTCACCGCAGTAGGGTTCGAGGTGGCGCGCGAGTACTACATCAACGATGCCGGACGGCAGATGGACATCCTCGCCGTCAGCACCTGGCTGCGCTATCTCGGCCTGTGCGGCGAGGAGTTGCCGTTTCCGCAGAACGGTTACCGCGGCGACTACCTGCGCCCGCTCGCCCACAAGCTCAAAGCCGCAGCGGGCGAGCAGCTGCGACGCCCGGCGGCGAGCGTGCTCGCGCAGCTGCCGCAGGATGCGCCCGCGGGCGACAAGGAAGCCTACATCGATGCGCTGATTGTGCGCGCGCGCGAGCTGCTGGGGGTGGACGGCTTCGGCCGCGTGCTGGAGCTCTCGCTCGGCGAAATGCTGGCGGACATCCGCAATGACCTCAGCGAATTCGGTGTGCTCTTCGATCACTGGTCCTCCGAGCGTGCGCTCGCGGACAGCGGCGCGATCGATCACGCGCTGGCGGTGCTCGAATCGCGGGGCCGGCTGCAGCGGCGCGACGGCGCGCTGTGGTTCCGCGCCACCGAGTTCGGCGACGAGAAGGATCGCGTGGTGGTGCGCGAAAACGGCCAGAAGACCTACTTCGCCTCCGATATCGCCTATCACCTGCAGAAGCGCGAGCGCGGCTTCACGCGTCTCATCGACGTGCTGGGCGCCGATCATCATGGTTATGTCGCGCGGGTGCGCGCGGGGCTCATCGCCATGGGCGAGCCGGGCGAGTGTCTGGAGGCGACGCTGATCCAGTTCGTGAGCCTGTTCCGCGGCGCCGAGAAGATTCCCATGGGCAAGCGCGAGGCGCAGTTCGTCAGCTTGCGCCAGCTGCGTGAGGAAGTCGGCAATGACGCCTGCCGCTTCTTCTACCTGATGCGCAGCCACGATCAGCCGCTCGACTTCGATCTGGAGCTCGCCAAGTCGCACACCAACGACAACCCGGTGTACTACATTCAATATGCACACGCGCGCGTGGCGAGCGTCATGAAACAGCTCGCCGCCCGCGGCCTGTCCTTCGATCGCGATGCCGGGCTCGCCGCCGCCGCCATGCTCGACGACGCCCACGAGCAGGCGGTGCTCAGCTCACTCACGCGCTACCCGGAGATCGTGGAGCAGGCGGCCGTCAACCGCGCGCCGCATGCCCTGGTGCACTACCTGCGGGATCTCGCCAACCACTTCCACACCTACTACAACGCGCAAGCCTTCATCGTCGGCGAGACCGCCTTGCGCAACGCGCGCCTGGCGCTGGTCCTCGGGGTGCAGCAGGTGCTGCGCAACGGCCTCACGCTCCTCGGCGTGTCGGCGCCGCTGAGCATGTGACGCATGGCGAAACTGACGACCCGCGACTACAAGTCCACGCAGCGACGTTCGCCGGATTTCAGGCGGCTGCGCGAGTTCGGTTACGGCATGCTGGCCGGAATCGTGCTGGCGAGCACCGCGTTCGTCTACCTCGGCGGCACGCCGCGCAAGAGCCGCGACACCGCCGATGCGCCGCGGCCCGATCCTTACCGTGCCGCGCCGGCCGAGACGGAGGGCGGTGCCGCGGGCTCGGGCAGGACTGCCGAAAAATACGACTTCTACCAGATGCTGCCGAACTTCGAAGTGGTGGTGCCGGAGAAGGACAAGGACGTCAAGCGCGATCTGCCGGCGGCGGCGAAGCTCGAACGCCCCGGCGTGTACGTGCTGCAGGCGGGTTCGTATCGCAACGAAGCGGACGCCGATCGGGTGCGCGCGCAGCTGGCGCTGCAGGGCGTCGACGCCAGGGTCCAGCGCGTCGCGGTGGACGCGGATGTCTGGCATCGCGTGCGCATCGGGCCGATCAGCAATCTGGAGGAGCTCAACAAGGTGCGCCGGCAGCTGCGGGCGGCCGAGGTCGATGCGCTGGTGATCCGGGTGGGAGACTGAGGAGCAAGCACATGAAACTCGTCATGACCCTCGTGTTCGCGATGTTCGCGGTGTTCGCCGCTCAGGCCGCGCTGGCGCAGGACGCGAAACCCTCGGAGGAATCCATCAGGCAGCTCTTCGAGGTGATGCACAGCAGCAAGCTCCTCGACGCCTACATGACACAGATCGACAGCACGGTACGCGCCTCGATGCAGCAGGCTCTTGCCGGGCAACAGCTCAACCCGAAGCAGAAGAAGATCCTGGAAGACATGGGAGCCGAGATCGGCTCGCTGGTGAAGGCGGAGCTTACCTGGCCGGCCATCGAGCCGTTGATGATCGAGGTGTACCGCGACACCTTCAGTCAGCACGAAGTGGATGGGATGCTTGCGTTCTATCGGTCCGAGGTCGGGCAGGCCGTCATCGCCAAGCTGCCGACGGCCATGCAGCAGTCGATGACCGGCATCCAGAGCCATGCACAGGCTCTCACGCCCAAGATCGTGCAGCTGGAGAAAGATGCGGCCGCGCAAGTCAAGGCGGCAGGGGAGGCGCAGCACGCGCCGCAGTCGACTCAACCCCCGCCGGCAGCGCCGCCGCCCCAGCCGCAATCGCCGCACTCGCCTCACCGTTAGGCAAAGCGCATCCTCTCCCGCCCGGGGTGCGCGGCACAACGGCGCGGAAATCTCCGCACTGGCTCGCAGCCGCCAGCGGCGTTAGCTGTTTTAATGCGCGGCATGAAGCCGCGCTCGAGGCGATTCTTCGATTCCCAGCCAGAACCTGTGATCGACGTCACACGGCTGGCCGCGCGCGTGATGAAGGGAAGACTGCCGACCGGCGTCGATCGGGTGTGTCTCACCTATGTGCAGCGCTACGCCAACAGAGCCCGCGCCGCGCTGCACCGCGGGCCATTTAACATCATCCTGCCCGCCGCGGCCTCACGGGAGCTCTTCGCGCTGCTGCTCGAGCCGCCGCGCAATTTCACGCGGCGTGTCGTAGCTGTGGTCGCGAAGGCGGCGCTGTTCGCATGGCGTGACCGCAGTTGCGAGGGCTCGATGCTGCTGAACATCGGCCACAGCGGGCCGGAACAGCCCCAATATGTCGCCTGGCTGCGTCGCCGCGGGCTGCGGCCGGTCTTCATGATTCACGATGTGATTCCCATCACGCACCCGGAATACTGCCGTCCGCCCGAACAGCAACGGCATATCCGGCGCCTGGATGCCGTGTTACGCACCGCCGCCGCAGTCATCACCAACTCCAGAGCCACCTTGCACGCCCTGTCCGAATACGCGCTGCGCCGGGGACTTAAGATGCCGCCGGCGATCGCCGCGCCGCTGGCGGCGGCCGCTTTCTCCCCCGACTCGGACCAGCGGCCGCTGGCGGAGCCGTATTTTGTGATGCTCAGCACAATCGAGCCACGCAAGAACCACTGGATGATCCTGCAGGTGTGGCGCCGCCTGGTGGAGCGGCACGGCGCGGCTGCGCCCCGTCTGGTGGTGGTCGGGCAACGCGGCTGGGAGTGTGAGAACGTTCTCGATCTGTTGGAGAGATGTGAATCATTGCGTGGCTTTGTCCTGGAGAAGCCCGTATGTTCCGACTCGGAGTTGGTTACATATCTACGTCACGCCCAGGCGCTGCTGTTTCCCTCGTTCGTGGAGGGCTACGGCCTGCCGCTGGTCGAGGCGCTCTCGCTGGGAGTCCCCGCAATCGCGAGTGATTTGCCCGTGTTCCGCGAGACCGCCGCTGACATTCCCGAGTACCTGGATCCGTTGGACGCCATAGGCTGGTTGAGATGCATCGAGTCCTTTTGTCAGCCCGACAGCCCGCTCAGGCAGAACCAGCTCCTGAAGATGTCGCGTTTCATCCCGCCCGCGTGGGCCAAGCATTTCGAGACCTTCGAAGGACTCCTGCGCCAGGTGTGAAGCTGCCGGCGCGTGTCTTCGCCTGCGGCTTCTCGCTCAACAAACGACGGATCCTGCGCCGCTTTGCCGGCGACTCGATCGTTCACTGCGTCCGGCACGCGCGCCGGATACCGTCTGGCTCGACCCTGCTCCTGTGGGGAAGCACTGCCGCGCCGCCGGGTCTGGCCGCGGACGTGACGCTGATCCGGGTCGAGGACGGATTCCTGCGATCCGTGGGCCTGGGGGCGGAGCTCGCCCGTCCGCTGTCGTGGGTCCTGGATCGCACCGGCATCTATTACGACGCCACCCGCCCCTCGGATCTGGAGCAGCTGCTGCAGAGCTGCGAGTTCACGCCGCAGCTGCTGGCACGCGCCGCCGCGCTGCGCGAGCGCATCGTTACATCCGGCATCACCAAGTACAGCGTTGGAGAGCGGGCGTGGCGCCGGCCCACGCGCTCGCGGGTGATCCTCGTGCCGGGGCAGGTGGAGTCGGACGCATCGCTGCGCCTGGGTGCGCCCTCGCTGCGCACCAACATCGGCCTGGTACGGGCGGTGCGGGAGGCAAACCCGGACAGCTACCTGCTGTACAAGCCGCATCCCGACGTGGCTGCGGGGCTGCGCGCGCGCGGTGAGGGCGAGCGGCAGGTGCGCGACTGCTGTGACGAGGTGCTCACCGAGATCGCGATGGGGAGGCTCCTCGAGCAGGTGGACGAGGTGCACGTACTGACCTCGCTCGCCGGATTCGAGGCATTGCTGCGCGGCAAGTTCGTGGTCTGCCACGGCCTGCCGTTCTACGCCGGCTGGGGACTCACCCAGGATGTCGAGCCAGTCGGGCGGCGGCGACGGCATCTGACCCTCGATGAGCTGGTGGCGGGGACCTTGCTCCTCTACCCGACTTACGTCAGTCGCCGCACCGGCCGCTACATCAGCGCCGAGCAGGCGCTCGATGAGCTGCTGGCATGGCGCGAGGGCGCGGGTACGCCGAATCGCGCCTGGCAACACCTGCGCCGGGCGGTGTTGCGCCTGACCGTGGCGCGCCCATGAGCGACGCCCGCCCGGACACGCTGCGCGCCAAGAGGGTCCTGCTGCTGCAGGGCCCGGTGGGGCCTTTCTTCCGACGCCTCGCGAAACTCCTGCAAGCGGCGGGCGCCGAGGTTCACAAGGTCAACTTCAACGGCGGCGACTGCCTGTTTTATCCGACCGACGCCATGACCTGGCGTGGCCATCCCGGCGACTGGCCGCAATTCCTCGCCCGTCTCCTGGAACAACGGCGGATCGACATCGTGCTGTTGTTCGGCGACTGCCGGCCGATTCACCGGGTGGCTCGCGCGGTCGCGCAGCAGCATGGTGTCAAGGTCGGCGCTTTCGAAGAGGGCTACCTCCGGCCCAACTTCATTACCTTCGAGCAGTTTGGTGTCAACGGCTATTCGCGGATTCCGCGCCGGGCGGAGTTTTATCGCCACCTGCCCTGCAGACCCGCGACAGCGGAGCGCGACGTGGGCAGTACGTTCCGCTACGCGGCACTGTGGTCGGTCTTCTATTACCTTGCCGCTGCCATTGGGCGGCCCTGGTTCCCTCACTATCGACATCACCGCCGCCTGGCGTTGTCGGAGCTGTTTCCCTGGCTGCGCTCGGCATGGCGCAAGGCGCTCCATCGCTTCACAGAGCGTGCCATGCTCGGGCTGCTCACGAACGCTCTGCACCGCAAGTTCTACCTCGTGCCTCTGCAGATGTCGCTCGATTCCCAGGTCCGCCAGCATTCCGATTTTCGCTCCGTCGCACGGTTCATCCGCCATGTGGTGCGCTCTTTCGCAGAGCGCGCGCCGGCCGATGCCTCACTGGTGATCAAGCATCATCCGCTGGATCGCGGATTCCACGATTACAGCCGCCTGATCGGCCGCCTGCGGGCACAGTTCCGGCTCGGCGCGCGGCTGCTCTACGTCCACGACCAACACCTGCCGACGCTGTTCGAGAGCATGCGGGGCGCGGTCGTGATCAACAGCACGGCCGGCCTCTCGGCCCTGTCGCATGACGCGCCCGTCAAGGTGTGCGGCGTCGCTATCTACGACGTCCGGGGCCTGACGTTCCAGGGATCGCTCGATGACTTCTGGCTTGAGGCCGATTCCTTCCGGCCGGATCCCGACCTGTTGCGGCGCTTCCGCGCCCATCTGATCGAGCGCACACAGATCAACGGCAGCTTCTACGCGCGCGGGATCGATGCCACCGCAAGCGCCGCGCTGGCTTCGGTCGCGCGGACACTGCGCGCCCCGGACATGCAGCCTGCCGCCGCGCGGGAACGGCCTTCCGCTGCGTCGCGCCCGAGCGACTCAGCGACGCTGCGAATCTACGCTTCGCGCGCCATGCACACACAGCCTGCCGCCGCGCTGGAACAGGCTTCGGATGCGCCGGAGCAGAGCGACTCGGCGACGCTGCGAATCTTCGCTTCACGCGCCACGTAACACGGACCCGAGTTCATCGAGAAACCAGCTTGGACGCCTTCGTTGAAAGTAACCCCAAAGACCGCGCCCGCCGGCTCGCCGCGCGTGCCCGCCGGCTCGCCGCCCGCGCCATGCGTCTCAACAGGCTGTTCGTCTGCCTGGTGGTCGCTCCCACCGCACTCGCGGTGCTGTACTTCGGGTTGCTGGCGCATGACGTATATGTATCCGAATCGGACTTTGTCGTACGCAGCCCGCAACGACAGATGACGAGTGGGATCGGAGCCCTGTTGCAGGGCACCGGATTATCGCAGGGCAGCGATGACGTTTACAGCGTGCAGGATTTCCTCGCTTCCAGAGACGCGCTGCAGAAACTCGATGCGCGCTTTCACTTCAAGAGAACCTTTGGTGATCACCATATAGATCGCCTGAGTCGCTTTCCCGGCCTCGATGGAAACGATAGCTTTGAAGGCCTGCTTCGCTACTACCGAAGTCGCATCGTTGAAACGGATCTTGATACAACCTCATCGATTCTGACCCTGACCGTCCGCGCCTTCAGCGCAGACGAGGCGTACCGGATAAATGAAGCGCTTCTCGAGATGAGCGAAGACTTCGTCAATAGGCTCAACGAGCGTGCGCGACGGGATCTCGTCCAATTCGCTTCCTCGGACGTGGATATCGCCGAAAAAGGCGCGAAGGCGGCGGTTTTCGCGGTATCAGCTTTCCGCAACTCCAAGTCCGTGTTTGATCCGGAAAAACAATCCGCTCTGCAGCTCGAACAGGTGGCAAGACTACAGGACCAACTCATCAACACGCGCAGGCTGATTGCGGATCTCGGCACCGTTGCAAAGATAAATCCACAACTGCTCGTGCTGCAGAACCGTACCGGTGTTCTCAAGGCGGACATCGAGTCCGAAATGGCGAAGGTCGCCGGCGGTCAGCAGTCCCTGTCGACCAAGTCCGCCGCGTACGACGGCATCATGCTGGAGCGCGATTTCGCAGCGAAACGCCTCGAGATTGCCCTGGGCGCCCTCGAGCAGGCGCGCGAGAACGCGATGAAGCAGCAACTGTACCTCGAGCGGATCGCGGAGCCCAACAAGCCCGACATCGCCATTGAGCCCAGGGCCGTGCGCGATGTCGCGGCCGTCCTGCTGCTTAGCCTGATCCTGTGGGGAATAGTTACGCTACTTGTCACCGCAATCAGGGACCATGCCGACTGATGAGCACCGCCCCCCAGGCAACCTCAGTCGCGAGCGGACTCCGAATCCAAACCCGGGTCACGGGCGCGCTCATCATGCGCGAGATTGTCACGCGCTACGGGCGGCACAACATCGGCTTCATGTGGGTATTCGCAGAACCCATGATGTTCACGCTCGGCGTCGTCATCGTCTGGTCGCTGCTGAGGACGCATTCGACAAGACTGCCCGTAATCCCGTTCGTTGTGACCGGATACTCCTCGCTGCTGCTGTGGAGAAACACCATCGGCAGGTGCGGGAATGCCGTGGAGCCGAACAGGTCCCTCCTTCATCACCGGAATGTCCGGGTGTTGGACCTGTTTGTCGCGCGGCTGCTTCTCGAGGTCGCCGGTGCCTCCATTTCATTTCTCACACTGGCCACACTCATAACCACTGCCGGTTTCATGCCCCCGCCGTACGACATCTTCCCGATGTTGATCGCGTGGCTCCTGTTGGCCTGGTTCGCGATGTCCATGGGGTTGATAGTTGGTGCGCTCTCGGTTCTATCCGACGCCGTCGACCGCGTCTGGCACGTCATAGGCTATCTGTTCCTGCCGATCTCAGGAATGTTCTTCATGGTGGATTGGCTTCCTCAGCGCATTCAAAACCTGGCGCTGTTCGTACCAACAGTGAACTGCATCGAGCTCCTGCGCGGAGCCTATTTCGGTCCAGGCATCCACGCGCACTACGATCTTCCTTATCTTGTGACGGTAAACCTGGTGCTGCTCCTGGTCGGACTCGTAGCAGTCAAGGGCGTCGCCGGCACTGTGGAAGGCGAATGATACAGCTCGACCAGGTCGTGAAGCGTTATCGCACTCGTGCCGGCCGGCATACGGTGCTCGACGGTGTCAGTTTGTCCGTGAGCAAGGGGGACAAGATAGGAATCCTTGGCCGCAACGGTGCCGGAAAGTCGACTCTGATTCGACTGATCAGCGGCGCTGAACTGCCTACCCGCGGCACTATCGTACGCGGAATGTCCGTCTCCTGGCCTTTGGCCTTCGGCGGCGCCTTTCAGGGAAGTCTGACCGGAATAGACAATGTGCGGTTCATTTGCCGCGTCTACGACTCGAATTTCAAGGACGCTTTGCCATTTGTGGAGGACTTCTGCGAGCTGGGCAAGTTCCTGAAGGAACCCGTCAAAACATACTCGTCCGGGATGCGGGCGCGTCTGGCGTTCGCGATCTCAATGGCAATCGAATTCGACTGCTTCCTCATTGACGAGGTCATTTCCGTGGGAGACACGCGCTTTCACGAGAAGTGCCGCCACGAATTGTTCGACAAGCGGCGGGACCGGTCGATGATCATCGTCTCACATGAGGCGCGTAACATCCGTGAGCACTGCAGCCGCGCCTGCGTGCTCACCGACGGGCAGCTGCGGGAATTTGCGGATGTGGACACGGCCTACGCGCACTACCAGGCCGCTTGAGCAATATCCATGAGTAGCTCGTCTATCCGACAGCTGGCGAATTCCCTGACGGTCGTGGGTGTTGCGTGTGCGTCATCCGCGAGTGCTGCCGAGACGCTTCCCGCCGCCTGGGCGACCGGCTACGACTTTCTCGTGCAGGACGTGTGTCTGGATGGCGCTGGACGGGCGGTCATGGGACTCAGCCCACTGGCCGCAGACTGCAAGCGCCGCAGAGACTTGTTGCCCGACGAGGTTCTTCCCTACCACAAGGCGGATTGGCCGGGCGATGAGGACAGACAGCGAGCCGCGGCGGGATACGAGAGAAGCGATTCATTCCCGGTACGCAGCCGGCAACTGGGGCCTTTGGTAGTGCAAACCTTTGACTTTGGAACCGGCGCCGGTCGCAGCTTCGGCAGCTTCGATCACGGCGATGGTGGTCAGGTGGTCGGATTCTCCGCCGACAGCGCCTCGATCATCCTCACCGAAGATGGTGGGCGCGGCCTGCAACTCATGGCGGGACCCAGGTGCACTACAGGTCAGGTCTCGGGTCCACTTCTCCTTGATTCGTGGGTGATTCTCGTGGGCGGTTCGGGAGCAATCGAATCGGGTAATGCCGTGGCGAGATTGCGCATCGTGACCGACTCTTCGTGTCCAACGGCGTTCGACTATGCCTATACCGAGTGGCATACCACGAGCCTTCGATACCGCATGTCCCTGAACGGTGATCTGACGCAACCTCTGCGGACGCTGGTCTCGTCTCACTTCGGTGGCAAAGCCGTAGCGACGGCAGGTCATCTTGAGAGATTTTATTTCACTCGGGAACTCGGCTGGACGCGCTGGGAGAGATGGCAAAACACGAAATACAGCAAGGATCCTGACAGGCCGGTCAAAGCTTCCCAACACCTTGGCGCGACGCACCGTTGCCGCCCCCTGGAAGGAGCTCCGGCTACCGAATGGTTGATGACGGACTGCAGGGAGTGGACAAACATCGTCAGGCCCGATGCAGATGCAGGCGACAAGCCCGAGTTTTGGCTACATCGCCTGCGCGGCTATGAGCTAACAGCGGATCTGTTTTCAAATTGAGCCAAGCCAGCGCTGAACCAAACGGTGCACCGTGTCAAGCGAACGTCTAGATATAACCGGCAGTGAGTTTTTTCAGCCGCCGCCGTGCGGGCCGCACCGCGTGACGCCGGTAAGCGGTCCCTCCGTAGCTCCCGCGAGGAGAGTCAAGCAACGCGTAATGATCGACGCGAGGAATCTGAGCCTTGAGAAAGGGACCGGTGTCGCAACCTATGGGAGAAATTTGAGCTACTGCCTGCGGGACCTCGGCTATCACGTTGACGTTTTGTACGGAAATCGCGCCGCACCGGGCCACTCCGAGCTGATGCACGAGATCGCCTTCTTCGACGTCAACGCAGGCGATATCCCGCTATGGTTGCAGAGACTGCGGGCGGTGAGGGAGGCATCACTCGCGCCGTTCGGCCACGAGGCGCGACGGGTACCGGTTACCGGGACCGTCATCACCGAGACTTTCAAGAGCCGTCTTCCCTACTTCGATGCAATCCACAATTGCCCCGACCTGTATCGCAAGGCCCACGCTCTGTTTGGAATCTTCGCGTTCATGCACAGGGTCCGCGTTGCCCCGCGGCCTCACTTGATGCACTGGACGTACCCGCTGCCTCTGCGAATACCCAGGATACCGAACATCTACACACTTCATGATCTGGTACCTCTGCGATTGCCGTACACCACGCTCGATAACAAGCGGCGTTATTACAAACTGCTCAAGAAGATCGCTAAAGGAGCTGACCACATAGTGACTGTTTCGGAATCGGCAAAGCAGGACGTCATGGACCTGCTCAAGGTGGGCCCTGACAGAATCACCAATACCTACCAGGCGATCAGTATTCCGGAGAAATACTCCGCGAAGCCTCCCGAGGTCGTCCAGCGGGAGGTAGAGGGGACCTTCGGCCTCGAATACAAGAACTACTATCTGTTCTGGGGTTCAATCGAACCGAAAAAGAACATCGGCAGGATCATCGAGGCCTACCTGGGCAGCGGAGTCGAGCCGCCACTGGTGATCGTGGGGGCGCAGGCGTGGAAGTCCGAAGACGAGCTGAAGCTTCTCTACGACGACAACATTCGCTCGCTTGTGCAGGTCCAAAACGTAACGCGCGTAAAAAAGCAGGTGATCCAGCTGAGTTACGCGTCCTTTCCGCTTCTCGTGAGCCTCATTAAAGGCGCCAAGGCAGCGATCTTCCCATCACTCTACGAGGGTTTTGGCCTTCCCGTTCTGGAATCCATGACGCTCGGTACGCCGGTTATCTCCGCCACGACGGCCTCGATCCCGGAAGTCGCAGGTGACGCGGCCATCCTGGTAAATCCGTATGACACGCGAGAGATATCCGAGGCAATCCGGGCCATTGACGCCGACGATGGGTTGCGAGACTCGCTGGTTCAACGCGGACTTGCCCGCGCCGAGCTCTTTTCCATGGATAACTACCAGAGCCGTTTGAGCGCGATGTACGGGAAATTTATATGAAGTCAGCTACTCGGGATCGAAGGATGGCCTTACTCAATGGTAGCTCGACCAGGAGAATGGTGTTTCCTCACATAATGAAGACGGCCGGCACCTCGCTGATCAGTTGGATTCAGAGACATTACGCCTATCATGAGATTTTGCTTGCCGCGACCACCTGGCCTGAGTTGCTGCGGCTACCGCGTGGTTCGCTGGTCGGAAAGAAGTTTGTTCGCGGGCATTTCGGCTCTGCAATCATGAAGCTCTTCGGAGAGGACAAGGGTTTCACGCCAATTGCAGTGCTCCGCGACCCCGTAGAGCGCGTCGTCTCCCACTTCTGGCATCTCAAATTCTCCCCCGAGAAACACCCGTTTCCCATGGTACGGGCCGAAGGCTTCTCCATCGAACAGTTCATAGAGCATCCCGCGACGCAGTGCCTGGTGGCGAATTACCAGACAGCTAACTTCTCGGCGACCGCCGAATCCGAGCCTCCCACGGAAACTCCGGGCGAGCTACGTATCCTCGAGGAAGTCGCGCCCGTTAATCTTGAGGTCGCGAAGGCCTTCGTGGATTCCTGCGCCGTGGTCGGGGTGACAGAGGAGCTGCCTGCCCTGATGTCGAGGTTGAGTGAGTACTTTGGATTATTTCCCGAGCATGAGCTGCCCAAGCACCGATCCTACCGTTTGTCGACCCCTGTTTCGGATGACGTTCTGCGAAAAATCCGCGCCCTGAACGAGGCGGACTTCGAGCTGTACGAGTACGTGAGAAAGCGCCCAGAGGCGCCGCGTCCTCATGTGTCCATGGCCAAACCCCGAAATCCCAACACCGTTGGGGATGACGGGGTTCTCAAATGGGTTGCCGGCATGCCGTATTGGGGTCACGGCTGGTCAGATGTGATGGCCGATGAGCGCAACAGACACCTCTGGAGCCTGAGCCCCACTGCCACTTTGGAGTTCGCGGTCCGGCCCGGCGTCTGTTACACGCTGGTGTTCTCGGTGCAACGTTTTGTCACTCCATTGCAAAAGGAGTGCTTCTCGGTGCTGAGCAACGGACGAGAGATCTCTGTCATATCTGTCTTTGCGCGCGGGGGTGACGACCTGGAGGTGTACGCCGCGGTGCTCGCGGCCTCAGACACGGAAACACTGACTATCGGCTTCCGTGTCAGCACGTTGTTCGCGTTTCGGCACCTGAGCGACGATCCGAGCGTCCTCAGGAGAGGCGTCGCCTTGTCCGGTCTCAGCCTCCTTGCCTGCCACCCAAACGCACTACCCGAGGGACTCACCCCGCAGCCGCCAGGGCACACCAGCCCAGGGCAGTCATGAGCAACCCCGCCAAGGCGATCGCAGTTCTACTGCTCACGGTGGCAGTCTGCGCGTGCGCAGAGTTACCGAACAGCGGCCCGTCGCGCCACGAGGTGCAACTGGCAGCGGCCAGGGACATTCAGGTAGTTCAGGTCACCGATTCCGTCGCCAGGGCACTCGCTGAATCGCGCAAGCAGGGGCTCTTCTCGGAGCTATTCCAGGGCGCTCCCGGCAGCAACGAGACTGTCGGACCGGGAGACATTCTGGAGGTGTCCGTCTGGGAGGCGCCTCCCGCAGCGCTGTTCTCGTCAACCGTCCGGGATTCGGCGCTCCCGGCGGTCTCGAACATGACGGTCTTCCCCACACAGATGGTGAGTGCCGAGGGCACTATCTACGTTCCGTTCGCCGGTCAGATCCGGGCTGGCGGAAAGAAGCTCGAGGACATCGAGACGGAAATCGCACGCCAGTTGCATGGCAAGGCGAATCAGCCACAGGTCCTCGTACGTCTCGTGGTCAACAACACCAGCTACGTAACCGTGGTTGGCGAAGTCGCCAACAGTGTACGCATGGCCCTCACTCCTCGTGGCGAACGGCTCCTGGACGCGCTCGCTGCCGCTGGTGGTACGAAGCAAGACGTGGAGAAAGTAACCCTGCAGGTCACCCGCGGGGCGAGCGTGCATGCGCTGCCCCTCGGTACGGTCATCCGCGATCCGCGGCAAAACATCGCCTTGCGGCCCGGTGATGTCGTCACAGCGCTCTTCCAGCCCCTCAGCTTCACGGCGCTTGGGGCGACCGGCAAGAGCGACGAGGTGAAGTTCGAAGCGCAGGGGATTTCCCTTGCGCAAGCATTGGCGCGCGTCGGAGGCGTAGTCGACTCGCGCGCGAATGCGCGCGGTGTCTTCATTTTCCGATTCGAGTCAAGGGATGCTCTGGAATGGCCAAAGACGCCCGGAACAACGCCCGATGGAAAGGTGCCGGTTATATACAGTATCGATCTGAAGGACCCAAGATCGTTCTTCGTGGCCCAGACTTTCCCGATCCGGAACAGCGACGTCCTTTATGTCGCCAACGCGCCGGCCGCCGAGCTGCAGAAGTTCATGACACTGATTGTCTCGACCATCTACCCGATCGATCGCGCGATTACCCTCTCGCAGTAGTCGCCGGTCGAACGGAAAAACGAATGGATAGACATTGGCTGGAGGTAATCGATCATCTGCAAACAGTGTCTGCCCGGGGTTTGGGTGTTGCGGCGCACGAAGATTTCAAGGCGCTACTACCCTCCGTCGTGCCCTATGGTGAGATCGGTTCACATGAGCCTGAATTCTTTCAGGGGCTGGTGATCCACAAGGGCCTTTACGAACAGATCGAACCGTCTTTTCTCCAGGAATTTCTCTCACGCGCGAAGCCGACGTTCGCCAACGAAGTGTTCATCGTGCTGCGCACGGACGGCCCGCCGCTCAAATTGCGCAATAGCAATATTCACCTCGGGGCCCTGCGAGACATTGCGCAGTGGGCGGCACGTCAGACTGGTACCGAGCGCGGCGGGCTGCGTCTCTCCGCCGACGCGGCTCTCGCCGGCATGGCCGAGTTTATCGTTCAGAACCTGGCAAAGCCCCTCGAGCCCGCTAGACCGGGCTCCTCTATTGCGATTGCGGAGACCGCCGAGCGCATCAACGACACTGCCTGGTTCTGGGCTGATGACTCTGGCAAGACCGCCGAGCTTTTCGCGGTACCGCGATTGCATGACACATATCCGGACCTCGCCGACGCTACGTTGGACTATGTCCTGCGCCTGTCCCCTGAGCGCATCATCCAACGCCGGTCCGCAGTCCCGGAACTTCGTCTCCTCGATGGGCGCCCGGAGTCTTTCAAGGCATACAACAGTTTCTTCAATTTGACCGGCAATCTGCAGACGGGTCGAGTCTGTCCCTCGATCCGATTCAATGATGACCGGACCCGCTTCCTGGGCGAGTACAGCGGGAATGCACTGCGCTTCCGCTATGGCGGACGACGGCAGGTTGTGGACGTCGAAGATGCGATCACACACTGCTCGATCGACGAACAGCCCGAACGCATTGTTTTCAGCCACACCAGTGTGATCGAGGCACGCCCACTCATCGGCCGGCGCCGGCGTGTCTGCAACCTGACTTACCGCTACAGCTTGTGGAAAGCGCGTCCGGCGATCGAGGTGGAGGCTGAGATCACCACGCTCCCGGGCATCACTTTGCAGGACGTGCAGCTCTCCACGGCATTCGACCAGTTGAGCAGCGGCGGGAATTTCGACAGCGCTGTTGTCGGAGTTGAGGGACGGTATGAGCGGCGTGCTCCGACAGGCGAACCGGCCACGAAGTTGCATATCGGCGGCGCCGATTATCTGGGCATCAGTGAGACGGGGGCAGTACCTGGCTTTGCGCATGGATTTCATGTGCGCTTGCGGAACGGAAGCCAGCTCGGCGACATCATAGCTGAGGGTTCGCGCTCGGGGCGCTATCACTGGATCTACCCGCGTTACTTCCTGGGTCGGATCGCGCCGCAGGAAACGCGCTCGGTCACTGAGGACCGACTGCTCACCGGCGGCGGCTATTACCGCGAGCCCGATATCTATCGACGAGTTCTCGAGGACGCAGTCAAGAACGGCAACGTCGATCCGAGCATGTCGTATGACATCGGCGCGGAGCTGAATGCCGTTGCTCTCACCCTGCTGTTCTCCAAGCAGGGCCGCTACAGATCTACTCCAGCCCGGGAAAGACTCGACGCGCTCAAGGAATGGTATGACCGGCACCTCGGCATCTATATTGAAACGCATCGCCCCGATGAGCCCGGCGCCGGCGAACCGGCCTTTATTCGCGGATTGAGCTTCGTCATCCTGTCGTTGGATTGCATGATCCGAGCCTTCGGCTGGCAGCAGTATGGAGCTCTTCTTTCTTCATGCGTGGCGCTCCTGCTGCGGCTCGAACGGGCGGTTGAAGGGGGGCGGGGCGAGACGGTGTTCTCGGTGCCACAGCCGCCAGAACTCGACTGTCATTGTTCCGCGCTTCTGGCGCTGGCCCGCGCTGCCGTATACGGCGACCCGGGAAATCGCATATCGCAGGCGATTCACCGCGCGCTGCGGGGCACTCTCATTTTCCTCGCCTCCGCCGAACAATACGGGCACCCGAGCCTGAGCTTTGAATCCCTATGGGTCAGGAGTCGCACGGGTGTTCCGCCGCAGGACGGCGGATTCTGGGTGTTTAAGTTGGGTCTCGCTCTTCGTGCTTTCAACGCGATCCGCCAGGTTCACGCAGCCGGCTTGCTGCCACTCGATAGCGAGATCTTGGCGTACATGAACGAGCTGACCGAGGTTGCGCGCAGAGGCTTGTTCGCGGCGCTGCGCCGCGAAGGTGACACAATTGAGGTGCTGACCTCGGCTCGCTCTGGCGAGACCAATTCGGAAACTCAGCCCTGGGCAGCGCTTGGGTTAGTGCCGGCAGTCGAGTGGGAGCTTTATGGGCGCCCGCCCGACACCGACCTTCAGGTCTCCACGCCGTCTGAGCCGGCAGCGACCTCCCATATGCCGGCTAGCCGCGGCAAGTTCGACCGCGCGGCGCCGCCTCTTCAGGTTGAGTGGCAGTGCACCGGAGCGACGCTCGAGCGTCTGTCGTCCCGGGTCGCGGCAACCTGGGCCGAGCTGGGCGAAACGAAACCACATTGGTCGGTCCTGAGTCATGATGAATATTTGCCTGCTCGGATCGCGAGCACCGAGGACCAATTCTTCGCCTCCGGCCATGTTGATCGTGACTGGTTGGTCGCGACACTCGCTCGTGCGGGCCGCAAGCCCGGCGATTTCACGACGGTGCTTGAATATGGCTGCGGCCTCGGGCGCGTTACCAACCATTTGGCCGAGTGCTTCACGCGAGTCATCGCGCGCGACATTTCCCGCCCGCATCTCGCACATGCCCAGGCCCGGTCGGCTAACGCCGGCTTGACGAACATCGACTACGACCTCGCCATGCCGCCGGCTCTTGGAATGGCACAACCGTTTGATCTCTGGTTCTCGGTTATCGTCCTGCAGCACAATCCACCACCGATCATGGCTGCAATCCTGCGTCGCGCGCTGAAGTCCCTGGTGCCGCGCGGGCTCGCGGTGTTCCAGATTCCAACCTACGCGCGGCAGTACCGGTTCGATATCGACTCCTATCTCGAAAGTACGCCGACCCCAGGTGTGTTCGAGATGCATTGCCTGCCGCAATCCGCCGTGTCCGCAATCGCACACGAAGCTGACTGCAGGGTCAGGGAAGTAATTGAGGATTCCTCGATCGGCGATCCGGAGTGGACTTCGAACGTGATTGTGTTGGAGAAATAGGGCGAAACGTCGGCCGATCGCGGCCTCGATCATCTCTGGGGCAGCCTCGATCATCTCTGCGGGCGCGACCTGGGCGTACCGGCGCCTCCCGCGCCGCCGGCGGCCTTTTTCGCAGCCTGCTTGGCAGCGGGTTTCGCGGCCTTGGCGGCCGGCTTGCCGGCGAGCTTCGCCGCGGCCATCGCCGCCGCGACCGAACGGCGCGCCCATGCCACGAGCGCCGCGGCATCCTCCAGCACATCCGCCGGGGTCTCGTAGTAGCTCATGCTGAGCTCGGGCCGGTCGGCGTAGGGCCGGAACTGACCCATGCCGCGGGTGGTGAAGTCCGCGCGGTTGGCATCGTTGACGCGCAGATACAGGGTGTCGTCGTCGATGAGCGCGAAAAAGAACTCATCGCAGTACAGGCCGACGCCGCCGAACATGCGCCGCGAGCTCACTCCGCCCAGGCCGCTGAGCTGATCCTGAACGTAGTCGAGGTAATCGCTGCTGACGGCCATGTCACGAACGGAGCTGTGAGCGCGAAAGAGGCCTTTCGGGGGCGTGCGCGCCAGGGACGGCGCGCCCGCAGCCTACAGGGATGTACTTGCGGCGGCCCCGAAAGGCCTCTTTCGCGATCGCGGCTGCGCACATGCGAGCGTGGCTCTCACTCCTCGCTGATGTTGCGGAAGTCGACGCCGAGGGAGCGGAGCTTCCGGTACAGGTGCGTGCGCTCCATGCCGACGCGCTTGGCGAGCTGTCCCACCTTGCCGTTACACAGCAGCAGCTGCTGCTGCAGGTAGGCGCGCTCGAACTGCTCGCGCGCCTCGCGCAGCGGCAGCGCCAGCAGGTCCTGCTTCACCAGCGGCTCATCCGGCGGGGTCTGCACCGCGAGCTCGCGCTCGATCTCCTCCAGGCGGATCTCTTCCGCGCCACCGTGGATCAGCAGCCGGTGCACCAGGTGCCTGAGCTCGCGCACGTTGTCCGGCCAGGGATAGTTGCGCAGGCGGTTCTGCGCCGCGACGGAAAAGCGCCGGTAGGGCAGCCCGTCGGCGTCGACCAGGCGATCCACCTGATGCCGCAGCAGCTCCGGCACGTCCTCGGCGTACTCGCGCAGCGGCGGCACGCGCATCAGCAGCACGTTGAGGTGCGCGAGCAGATCGCGGCGCAGCGCCTCGGTGCCGGCACGCTGCTCGACGCCGGGCTGGGCGGAGGCCAGCAGGCGGGCGCGCAGACTCAGCGGCTCAGCTCCTCCCAGGCGCGTGAACTGCCCCGATTCGAACACGCCCACCAGCAGTCGCTGCGCCCCGGGCGGCAGGTCCTCGAGCTCGTGGATGAACAGCGTCCCGTTGCCCGCCTCCTCGAGAACGCCCGCGACCGCCGGCCCGTCTGCCGGCTCGCGGCCGAACAGCCGGCTCTCGGCGTCCGCGTCGCGCAGGCTCGAGGCGATGAGCGGCACGAACGGCGCGCCGGCGCGAGGTCCGTGCTCGTGCAGGTAGCGCGCGAAGGCCTCGCGTCCGGAGCCGGGCTCCCCGACCAGCAGCATCGGGGAAGGAAGGGCCGCCATCTGCTGCAGCTCCGCGCGCAGCTGCTGCATGAGCCGGCTCTTGCCGATCGGTACCGCGAGCGGGGAGCCGAGGAGCTTGCCCGCCTGGCGATGGCGCCGGCCCGCATCCAGGGCGCGCTCCACGGTGCGCAGCAGTTTCGCGAGCGACAGCGGCTTCTCCACGAAGTCGAACGCGCCGAGCCGCGTGGCCTCCACGGCCGTCTCGACCGTGCTGTGCCCGGACATCATCACCACCGGGCAGCCGTCGGCGGCGGCGGCCGACCATTCACGCAGCAGCGTGATGCCGTCCACGTCCGGCATCCAGATGTCGAGCAACACGAGATCGGGGATCTGGCGGGCGCGCGAGGCGCGCGCCTGCGCGGCGTTGGCGGCCACGTCCACCTCGTAGCCCTCCTCGGAGAGAATCTCCTTCAGCAGACCGCGGATATCCGCCTCGTCATCGACCACGAGAATGTGTGGACTGCTCATGCCCGCTCCCTCCGCAACTGATCCAACCGCTCGCGCGCGCCTCCCGTGGCAGACCGGGTGCTGTCCTTGACCGGCAGCACCATGCGCACGCGCGCTCCACCTTCGGGCCGATTGTCGGCATCGATTCGCCCGCCGTGCTCCTCGATGATCTTCTTCACAATGGCCAGCCCCAGTCCCGTGCCTTTCGGCTTGCTGGTGACGTAGGGGTCGAATACCTTGCCGAGGAGCTCGCGCGGAAACCCGGGGCCATTGTCACATACGGTCACGGCGGCGTACTTGGCATCGGCGCCGGGCTCGAGCCGGGTCGCGATCTCGAGCGTCGGGGTGCCCACGCCATCGAGGGCCTCCAGGGCGTTGGTCACCAGGTTGTTGAGGATCTGGCGCACCCGGCCGCGATCGGCCTCGATGCCCTCGAGGTGCTCATCCAGGTCGAGGCGGATACGGGTGCGCGGCGCCTGCGAGCGGTACAGGTCCGCCACCTCGGTGATGAGCTGATTCAGGCTGAAGCGGGTGATCTGCATCTCCGGTGCGCGCGCGTATTCGCTGAAGGCGTTCACCATCTGCTGCATGGTCTGCACCTGCTGCACGATGGTGCGCGTGCCGCGCTCGAGGATCTCGGCATCGCGCTCGCTCATGCCGGCGAGCAGGCGTCGGCGCAGGCGCTCGGCGGACAGCTGGATGGGGGTGAGGGGATTCTTGATCTCGTGCGCCAGGCGCCGTGCGACCTCGCCCCAGGCGGCATCGCGCTGCGCCTGCAGGAGCGTGGTGATGTCGTCGAACACGATCACGAAGCCCGTATCGGCGTCCTCGCCCGGGAGCGGGGTGCAGGCGCACATGAGCGTGCGGCGTCCGGTGGCGCCGTCCAGGTCGAGCTGCTCGCGCCACTCCTCGCGCCCGCCGGCAAAGCGCACCGCGAGCGCGGCGACGAACTGTCCGAGGCGCTCGTTGCCCGCGGCGAGTTCGGGGAGCGAGCGCCCGCTGGCCGCCGACAGGTCGGTACCCAGGATCGCGCCGGCGGCCTCGTTCGCGGTGCGCACGGTCATGCTGCGGTCGATGGCGAGCACCCCGGTCGAGAGGCGCGCCAGGATGATCGCGAGGCGCTCGCGCTCGCGCTCCACCGCCTGCTGGCTGTGAGTGGCCTCGGCGCGCGCGCGCCGCAGGCGCTTGGTCATGTCGTTGAAGGAGTGCACCAGGAACCCCATCTCATCGCGCGAGGGCAGCGGCAGCCGTGTGCCGAAGTCGCCCTTGCCGACCGCGCGCGTGCCCTCGATGAGATCCTGCACCGGACGCACCAGGCGCTGCGCCGAGAAGATCGCCCCGTAGATGGCCGCCAGCATGGCGAGCAGCAGCACCAGCGTGAGCGTGAGCCGGAAGCTGGTCTTCAAGGGCTCACGCAGCGCCGCCAGGTCGCCGTACTGGTGGTAGGAGCTCTGCACCGCCTCCGAGAGCGCGGCAAGCTGCGCCGGCACGGGGTAGACCGCCACCAGGAAGCGCGCGTCGTGGCCCGCGCCAGCATCGCCGAGCGCCGCGGCGGTGCGGATCAGGTAGTGTCCGCCGGCGCGCGGCTCGAGACTGACGTAAGGCCGGCGCTGCTGCACCTGCCGCACCAGGTCCGCGGGCGGCTGCGAGGGCAGGCCTTCCAGGGGACCGTCGAGGCTTGCGGCGAGGATGTGCTCGTGTGGACCGAAGAGGGCGATCTCGGTGGCCTGGCTGGCGCGCCGCTCCGCATCGAGCCTCGACTGCACCTCGGCGGGCGCAGCGTCGCTCAGGGCCGCGGCGAGCGCCACCGTTCTCACCGAGTACTCCCGCATGCGCAGGTCGAGCGCCGCACGCGACAACCCGAGGGCGTCGTTCAGTCCCTGCTTCACTTCGACCTTGAACCAGCTGTCGATGCCGCGATTGATGAACTCGAGCGACGACAGATACACGATCAGCAGCGGCGCAATGACCAGCGCCCCGAAGATGCCCACGGTGCGCGCCGTGAGACGCGAGCCGGGCACGTGCGCGCGATAGTCGCGCACCAGGCGCCAGAGCTTGCGCGCCAGCAGCACGCTGAGGACGATCACGCCGCCGAAGTCCACCAGCAGAATCCAGGGCCGCAGGCGGTCGAATGCGGACGAGTTCTGCACGCTCTCGGCGAGCAGCAGGAACGCTCCCAGCCCGATGGCGCTCCACAGCAGCGCCTGCGCGACTGCGACCCAGCGCAAGCGCCGCGGGCGCCCGTTCACACCGGGAGTGACCATGAGTACCACTCGCTCACCCGTGCCCAGTCGTTGGTCCAGAAGAGAATCGCGCGTAAGCTGGCCGGCAGGTGGCCGCGGCGCACGCCGGCGCGTACGCTGATAGTGTAGTTGCCGCCATCGAGCTGCGGCTCCACCACAATCGGCCAGGCGTCCACCTTGCCCAGGTACTCCAGCGCCTCGTCCGGCGTCGCGAAGTTCTCCTGGGCGCCGCTCTTGCTGTTGCGCACCACGTAGCGGTCACTCACCGCGTGGTAGCTCAGCTCGCGCCGCAGCGTCAGGTCGACGATGTTCATGCTGAACCAGAAGCGCCGCTCCCGGTCCACGCGCACCTCGAGGTCGAACGTGAGTGTCAGGCCGTCCCGCAGCGCGCGGCGGATGGCGGGACTCATGGGATAGCCGATGCGCGCGTACAGCACAAACACCCCCCTGTCGAGGTTCACGTAGGCGGAACGCACCTCGAGCACCCCGTCGAGCGCATCGCCGTAAGCTGGACGCCAGCTCGCCAGGGCCATCACGCAGGTCGTCGTGAGCAGCCAGCCCCGGATCAAACCATCCCTTGTTGCATCGCCGCGTAGCATGGATGCGACAGAGCCTGTAATGGATCTGCGACCGGATAACCGGTCTCAGGTTCCGGCCGTTGTCTTTTCGAGACAAGCATAATAGAAGCCGTCCGTCCCTGCCTCAGCTCCGGGCAGCAGCTGCACGCCCACCGTGCGATCGAGCGCACCCGGCGCGAGCGCGGCGCCGCTCGGCATCGCGGCGCGTCTCATCTGCGGCTCCTGCGCCAGCAGCCGTGTCACCACCTCCTCGTTCTCGGCCGGCAGTATCGAGCAGGTCGAGTACAGCAGGCGCCCGCCGGGAGCGAGCATGGTGACCGCGGCCCTGAGGATCGCGAGCTGTCCGGCGGCGAGCGCACCCAGGTCGCCCGGGCGTCGCAGGAGCTTGATGTCCGGATGACGGCGGATCACACCGGTCGAGGAACAGGGAGCGTCCACCAGAATCCGCTCGAACGGCCGACCGTCCCAGAAGCTGCCCGGATCGCGAACGTCTGCCGCCACCACCCGCGCGGTGCGCCTCAGTCGCCGCAGACCCTCCTCGAGCAACGCCACCCGGTCGGGGTCAATGTCCACGGCCGTCAGATCCGCGCCTGCGCCTGCCTGCTCCAGGAGGTGGCCGGTCTTGCCCCCGGGAGCGGCACAGGCATCGAGCACCCGCATGCCGCCGCGCACCTGCAGCAGGGGCGCCGCCAGTTGCGCGCCCGCGTCCTGCACCGAGACCCGGCCGTCGCCGAAGCCCGGCAGGCGACTTACGGGCACCGGGTGATTCAAAGTGACCGCGTTCTCAACCCACTGCACCGCATACGCGTCAATCTCCGCCTCGGCCAGCTCGGCGACATAAGCCCGCGCGTCCACGCGCGAGGCGTCGACACGCACCGTCATGGGTGGATGGCCGTTGTTGGCTGCCAGTATGGCCAGGTCTTGCCCGGGCCAGGCGCCTGCGATCTGCTGCACGAGCCAGGCCGGGTGTGCGGTGCGCGCGGGCAGCTGCTCATCCACACGGGCGAGGAGCGATGCACGCTCGGCGACGAACCGTCGCAGCACCGCGTTCATGAGCCCGGTGGCCCGCTGCGCGCCCAGGAGGCGCGCAGCATCGACCGCCGCATGCACGGTCGCCTCGGCCACGTTGCGCGAGTACTCGATCTGGTGGGCGGCTACGGCGAGCAGCGCCCGGACGGGGCTTGGCACACCGGATGGATGCGTGAGCAGCTCCTCGACCGCGGGCGCGAGGCGCAGGTACCAGCGCAGCGTCCCCAGAGTGATGGCGCGAATCGCCGCGCGGTCGTGCGCATTCGCGAGGCGCTTGAGCGCTGCGTCCGCGGAGCGGCCGCATCTGATCACCTCCTCGACCGCCCGCGCCGCCCCCGCCAGGGCCGGCGCGCCAGGGGCCCAGGGAGTCCTAGCCAAGCTGCCGCCCGGCGAGGGCCACACTGTGCGAATAGTCGCGTACGGCGACCTGCCGGCGCCCGGGGCGCTGCACGTGGGTCACGCGCAGGCAGCCCCGACCGCATCGAACGCGCATGAAGTCATCGTGTACGGCGATGATCACGCCAGGATCGGCGCTTTTATCGCCCTTTGTAGGGTCGTTATCGTGCAGGGCCGCGGCGGGCTCTGCCTGCGCCGCCAGGATGCGCAGCGCCTCACCGTCCAGCGCCGTCTCGGCCACCGGCCAGGGATTGAAAGCGCGCACCTGGCGCTCGATCTCGAGGGCGTCGCGGCTCCAGTCGATGCGGGCCTCGGCCTTTTCGATCCGGGGTGCATACGTGACGCCCTCGGGCGGCTGCGGGCGGGCCGCGAGGCCGGCAGCCAGTCCATCGAGCGCGGTGAGGAGCGCCGCGGCGCCGAGGCTTGCAAGCGCCTCGTGGAGCGAGCCGCTGGTGTCGCTCGCGGCGATGGCGAGCCGGCGCTGCAGCAGCACGGGGCCCGTGTCCAGACCCGCGTCCATCTGCATGATCGTGACCCCGGTTTCGGTGTCGCCGGCGAGGATCGCCCGCTGGATGGGCGCCGCTCCGCGCCAGCGCGGCAGGAGCGACGCGTGGATGTTGAGGCACCCCAGGGGGGGCAGGGCGAGAACCTCGCGTGGCAGGATCAGTCCATAGGCCACGACGATGAGCACCTGCGGTTGCCAGTCGACGAGCGCCGCGCGCGCCTCGGGGCTGTCGAGAGTCTGCGGCTGCGCGAGCGGCAGATGAGCGGCGAGCGCCGCGCTCTTCACCGGGCTCGCGGCGAGTTTGCGGCCGCGGCCCCGGGGCCGGTCCGGCTGCGTCAAAACCCCGACGACGCTGTGTCGCGCGAGCAGCGCCGCGAGGGCTGGCAGCGCGAATTCAGGCGTGCCGGCAAAGGCGACGCGCAACACTACCAGCCTGTCGGACTAGCTGACCCAAAACACTGGCAATGAGCAGCCGGCAAAAGCCGCGCCTTTTGCCGGCGGAAACGCAGCCGCGGTCCGAAAAAGCGCCGCAGGCGACTTTTTCCCATCGACTAGTACGCGCGGCGCGCGCTGCCCGGGCTCGCCGCGGCCGCATGCGAGACGCGCTCCCGGCGCTC
This sequence comes from Gammaproteobacteria bacterium, assembly GCA_005878095.1. Lineage (GTDB taxonomy): Bacteria > Pseudomonadota > Gammaproteobacteria > Steroidobacterales > Steroidobacteraceae > 13-2-20CM-66-19. The sequence goes on along the minus strand of VBNH01000099.1, from coordinate 4,904 downwards.
CTTCTCGAGCTTCTTGCGAATGCGCTCGCGCTTCAGATCCGACAGGTAGTCGACGAACAGCTTGCCGTCGAGGTGATCGATCTCGTGCTGGATACACACCGCCAGGATGTCGTCGTAATCGCGCTCGAACGGCGCGCCGGTGCGATCCTGTGCGCGCAGCCGGATCTTCGCCGCGCGCTTCACTTCATCGAAAATCCCCGGCACCGACAGACACCCTTCCTCGCTGCTCGCCTCCCCTTCGCGCGCGAGGATCTGCGGGTTGATGAGCACCAGCGGCTGGTTGTGCTCGGCCGAGACGTCGATGACGATGACGCGCTGGTGCACATCGACCTGGGTCGCCGCGAGCCCGATGCCCGGAGCGCCGTACATGGTCTCGAGCAGGTCAGCGACCAGCGTGCCGAGGGCCGCATCGAAGCGGGTCACCGGCTGCGCACGCGTGCGCAACCGGGGGTCGGGGAACTCGAGGATGGTTCTCAAGGCCATGGCTGCCTGACATGGGGGCGGGGCCGCCCGTGATCCAGCGCACAAACTCGACATTAATTCGCATGCCGAGCGGGCGCCATGCCAGTATAACAACTAGAATCTCGGGCGCAGGTCGTGTGGTCCACCTCGCGCAATGAGGAGTGGAGGATGGTCTCGAATCAAGTACTTGGAGCTCGCCTGGCGGCGGGCTTACTGATCGTCGCGATCACGGTTTGCGGCTGCTCGCATCTGCGGCGCACGCCGGCCCAAGCCTCCGCCCCCGCGCCGGTGATGACGCAGGCGGCCGGCGACGCGCGCGCCGTCCCCGCCGAGCCGGAGATGACGGCGACCGAGGCGGCCATCAACGCCGCGGGGGCCACCGCGGCGCCCGCGGCTGCGCCGCCGGTCGAGACCGGCCCCGTGCTCAAGCCGGGCGCGCCGAAGCACTACACGGTCAAACGCGGCGACACGCTCTGGGGCATCGCCACGATGTACCTGCGCGATCCGTGGTTGTGGCCCGAGGTGTGGATCATCAATCCCCAGGTCGCCAATCCGCACCTGATTTATCCGGGTGACACCCTGGCGCTGGCGTTCGGCGCCGACGGCCGCCCGCAGGTGAGCCTCGAGCAGGCCGGTGCCGTGCGGCTTGATCCGCGCCTGCGCGCCACGCCGCTCGACAGCGCCATCCCCACCATTCCCTACGGCGCCATCGCCGCGTTCCTGTCGCGGCCGACGGTGCTGACCGCCGATCAGATCCGTGACGCGCCGTACGTGTTTGCGTTCCGCGACATGCACGAGATCGCCGGCTCCGGCAACGAAGTGTACGTACGCAATCTCGCGGCTGGCGAGAACGCCCGCTTCGCCGTCGTGCACGTCGCCGATCCCCTGCGCGACCCGGACGACGGCAAGGTGGTCGGCTACGTGGGAATCTACACGGCCACCGCGCTGGTGCAGCACGCGGGCGATCCCGCCAAGGCGCTGCTGATCGACCCGGCGCGCGAGACGCTGCGCGGCGACCGGCTGTTGTCCGCCGACGTCAGCGAGACCCCGGTCACCTTCGCGCTGCGTTCGCCGGCGGGCCCGGTGAGCGGGCGCATCATCAACGTGGTCGGTGGCACCGACCTCGTCGGGCCCTACGAGGTGGTCGTCATCAATCGCGGCAAGCGCCACGGACTCGAGCCCGGCAACGTGCTCGCGGTCGACCAGGCGGGCGCGGTGGTGCGCGACCTGTTCCGCGGCGGCAAGAAGATCGGCAGCGGCTTCGGCACCTCGTTCGCGCCCAAGGTGAAACTTCCGGACGAGCGCAGCGGAACGCTGCTGGTGTTCAAGGTGTTCGATCGCGTGAGCTTCGGGCTGATCGTCGGCGCCTCCGACACCATTCACGTCGCCGACGTGGTGCGTAACCCCTGAGCGGCTTTGCTTTATGCTCGCGCGCATGGATGCGATCCGTGCGCGCGCGCTGCTGGCGCGGGCCCCGGGCTTAAGCGCCGAGCACCTGCGGGCCCTGATCGCCGCGGTGGGCGGCGAGCCGGCACGCGCGGCCGAGCCGCGCGCGGCTCGCGAGGTGCAGCTGCCCCGCGCCGCGCGCGACTTTCTGAGCTCGCCCGACGAGGCGGCGATCGAAGAGGATCTCGCCTGGCTCGCCGCCAGCGGCGCGCGCATCATGCTGTGCACCGACCCGGACTATCCGCCGCTGCTCGGGCAGACCGCCGGCGCGCCCGCGGCGCTCTACGTCCTCGGATCCGCGCAAGCGCTCAGCTCGCCGCAGCTCGCCATGGTCGGCTCGCGCAGCCCCACGCCGAGCGGTCGCACCACTGCGCGCGCGTTCGCGGCGTGGTTTGCGCGCGCCGGGCTCACCGTGACCAGCGGACTGGCGCTCGGGATCGATGCCGCCAGCCACGAAGGGGCGCTGTCGGTCGAGGGACTCACGCTGGCCGTGTGCGGCACCGGCCTCGATCGCGTCTATCCGCAACAGCACGAGGGCCTCGCGGCGCGTATTCGGGTCCGCGGCGCGCTGGTGTCGGAGTTCCCGCCACGCACCGCACCGCTCCGTCAGCACTTCCCGCGGCGCAACCGCATCATCAGCGGCCTCGCGCTCGGCACGCTGGTGGTCGAGGCCGCGCGCTACAGCGGCTCGCTCATCACCGCGCGCCTGGCGGCGGAATCCGGGCGCGAGGTGTTTGCGATCCCGGGCTCGATCCACAGTCCGGTCTCGCGCGGCTGCCACCAACTCATACGCGACGGCGCGAAGCTGGTGGAGGAAGCCGCGGACGTTCTGGCGGAGCTGCGGATTTCGGTTCCGAAAGAAACACTTACGACCGCGCCTGGGCACCTGCAACAGCCGCCGGTATTGGACAAGGAGTATGAAATGCTGTTAGATGCGCTCGGCTTTGAACCCGCGACCATCGATTTTCTCGTCGCGCGCACCCGCTTGGCCCCCGAGTCAGTTGCCTCGATGCTGCTGATACTCGAGCTGCAGGGACGTGTGGCGGCACTTCCGGGCGGCCGCTATGGCCGATTACCTTGAATGATGACTGGCAGCGTTCTCGACATCCTGATCTACGTCTTCGACCGCCACATGCTCGAAGATAACGCGGATGTGCGCACTCATGCTCCGCATTGAGCGCGCCGCGGCGCCGCGAGGTGAGGTCAGGTCCGCGGCTCGTCCGCGGTTTTTCGTCTTGGGCTCGAGTGTTTTTACCTAACTCATGGCAGACAATCTGGTCATAGTCGAATCGCCCGCCAAGGCCAAGACGATCAAGAAATATCTGGGCCGCGATTTCGAGGTGCTCGCCTCCTACGGGCACGTGCGTGACCTGGTGCCCAAGGAGGGCGCGGTCGATCCCGACAACGGCTTCCGGATGAAGTACCAGCTGCTCGACAAGAACCAGCGGCACGTCGAGGCCATCGCGCGCGCGCTGCACAAGGCGAAGGCGCTGTATCTGGCGACCGACCCGGATCGCGAGGGCGAGGCGATCGCCTGGCACCTCAAGGAGATCCTGGACGCGCGCGGCGATCTCGACGGCAAGGACGTGCATCGCGTGGTGTTCTACGAGATCACGCGCAACGCCATCCGCGAGGCGGTCGGGCAGCCGCGCGGACTGTCGCTCGAGCTCGTCAACGCCCAGCAGGCGCGCCGCGCGCTCGACTATCTGGTCGGCTTCAATCTCTCGCCGCTGCTGTGGAAGAAGGTGCGCCGCGGGCTGTCGGCGGGGCGCGTGCAGAGCCCGGCGCTGCGCATGATCTGCGAGCGCGAGGAGGAGATCGGCGCGTTCGTGGTGCAGGAGTACTGGACCATCGAGGGCGAGGGCGCGCACAGCTCGCAGTCCTTCCCGCTGAAGCTGCTGGAGTATCGCGGCCAGAAGGTCGAGCAGTTCAGCTTCACCAACGAGACCGCGGCGCGCGAGGTCGAGCGCGCCATCCGCGCGGCGGCCGGCCCCGCTGACGGGGGCGAGTTGCGGGTGCTCGCGATCGATCGCAAGCAGCGCCGCCGCAATCCGGCCCCGCCCTTCACCACCTCGACGCTGCAGCAGGAGGCGGCCCGCAAGCTCGGCTTCAATGCGCGGCGCACCATGCGTCTCGCGCAGCAGCTGTACGAGGGCCAGGATCTGGGCGAAGGCAGCGTAGGCCTCATCACCTACATGCGCACCGACTCGGTGTCGCTCGCCGCCGAAGCGGTGCGCGAGATCCGCGAAGTGGCCGCGCGGCTTTACGGTCAGCAGGAGGTCGCGGACGAGCCGCGCATCTACAAGACCAAGTCGAAGAATGCACAGGAGGCGCACGAGGCAATCCGCCCCACCTCGGCGGCGATCACGCCGGCGGACGTGGAGGGCAAGATCGAGGATGACCTCTCCCGCCTCTACGCCCTGATCTGGAAGCGTGCAGTCGCCTCGCAGATGAGTCACGCGCTGTTCGACACCGTCGCCGTGGACCTGCTTGCCGGGCCCGACGGGGCGCAGCGTCACCTGCTGCGCGCCAACGGCTCGACGCTGGTGAAGCCCGGCTACATGTCGGTGTACCAGGAGGGCACCGATGACGCCAAGGCCGCCGACGATGCCGATCACCTGCTGCCGCCGATGAACGAAGGCGATGCGGTGCAGCTCGCCGCGCTCGCCGCCGCCCAGCATTTCACCGAGCCGCCACCGCGCTACAGCGAGGCCTCACTGGTGAAGGCGCTGGAGGAGCACGGCATCGGCCGGCCGTCGACCTATGCGAGCATCATCTCCACGCTGCAGGACCGCGAATACGTCGACATGGATAGCCGGCGCTTCGTGCCGACCGACATCGGCAAGATCGTCAACCGCTTCCTCACCCATCACTTCCATCGCTACGTGGAGTACGGCTTCACCGCGGCGATGGAGGACGAGCTGGACGCGGTGTCGCGCGGCGAGGAAGAGTGGACCACGCCGCTCGACAAGTTCTGGAAGCCGTTCATCCACCAG
>VBNH01000098.1 GCA_005878095.1 Gammaproteobacteria bacterium | reverse complement strand
GGCGGCGAGCGCCTGCGTGCCCTGGTAGCTCACGCGGTGCGTCCACACTGAGGCGTCACGCGCCAACGGCGCAACCGTCAGATCCACGGCCGCTGCCGTGCGCACCGCGGCGCCAAACGCCGTGTGCGGCACGGGCTTCAGGAGGTCGGGCGTTGCGGGAGAGTCGAGCAGAAAGCGCAGTCGCCAGTAGCTCTTCTCCGCCAACGCCGTGCGCAGCACCTCCGCGCCGTACCAGACTCCGGCCTCGAGCGGCGCGCGGAAACGGGAGCTGATGTGCGGGCGGTAGCGAAACGGCGTGGCGAGCAGATAGTGGAGCCTGCGCGCCGCCGGCGGCAGCGCCGGCTTGCTCTCCTCGAGCACGAGCTCGAGGCTTGCCTGCTCCTCGAGCGAGTCGGTGAGGCGCATGGTCGAGGCGGTGTGCTGCGCCTCGACTACGCGCCACAGCTCGTGGCTGTAACGGCGCGCCTCAGATGCGAGCGCGCGCGGCGTCCAGGTAGTCAACCGTGCGCACCAGGCCCGCGGGTTCGCGGATGAGCGCCAGGGGCGCCCCGCCCAGGGCATGGTTATCGCTGCGCAGCCAGGCACGCGCGGCGGCATCATCCGAGCCGACGATGGCGTCCAGGGAGCGGAACAGCCGCACGAACAGCGCCGCAAGCTGCCAGGGCTTGGAACCGGGCTCGAGCGCCTTCCGGCCATGGGCGATGCGCGATAGCGTCGCCCCGCTCACACCGATGACCTGCGCCAGGTCCGCCTGGGCCACGGCCAGGAAGCGCGCCGCACGCACCGTGGCGCGCGACAGGATGACGCCGGCATCGGGCGCCGGGCGGGTTTTGACGGCGGGGAGGCTCATTTCAGTGGCAATATTACCACTGATTTCTTTCTACAGGAAAACAGGCCGGCTCGGGTCAGTGAAAATCCCCCGCCTCCGCGGTCACGATCCCGTCCTTGCCGTTCACCTTGGCGCGCTTCAGGGCTGCGCGGCAGGCATTGAGCAGTCCCTCGAGCGCCAGTGCGCGCGGCGGCACGAGACTTGCGATCCCGGCGCTCACGGTGACATAACGCCCGGCGCCGGCGGTGGGGTGATGCATGAGCAGCTCGTGCACGCGCCGCGACACCACCTGGGCGTACTCCGTGGCCTTGTCTGCGGCCTCCCCCTGGGTCAATACGGCGAAGGTTCCACCCTCCCAGCGCCCGACCAGCTCCCCGCGCCGCCGGTACGCGGCGCCGACCACGCGCGCGACGCGCCGGATGCAGGCATCGCCCGCCGAGCGGTCGAACTTGTCGTTGTAGGCACCGAGATCGTCGATGTCGAACAGGGTGAGGCCGATCTCGTGCGAGTCGCGCTGCGCGAGCACCCAGTCACGCTGCAGCAACTCCTGGAAGTAGGCGCGCGAGTGCAGGCCGGTGAGGCGGTCCTCCCGCAGCCAGGGTGGCAGCCCTGCCGGCGTGCGCTCCGCGGCCTTGAGGCGCTCGCTGGCATCGCGGTGGTAGCCGATGAAATGAGTGAGCTGGCCGGCGGCGCTGCGCACCGGCTGCACCACCATCTCGTTCCAGAAGAGCGACCCGTCGGGCCGGTAGTTGCGTACCAGCACCCGCGCCGGCTCGCCCCGGTCGAGCGCCTCGCGCAGGCGCGTGCGCGCCTCCTGGTCGCGGTCCGTGCCCTGCAGGATCCGCAGGTTGGTACCCAGCAGCGCCGCCGCCGGATAGCCGCACATGTCCACGAACGCCGGGTTGACGAACAACACCGGGCACTCGCGGGCCGCGGCATCGCAGATCACGATGCCTTCGGGCGAGCTCTCGACCACGCGGCGCCAAGCTTCTGCCGACCAGCTGTTCATGTGTCGCGTCCAGCGTCCAGCGTCAGGGTCGGAGCGGCCGCGGCACGCGCCAGCAACTCGCGCGCGCGCGTCCATTCAGCCGAGGCCTGGAGCCCGGAGCACACGGTCCCGGCGCGCCCGTGCAGGCGCACCAGGCGCAGGCTCGATGCCGGCTGCGGCTCGCCATCCAGGTGCTCGAGCAGCTCGATGACACTCGCTCGGTTGTTACAGACCGGTAGCATGTCGCAACCTGCCGACAGTGCCTGCCGTGCCCGGGTGACGATGTCCCCGTAGGCTGCGGCGGCCCCTCCCATGGACAGATCATCGGCGAACACTACCCCTTGAAACCTGAGCTCTCCGCGCAGCACGTCGCGAATCCAGCGGCTGGAGAGGCTTGCCGGGGCAGAATCCACCGCCGGAAACAGCACGTGGGCCACCATGACCGCCGGCAGAGCGTTGGCCATCAGCCGCCGGTAGGGGGCCAGGTCCGGGGCCAGGTCCGGGAGGGGGCGGCGGTCGACCGGCAGGGTGAGGTGGGAGTCGGCCACCACCGCCCCGTGTCCCGGAAAGTGCTTGGCCGTGGCCGCCATGCCCGCATCCCGCATCCCGTGCATCCAGGCGACAGCCAGCTGCCCCACGGCATCCGGCAGCGCATGGAATGCGCGGTCCCCGATGAAGCTCACGCCGTGATCGAGGTCCACACACGGCGCAAAGGAAATGTCGACCCCGTGCGCGCGCAGCTCCGCCGCCATCAACCAGCCCATGGCGCGCGAGAGCGCAAGTCCCGCGCGCGCGTCCAGGTCGAATTCGTGACCGATACGCCGCGCGGCCGGCAGCAGGGAGAATCCCTGGCGGAAGCGCTGCACCCGCCCGCCCTCGTGATCCACGGCCACGATGAGCGGCGGCGTGCGCTCGGCATGAATCGCGCCGACCAGTGCGGTCAGCTGCTCGGGGTCGGTGTAGTTGCGCGTGAAGAGGATGACGCCGCCCACCAGCGGATGGCGCAGCAGCTCGCGCTCCTCGGCCGTCACGGAGCTGCCCGCGAGATCGATCATCAGGGGCCCCAGACTCATGCCGGCGGCGCCGTGCGCCGGGCGCACCGGCCGCCGGCTGTCAGCAGCGCCAGCGATTCAACGTGCGTGGTGTGCGGAAACATGTCGACGATACCCGCCGCCTGGAGCGCGAAGCCGTGCTCGTGCACCAGTACCGAAAGGTCGCGCGCCAGACTCCCCGGGTGACAGGAAATATACAACACCCGCTGCGGCGTCAGCGCCGCCAGCGCCGCCAACACCGCCGGCGCCCCGGTGCGCGGCGGGTCGAGCAGCACATGGGTATAGCTCTGGCGCATCCAGGGCAGCGTCGCGTCGGGCGGCGTCGCGAGGTTGGCGAGGTGAAATTCGGCGTTGGCGATGCCGTTGCGAGCGGCGTTGCCGCGGGCACGCTCGATGAGCGCGCCTGCGCCCTCCACTCCCACCGCGCGCCCGACCGAGCGCGCGAGTGCCAGGGTGAAGTTTCCCAGCCCGCAGTACAGATCGAGCAGCCTTGACGCGCAATCGAGCTCCAGCAGCTCCGCCGCCCGCTCCACCAGGGCCTCATTCAGCGCGCCGTTCACCTGGATGAAGTCGACCGGTGAGAATTCCAACTCCACTCCCGAGCGCGCCAGGGTGTAGCGCAGCGGCTCGGTGGGCGGATCCAGCGGCACGACGGAATCCAGGCCGGCAGGCTGCAGGTACAGCCGTACCCCGTGGGTCACGCCGAACTGCCGCAACCGCGCCGAATCTGCCTCCGAGGGCGCACGCAGCACCCGCAGCACGAGCGCGCTGGCGTTGTCGGCGATCGCCACCTCGATCTGCGGCACCTGCTCGCGGATGCTGAGCTCGGTCAGCATGGCCGCGAGCGGTGCGATCAGCTCTCCCACGGGCGCGGCCAGCACTTCGCAGCGCCTCAGCTGGGCCACGTAGGGAGCGGCGCGCTCGCGAAATCCAACCACCACGCAGCCTTTCTTGCGCACGAACTTCACGCCCAGGCGCGCCCGGCGGCGGTAAGCCCACACCGGCCCGGCAAGCGGCGCCAGCCATCTGGCGGGCTGGACGCGCCCCACCCGCGCGAGCGTCTCGGCGAGCTCGGTCTGTTTCGCCTCCAGCTGCGCGGCGGGCGCCAGGTGCTGCAGGGCGCAGCCGCCGCACACGCCGAAGTGCGCGCAACGCGGCGCGACCCGCACCCCGGACGGTTCCAGCACCTCGAGCAGCTCGGCGTCATCGTGCTGTCGGTGGCGCCGCGTACGCCGCAGGCGGATGCGCTCGCCCGGCAGCGCGCCCGCGACGAATACGGTCTTGCCGCCGCGCACCACTCCCTCGCCCTCGTGGGTGAGCGCGGCGACGGTGGCGGTCTCAGCGGCGGCGGTGCTCAAGCCGCCTCCCAGGCGTGCAGGAACTCGGCCAGGTGCGGCTCGTTGCCGTCCTGCAACAACGCCTTCACGCGCTCGAGCTCCTCGGCGTGCTGCGCGCGCGAGAGCTGCCCGCGCAGCTGCGCGAAGCGCAGGTAAATGAGCCAGGTGTTGAGCACATCGGTCTCGCAGTAGCGGCGGATGCCGGCGAGGTTGCCGCCCTGCCAGGCGTCCCACACCTGGCTGCCCTCGAAGCCGAGCTTGCCCGGCAGCCCCAGCAGACACGCCATGGTGGCGAGCGACACCCGGCCGCGGCTCTGGAAGCCCGACAACACGTCCATGAGGTCGGTGTGCCGCCAGTGGTAGCGGCTGAGGTAGTTGTTGTAGCGGAACGCGGGATCCTCCGCTCCGGTCTCCCAGAAGCGCGGCGCGGCGACCCCGGCGAGCAGCGCGCGGTAGGTGAGCACCGGCAGATCGAATGCCGAGCCGTTCCAGGACACCAGATCGGGCGAGAACTTCTCGATGCCGTCGAAGAAGCGCTGCACCAGCTCCCCTTCGGGGGTCCCGCAGTCGCCGAGACTCCACAGCCGCAGACCCTCGCCGGTACGCAGCGCGCACGCGATCGCCACCACGCGGTGCTGTTCCAGGGACAAAAAATCCCCGCCCGTGTCCTGGCGGCGCAGTGCAAACATGGCCTTCGCCACCTGAGCGTCTGCGAGACCCTCGAGGCCGTAGAGCCGCCGTCCGAGGGCGACGTCCGGCACGGTCTCGATATCGAACACCAGGGTGTTCACGCGGCTCTCATGAGCACCGCCACCGCCACCACCAGCCCCGCCTCGTCGGTGAGCGTCACGTGCGCTTCCCCGATCCCCAATCCGCGGCGCACGCGCTCGCCGCGCGCCGAGAAGATCACCTCGGGCTTGCCCCACGCGTTCTGCACCACGCCCACGTCGCGGATCCACATGCCGTGCGCAAAGCCGGTCCCCATGGCCTTGACGACGGCCTCCTTGGCGGCGAATCGCATGGCGAGAAAGCGCTCGCGGCGCTGCGTGCGAGAGAGCTGCGCGTGCTCCTCGGGCATGAGCAGATGCTCGATGAAGCGCGTGCCGAAGCGCTCGAGGGTGCGCCCGATGCGCCCGCTCTCCAGCACATCGACGCCGATGCCGAAGATCATGCGCGCGCCGCCGCCATCAGCGCCTTCATTTCACGCACCGCCGCGGGCAGGCCCACGAACAGGGCGTGCGCGATCAGGGCGTGGCCGATGTTGAGCTCGACGAGTTCGCGCAGCGCGGCCACGGGCTGCACGTTGTGGTAGTTCAGGCCATGGCCGGCATGCACTTCGAGGCCGAGACCAGCGCCCAGGCGTGCGGCCGCGCGCAGCCGCTCGAGCTCGGTCGCGGCTTGGGCGCCGGTGGCCTGTGCGTACGCGCCGGTGTGCAGCTCGATCACCGGGGCGCCGGCGTGCGCGGCTGCTTCGACCTGCCTGGGGTCCGGATCGATGAACAGCGCGACGCGCACCCCGACCTGGCGCAGCTGGGTGGTGGCAGCGCGCACGCGTGCGGCCTGGGCGGCGACGTCCAGTCCCCCCTCGGTGGTGATCTCCTGACGCCGTTCGGGCACGAAGCAGCAGTCCGCCGGGTGGACCTCGGCGGCGATGGCGAGCATTTCGTCGGTCACTGCCAGCTCGAGATTCATGCGCGTCTGCAGCAGCCCGCGCAGCGTGCGCACGTCATGATCCTGGATGTGGCGGCGGTCCTCGCGCAAGTGCAGCGTGATGCTGTCCGCGCCCGCGGTCTCGGCGGCGAGCGCCGCGTGCACCGGGTCCGGATAGCGGCCACGACGCGCCTGGCGCAGCGTCGCCACGTGATCGATGTTGACCCCCAGTGAAATACCGCCGAACGTCATCGCGCCGCCTTTCGCGCTATCGACCTTGCCACGGCGCGGGTGGCGAGCGGGCGGCCTTCGAGGCAGGCGGCGAGCGCCGCCTGCAACACCCGCCGCGCATCCTCGAGCGCCCGCGCGCTGCTTAAGGTCTCGCGCGCCAGGCCGAGGAGCGAACGCCCGGCGAGCGCGCCGACGCTGTCCGCAGACGCGGGAACCAGCCCCTGCCCGGCCCGGAAATGATAGTACCGCTGCGGCTCGATGCGCTTGCCGGAGTGCGCCTCGGTGGCCAGATCCAGGCCGTAGCCGAGCACCTCCAGCAGCCGCTTCTCGAAGATGCGCAGCGCCGGCTCGAGCGGCGCCCCGGCGCGCAACTCGGTGAGCGTGCCGTGATAGTGATCGAACAGTCGGGGGAGCGGATCGTGGCGCGTCGTGAGCCTGATGAGCAGCTCGTTCAGGTAGAACGCCGCCAGCAGACACTCGGGCGGCAGAGCGGGGTCGTGCCGGGCGCGCTCCGCAGCGGTGAGCTGCGGCGCCTCGCCCCGCCCGCTCCATGACAGCAGCAGCAGCTGGAAGGGCTGCAGCACGGCGGCGAGTTTCGCGCTCGGCCCGCGCACAGCGCGCGCGAACAGCGTCAGGCGCCCGTGCTCGCGCGTGAGCACCTCGAGGATGCGGCTGGTATCACGCCACGGCCGGTGGTGCAGCAGGTAGCCGGGAGTGAGATCGATGCGGCGGGTGCTGCGGGTCATTCCAGTCCCAGCTCGCGCAGGGCGCGGGCGTTGTCCGCCCAGTTCTCCCGCACCTTGACCCACAGGTTCAGGTGCAGGCGCCGCTTGAGGATCCCGTTCAGCGCCAGCCGCGCCGAGCGACCCACGCGCTTCAGCCGCTCACCGCGGGCACCGATGACGATCGGCTTCTGACCCTCGCGATCCACCCATATCGCTGCGTCAACCATGAGCTGATGCTCTTCCACCGTCAGCCGCTCAACCTCCACCGCGATGCCGTAGGGCACCTCCTGGTTCAGTTCCAGCGTCAGCTTCTCGCGGATCGTTTCCGCAATCCGGAAAGGCAGACCGCGGTCGGTGAGCTCGCCGTCCGGGAACAGTGCCGGGGACAGCGGCAGGTGCGCCGCAATGGCGTCGCGCAGAGCCTCGATGTTGTCGGCCTTGAGCGCGCAGACCGGCACGATGGCGAGAAACGCGTGCCGCGCGGCGAGCTCGCCCAGATACGGCAGCAGCCGTTCGCGCGGACGTACGCGATCGATCTTGTTGACGGCCACGATCACCGGGTGCGCGGTGCGGGCGATGCGCGCGAGCGCCAGCTCATCGTCCGGCAGCCACTTCGAGGCTTCCACCACCAGCACCGCGACGTCGGCGGCCTCGAGCGCGGCAGTCGCGGTACGGTTCATCGCCTTGTTGAGTGCGCGGCTCGCGTGGGCGTGGAGCCCCGGCGTGTCCACGAACGCGATCTGCGCCTGGGGCAAGCTGAGCACGCCCAGAATGCGGTGGCGGGTGGTCTGCGGACGCGGCGTGACGATGCTGAGCTTGTGCCCGACGAGCGCATTGAGAAGCGTCGACTTGCCGACGTTCGGCCGTCCCACCAGCGCAGCGTAGCCGCAGCGGAATTGCGGCGTTGGGGCGGCGGCGCTCAAGCGTGCCTGTCCGGTGCGGGGGATGCCTCGATCTGGGTGAGCATGTGCTCGGCCGCTTCCTGCTCCGCGCGGCGCCGGCTCGCGCCGCGCCCCTGCACGCGGCGCCCGAGCTCGGGCACCTCGCAGCTCACCTCGAAGGTCTGCGCGTGGTCCTCGCCTTCTATCTTGAGGACGGCGTAGCGCGGCAGCGCAAGATTGCGCGACTGCAGGTACTCCTGCAAGCGGGTCTTGGCGTCCTTGAGCGCCTCCGGCTCGGGCAGCGCTGCGATGCGCGGCGCGAACAGCCGCGCGATCACCCGCTCCACGGCGGCGAGTCCGCCATCGAGAAACAGCGCCCCGCAGACCGCTTCCAGTGCGTCGGCGAGGATCGACTGACGGCGAAAGCCCCCGCTGCGCAGCTCGCCGGCGCCGAGTTGCAGGGTCTCACCGAGGCCCAGCGTGAGAGCCACCTCGGCGAGCGGCTCGCGGCTCACCAGCCTGGCGCGCAGGCGGCTCAGGTCCCCTTCCGCTGCCTGGGGGAAGGCCGCATACAGCTGGTGCGCGATGACCAGATTGAGGACGGCGTCACCGAGAAACTCGAGCCGCTCGTTGTTGGCGCCTGAGGCGCTGCGATGGGTCAGGGCCGCGCGAAACAGCGACAGGTCGCGTGGCTCGTAGCCCAGGCGATCCTGCAGCCAGCGCCCCGGCCAGTCAACACTGCTCATGTGCCGCCGATCGGCATGCCCTTGATGATGGACTGCGCCGCTAGTCGCCGCTGCCGCCGGCGGTGCGCGCGATCTTGTCGAAGGTCACGTGCAACGATATGTTTGCGAGCAGCGGCGCTTCATCGTCGTACTTGGCCTCGATCACCCATGCCGCGCCCTCGCGCCTCACCTGGATGTCCTTGATGGTGGGATACTCGACCATGTCGATCTCGAAATGCCTGTCGATCGCGGTACGGATCGCCTGCGCATCGGCGGCGCCGCTCTTGGCGTTGCTCGCCGCCTGGTCGAGCGCCCGTGCCACCTTCATGTAGTTCAGATACAGCGGCGCGAGGCGGATGCCGCCGTAGAGCACGATCGCAAACGGCGTGAGCAGAACCAGCCAGCCGATTGCGGTGATACCCCGCTGCCTGTTACGCATCGATGCTAACCCCCGACTGCCGGCTGCGGACCGCAACGTGCGGTGCGCGTCGCTCACGGAATGGCGGAGCCGATGCGGCTCCACATGGGACCGCCGGAGCGGCGCAGGTCCCAATTGAACCAGATCCGGGTCGCCCTGCCGACCAGGTTCTCCTCGGGCACATAGCCCCAGCGGCGCCCGTCGTCGCTGTTGTCGCGATTGTCGCCCATCATCAGATAATGCCCCGGCGGCACGTCGCCGACAAACGGTTCCATGCGGCTGCCTCCGGGGGCGTCCTCGTCCCCGCAGACGTAGCCGCGCACGCCGCGACGGTTGCACGCCGGCAGCACCGGCTGACGATCGAGGGCCACCGGACAGAATATGGCCTCGTGCTCATGGCGGCCGAGACGCTCCTCGGCGCGCGCCAGGTTCTCATAACAGCCGTCGCTGTACCGCTCCTTCTCGATGCTGAAGTCCACCGGCTGGCCGTTGATGGTGATGCGGTTGTCGCGCACTTCGACGTGATCGCCAGGCAGACCGACCAGGCGCTTGATGAAGTTGGTCGAAGGGTCCACGGGCCAGCGGAATACCACCACGTCGCCGCGCCGCGGCTCGCCGACGTCGACGATCTTGCGATTGATCACCGGCAGGCGCAGCCCGTAGGCGTACTTGTTGACGATGATGAAGTCGCCGTCGAGGAGCGTTGGCATCATGGAATCGGAGGGAATGCGGAACGGCTCGAAGACGAAGGAGCGCAGCAGCAGCACCACGAGGGCGACCGGAAAGAAGCTGCGCGCGTAGTCGACGGTTCCCGGCTCGGGCGTCATCAGCGGCTCGCGGCCGGCGGCGCGCGCGGCAGCCGTGCGCCGCGGAGCGAGCAGCGCCGCGTCCAGGGCCCACACCAGGCCCGTGAGCGCCGTGATCGCCAGCAGCACCGCGCTGAAGTCCAGCCGCTCGGCGAGCAGCAGGCGCAGCACCGCACAGGCGAGGAGCACCGGCAACGCGCCGTACAGCGCTCTCATCAGCGGCGCGTCGCGCACCGTCTGCAGGCCGGAGGCGATCACGCGCCGTGGGCGCAGCAACCAGTCATCGACGATGCATACCAGCGTCACCGGCAGTGCCAGCCACGACAGAAGAACGATGAACGGCATCAGCGTCTCTAACATGGGAACCCTTCGTTCGAGCCGCTAGTGTTTGCGGCCTACCTGCAAAACCGCCAGAAACGCCTCCTGCGGAATCTCGACGTGTCCCAGCTGCTTCATGCGTTTCTTGCCTTCTTTCTGTTTCTCGAGCAGCTTGCGTTTGCGGGTCACGTCGCCGCCATAGCATTTCGCGAGCACGTTCTTGCGCAGCGCCTTGACGGTGGCACGGGCGATGACCGCGCTGCCGATGGCCGCCTGCACCGCGACTTCGAACATCTGCCGCGGGATGAGCTCCTGCATCTTGTCCACCAGCTCGCGCCCGCGCTGATAGGCGCCGTCGCGGTGCACGATGACCGACAGCGCATCCACCTTATCGCCGTTGATGAGGATGTCGAGTTTCACCAGCGGCGCGGCTTCGAAATGGCTGAACTCGTAGTCGAACGAGGCGTAGCCGCGGCTCGCCGACTTCAGGCGATCGAAGAAATCCAGCACCACCTCCCCGAGCGGCAGCTGATACTGCAGCGACACCTGGGTCCCCAGGTACTGCATCTTGTTCTGCGTGCCGCGCTTGTCGTTGCACAGCTTCAGCACCGCGCCCACGTGATCCGGCGGCACCAGGATGTTCGCCACGATGATCGGCTCACGGATCTCGTCCACCTCGTTGGATGGGGGGAGCTTTGCCGGGTTGTCGACGTACACGACACGTGCGTCGCGGCGCGCCACCTCGTAGACCACCGTGGGGGCGCTGGTCACGAGCGTCAGCTCGTACTCGCGCTCGAGACGCTCCTGCACGATGTCCATGTGCAACAGTCCCAGAAACCCGCAGCGAAAACCGAAGCCGAGGGCTCCGGAGACCTCCGGCTCGTAGTGCAGGGCCGAGTCGTTGAGGCGCAGTTTGGCGAGCGCGTCGCGGAATTTCTCGTAATCCTCCGAGTTGACCGGAAACAGCCCGGCGAACACCCGCGGCTTGATCTGCTTGAACCCGGGGAGCGGTGCCGCCGCCGGCCGGTGCTCCAGAGTGATGGTGTCGCCGACGGGCGCGCCGTCGATCTCCCTGATGCCTGCGACCACGAAGCCCACATCGCCGGCGGGGAGCTCCCGTTCCACCACCGGCTTGGGCGTAAAGCGCCCGAGCCGGTCGACCAGGTGGCTGCGGCCGGTGGACACCACGCGGATCCGGTCGCCGCTCTTGAGGCTGCCGTTCATCACCCGCACCAGCGACACGACGCCGACGTAATTGTCGAACCACGAGTCGATGATCAACGCCTGCAGCGGCGCATCCAGCGAGCCGCGGGGCGCGGGAATGCGCCGGATGAGGGTCTCCAGAAGCTCCGGCACCCCCTCGCCGGTCTTGGCGCTCACCCGCGCGGCATCGGTGGCCTGGATGCCGATGATCTCCTCGATTTCGCGGGCCACACGGTCGGCATCGGCCGAGGGCAGGTCGATCTTGTTGATGACCGGCAGCACTTCCAGGCCCTGCTCGGTGGCGGTGTAGCAGTTGGCGACACTCTGCGCCTCGACACCCTGGGACGCGTCCACCACCAGCAGCGCCCCGTCGCAGGCGGCCAGCGAGCGCGACACCTCGTAGGAAAAATCCACGTGCCCCGGCGTGTCGATCATGTTCAGTTGATAGCGCTCGCCGTCATGCGCGCTGTAGTAGAGCGTGACGCTCTGCGCCTTGATCGTGATCCCGCGTTCGCGCTCCAGCTCCATGGAGTCGAGCACCTGCGCCTGCATTTCGCGGTCGGCGAGGCCGCCGCACAACTGGATGAACCGGTCAGCGAGGGTCGATTTGCCGTGGTCAACGTGCGCGATGATGGAAAAGTTGCGTATGTGCCGCATGGACCGCCAGGATGCTGCCGCGTGCTGCCGCGCCTTAAGCCCTGCGGCCGGCGGATTATAGGGAAGTTTGGCCCCTTGAGTAGCGCGCCCGGCTTCAGGCGCGCGCCGCTCGGCCCGCGCGCAGCAGCCGCGCGAGCTCGCCGCGATCGAGGCGCTGACGACAGACCACCGCGCCATCGAGTAACAGCACCGGGACGTCGAGCCCGTGGCGGCGGCGAAGCTGGGGGTCCGAGTCGACGTCGATCACGTCGAGCGCCGGAAGCGCGATGCTCCTGCCGAGGGCCTGCAGCTGCGCCAACATCTCGTCGCATAGTGCGCAGTCGTGGCGATGCACGAGCGTCAGGCGCGGCGCCGCCATGGCGTCAG
This sequence comes from Gammaproteobacteria bacterium, assembly GCA_005878095.1. GTDB lineage: Bacteria > Pseudomonadota > Gammaproteobacteria > Steroidobacterales > Steroidobacteraceae > 13-2-20CM-66-19. The sequence continues at coordinate 5,094 of VBNH01000098.1, read as the reverse complement.
TGTCGCCGCGAGCTGACCGCGGGCGGCTCTTCTGCCTTGAGCTGGCTGGCGATGAACCGTACCGTGTCCGGCGGAACCTCGCCCACCGCGGTGATCTTGTGGCCGTCGATCACGGTCGAGAAGGCGGACGAGGAGCCCAGCGCGGCCGACTCGGGCACCGCGGGCTGATCGGCCTGCTCGCGCCGCTGTGCTTCGACGAACACCGAGACCGAAGCAAGCCCGTCGGTAAACACCAGATGGTCCACCGGGTCGGCCGAGCCGGGCAGAGTCTGGGCCGAGCGTGCCGCCATGCGGAAGCCCGGCGGCAGGCGCATCGCATTCCAGGCCAGGGTCGCCGCCGTGGGCGCCGGCGGCCCCGATTCGTTGCGCAGCCACTGGAAGCCCGCGGTCGAGACGTCGGACTTGAAAGCGGAGTCGGGGATGTGCGCGGGGAGCGTGAGGCTCGCGAACACGATCTGCTCGATGACGTGCCCACGCCTGTCACACAGCTGGGTCTTGAGCGGCATGGCGGTGGAATCGTCGATCCACAGCCGGTAGCCGTAGCGATACTCGTCCTTGGGCGAAACCGTGATGACGTGAGTGTTGCGGCGGTTCAAGCGCGTGCGGTTGACTTCGCGGATGTCGTAGAAGCTCGCGGTCTGATCGTTGACGGCTGGGAAGCCCACCAGCGACTCCTGTGGCGGTCGCTGTTCGACCAGCACCGTGCGTTTGTCCGGCAGGTAGCAGGTAAGGCTCGGGCCGGCGCGGATAAACTCGCGCCCCGAGCCGTCGAGCGACGCCAGCCGCTCGGAAACCGTGCCATCCTGCACGCGGTGGATGATGCGCAGCATCTCCACGCGACCGCCGTGCCAGTGCGAGAAGGTACCGTCGTAGTTGCGCGTGGTGAGCGCCCGGTTCATGCGCTCGAGCCAATGCGCTGGGGCCGATTCGAGCGATGTCTTATGCGCCGGGGCCTGGTCGAGCGATGTTTTATGCGCCGGGGCCGATTCGAGCGATGTCTTATGCGCTGGGGCCTGGTCGAGCGATGTTTTATGCGCCGGCGCCGATTCGAGCGATGTCTTGTGCGCCGGCGTACGTTCTGGCGACGCCTCCCCCGCCAGCGCGGCCCCCGCGACTGCCCAGGCAAGCGTCAGGGCGATGAAGCGCTCGCTAGTGGACATTGCCTTGGGGCTCGTCCGGTGGTTCCTCGGCGGCGGTACCCGATTCGCTGGTCATGAACGCCGACAGCAGATTGCGGCGCGCGACGGGGGAGGAAAACACGCTGTGCGCCACGACGTAATTGGCGAGCTCGGTGCTCGGCACCATGGCGCGCACCGCGGGCGCGCGCGGCACGACATAGCTGTCGGGGGCGCCCGCGGCCGCGGCGGCCACCACGGCTGCGGCCGGCACGCTCGCTGTCGCAGTCAGATGCGCGTTCCGGGGCGCTCCGGCAAAGGGGACCTGGGCGCGCAACCACAGAACCGAGACCAGGGCGACCCCCACGGCGACCGCAGCCCCGGCCAGCGGCTGCCACCAGCGCACCGCGGCGCGGTGTGCGCCGTGCGCCGCAGCCAGCGCCGGCTCGGCCAGGATGACGGCACTCACGCGGCCGGCGAGGGCGGCGTTCAGCCGCACGCCGCGCTCGGAACGGATCGCCGCCCCGATCACTGCATAACGACCCCAGCGGGCTTTCAGTTGCTCATCGCGCGACAGGCGTCGGGCGAGCAGCTCGCACTCCCCCGGCGCCAGCTCGTCGTCGAACATGGCCGATAACTGGCTGTCCAGTTCCTCGTTCATCCGAGTTCCTCCGCGCGTCCCAGGCCACCCTCGAACACCTCCCGCAGGCGGCGGTCGATGGCCTCGCGCGCTCTGAAGATGCGTGAGCGCACGGTCCCCACGGGGCAGGCCATGGCCGCCGCGATTTCCTCGTAAGAAAGCCCCTCGAGCTCGCGCAGCACGATCGCGGTGCGCAGGTCTTCGGGCAGGGCGTCGATCGCTGCGTTGACGGTCGAGCGGATCTCCTCCGTCAGCACCAGACCCTCGGGGGTCTCGGAATCCTTCATCCGGCCTTGCATGTCGTAAGACTCGTCGTTGTTGCGGTCGAGATCATATTCAATGGGGCTACGGTCACGGGAGACGACGGCGTTCTTGGCGGTGTTGATAGCTATGCGATACAGCCAGGTGTAGAAGGCGCTGTCGCCGCGAAACTGCGGCAGGGCTCGATAAGCCTTGATGAAGGCTTCCTGGGCGATATCCTCTGCTTCCGCCGGGTTACGCACGTAGCGCATGACCAGCTTGACGAGTTTGTGCTGGTACTTGAGCACCAGCGCATCGAATGCCCCCTTGTCCCCGCGCTGCACGCGGCGTACCAGGCTCAGATCACTTGCATCGGCGCTCATGCGCCCCCTTCTACTTCCGCTCAGAGGGCCGCGGTGCCGTGCGCTGAGTAGACTGTGACCTCACCTGAAAGTTCAGCATGCGTCGGCGGGATTGCCGGTTGCGGTCGTGAGAATAGCGCCGACCCGCGTTGCATAGCGACATAAGTCCGAATCGCCCCCGCCAGGCACGCCAATTGGGGCTGCGGCGGGGTGTTTTCACCCAGCAGGTACCCCGCCAGCAGGGGGTCTGGGAGCGAGAGCAGCGCTTCGAGTGTCCGGCGCTGCTCCTGGGAGGCGTGTGCAAGTGCCTCATGAGCGAAACGCTCGAGCATCACATCCAGCTCCTTCATTCCCCGGCGGCAGCGCCACAGCAGGCGCCGTGCCTGGGCGTCCAGCGCCCTGGCGGGGGTTGGCTGCGGGCGGCTCGGGGCACTCACGTTCAGCTGTGCCGCTCGAGCAGCATCTTCTTGATCTCGGCGATCGCCCGGGCGGGGTTCAGGTCCTTCGGGCACACGTCGGTGCAGTTCATGATCGTGTGGCAGCGGTAGAGCCGGAAGGGGTCTTCGAGCTCATCCAGCCGCTCGCCGCTCGCCTCGTCGCGGCTGTCGATGATCCAGCGGTAAGCGGCGAGCAGTGCCGCAGGACCCAGGAAGCGCTCGCTGTTCCACCAGTAGCTCGGGCAGGCGGTCGAGCAGCACGCGCACAGGATGCACGCCGCCGGGCGGTCGATCCGCTCCTGCTCCTCTTTTGATTGCAGCCGCTCCCGATCCGGCGGCACCGGGGTGCGCGTCTGCAGCCAGGGCTTCACGGACGCGTACTGCGCGTAGAAGTTGGTGAGGTCCGCAACCAGGTCCTTCACCACCGGCAGAGCGGGGAGCGGGTAGATGCGGATCTCGCCCGCCAGGTCGCGCGTGGCGGTGGTGCAGGCGAGCCGGTTGACGCCGTTGATGTTCATGGCGCACGAGCCGCAAATGCCCTCGCGGCACGAGCGGCGGAAGGTGAGCGAGGAGTCGACGGTGGCTTTGATCTGGATCAGGACATCGAGCACCATCGGACCGCAGCTTCGGGCGTCGAGTTCGAAGGTGTCCAGGCGCGGATTTGCGCCGCTGTCCGGATCGAAGCGATAGATGCGCACGGTGCGCAGCGCGCGCGTACCGGGAGGCGCTGCGTACGTGACGCCCTTCACGACGCGCGAGTTGGCAGGCAGGCGGAATTCGGCCATCACGGTCCTTCAGTAGGTGCGCGCCTTGGGCGGGATCGACTCGACGTCGCCCGTCAGGGTGTTCAGATGCACGGGGCGGTAGTCGAAGCGGGCACGCCGCGGCCCCTCGACCCACACGAGTGTGTGCTTGAGCCAGTTACGGTCGTCGCGCTGCGGGAAGTCCTCGCGGGCGTGCGCGCCGCGGCTCTCGGTGCGATTCGCCGCCGAGTGGATGGTGGCCGTGGCCTGCAGCAGCAGGTTCTCGAGCTCGAGCGTCTCGATGAGATCGGTGTTCCAGACGAGCGAGCGGTCGGTGATGCGTACGTCGGCGAAGGAAGCGAAAGTCGCCCCGAGCCTCTCGATCCCCTGCGCGAGACTCTCGCCGCTGCGAAATACCGCCGCATCCAGCTGCATGGCCTTTTGCATCTCCAGACGGATCGTAGCGGTTGAGCGCGCCCCGTTGGCGTTGCGCAGCCGATCGAGCCGTGCCACCGCCGCCTGCCCGGCATCCGCGGCCCAGGGGCGGTGGCGGCTGCCGGGTTTTACGGTCTCGGCACAGCGCCGCGCCGCCTCGCGTCCGAAGATCACCAGATCGAGCAGCGAGTTGGAACCTAAGCGATTGGCGCCGTGCACCGACACGCAGGCCGCCTCCCCTACCGCCATGAGCCCGGGGACGACGCTGTCCGGATCGCCGTCCCTGGGCCGCACCACCTCGCCGCGGTAGTTGCAGGGGATGCCTCCCATGTTGTAATGCACGGTCGGCTGCACCGGGATCGGCTCGCGGGTGACGTCGACGCCGGCGAATATGCGCGCCGTTTCCGCGATTCCCGGCAGGCGCTCGTGAATGACGCCGGCCCCCAGGTGCTCCAGGTGCAGGGCAATGTGATCGTGCTCGGGGCCGACGCCGCGCCCCTCGCGCACCTCCACCGTCATCGCCCGGCTCACCACGTCGCGCGAAGCGAGATCCTTGGCGTTGGGCGCGTAGCGCTCCATGAAGCGCTCGCCCTTCGAGTTGGTGAGATAGCCGCCCTCGCCACGCGCCCCTTCGGTGATCAGGCAGCCCGCGCCGTAGATGCCGGTGGGGTGAAACTGCACGAACTCCATGTCCTGCAGCGGCAGCCCGGCGCGCAGCACCATGGCATTGCCGTCGCCGGTGCAGGAGTGCGCCGAGGTACACGAGAAGTAAGTGCGCCCGTAGCCGCCGGTGGCGAGGATGGTCACGTGCGCGCGGAAGCGGTGCAACGTGCCCTCGTCAAGATCGAGCGCCACCACGCCGCGGCACGCGCCATCCTCCATGATCAGATCGATCGCGAAGTACTCGATGAAGAAGGTTGCGGCGTGGCGCAGCGACTGCTGATAGAGCGCGTGCAGCAGCGCATGCCCGGTGCGGTCCGCCGCGGCGCAGGTGCGCTGCGCGACGCCCTTGCCGAAGTGCGTGGTCATGCCGCCGAAGGGACGCTGGTAGATGCGGCCGCCTTCGGTGCGCGAGAACGGCACGCCGTAGTGCTCCAGCTCGATCACCGCCGCCGGCGCCTC
>VBNH01000097.1 GCA_005878095.1 Gammaproteobacteria bacterium | reverse complement strand
GCGCTGCGAGGCATCGCTCGAGCGGAGTCGGACCTGCTGGTGCACAGCGATGTTCCGGTCGACGATCTGCGACGCGAGCCGGGCCTCGCCGAGCCGTTATTTGAGACGGTGTTCGATCTGTCTGCGGGCGGCGGCGAGCTCGCTGAGGGCACCGTCCTGCGGGTCGCCTTCGTGCAGCGTGACGGGTTCGTGCTGCGGCTGCGGTACAGGACCGAGGTACTCGACGCGACCTGCGCCGCCAGGATCGCCGGCTACCACCTCACCGCCCTCTCGTTGATGACGGCCGATCCCGACGCCGAGCACGCGCGGGCATCTCTGCTCTCCGCCGAGGAGCTGCACTTGCAGCTTCACGGCCTCGCCGGACCGCTCCGCATGCTGCCTGACCGCCGCGCCCACCAACTCTTCGAGGAGCGCGCCCGGGCACACCCGGACGCCATCGCGGCCGTGCACGGCAACAACCAGCTGACGTACCGGACGCTCAATGCGCGCGCCAATCAGCTGGCACGAGCGCTGCTGACGCGCGGCCTGGCCCGCGAAAGTGTGGTGGGCGTTGTGACCGAGCGCAATCTGGATTGGATGACAGCCGTGCTCGCGATCTTCAAGGCCGGTGGCGTGTACTTACCCTTCGAGCCGCATTTCCCGCCCGAGCGAATCGCCAGGATGCTTTCGCGGGCCGGATGCCGGCTCGTGCTCACCGAGCGCCGCAGCAGCGCCATGCTCGATCGGGCGCTGCAGTCGTTGTCCGGAGTCGAGACGCTCTTCATCGACGCGGCATGCGCGGAGGGCCACTCCGACAGCGATCCTGGCGTGAACGTCTGGCCCCAACAGCTCTCGTACATCTATTTCACCTCCGGTTCCACCGGAGAGCCCAAGGGCGCGATGTGCGAGCAGGCCGGCATGCTCAACCACCTCTTTGCCAAGATCGACGATCTGAGGATCGGCGAGGGGGACGTGGTAGCTCAGACGGCGCCCCAGTGCTTTGATATCTCGCTGTGGCAACTGCTGGCCGCGCTTTTGGTTGGCGGGCGGACGCTGCTGGTGGAGCAGGAGATCATCCTCGATGCGAAGCGTTTCATCGACAAGCTCGTCGCGGGCAGGGTCAACGTCGTGCAGGTCGTGCCGTCCTACCTTGAAGTCCTCCTGTCCTGTCTGGAGCAGCACCCCCGCGAGCTGCCGGACCTCCGGTGCGTGGTCGTTACCGGCGAAGCCCTGAAAAAGGAGCTGGCGCAGCGCTGGTTCGCGGTCAAGCCCGCTATCAAGCTCGTGAATGCGTATGGCCTGACCGAGACCTCCGACGACACCAACCACGAGATCATGGACAGCGTGCCGCGACGAGAACGCGTCCCGGTTGGCCGCCTCATCAACAACGTGCGCGTCTACGTCGTCGACGAGCATCTGTCGCCGGTACCGCTCGGCGCGCCAGGTGAAATCGTCTTCTCCGGGATATGTGTCGGCCGGGGATACATCAATGATCGCGAGCGCACGCAACGAGCGTTCCTGACCGATCCGCACCACCCGTACGAACGGCTGTACCGGAGTGGGGACTATGGCCGCTGGCTGCCCGAGGGGAAGCTCGAGTTTCTCGGCCGCCGGGACACTCAGGTCAAGATCAGTGGCTTGCGGATCGAGATCGGGGATATCGAAAACGCCCTCCTGCGCGTGCCCGGCGTCCGCGAGGACGCGGTCGTCGTCACGGAGCGGGCCGGCCGCGGCAGGCACCTGGTGGCCTTCTATTCCGGTGAGCGGCCAGTTGATGCCAAGGCGCTGCGGGAGCGGCTGAGTGCGTCGCTGCCGAAGTACATGGTCCCGACGGTCTTTCATTGGCGGAACCGTCTGCCGCTGACGGACAACGGTAAGGTCGACAAGCGGGCGCTGGCGGCGCTCGCCGCAGAACTCGATGTCGCTGGGCAGAACGAGGACGGACCCGGTACGGCGACCGAGCACCGGCTGGCGGCCGCGTGGGCGGAGGTGCTCGGTGTTCCCAAGGCACAGATCCGCAGGCGGGATCACTTTTTCGACAGGGGCGGTACGTCGCTGTCCGCTCTGAAGCTGGCGGTTGCCCTTGACCGCGCGGTATCCCTCAAGGACCTCATCGGTCACCCGATCCTCGCCGATCAGGCGAAACTGATCGACAGCCGCCTGAAGCGGGAAGTCCCGGCTCCGGTGCCTGTCGGCGGCGGCCGTCCCGCGGTCACCGACCGGACCGCCGCTCGAGGAAGCGAAGGGCGGCACTGAGATGACGCACTCATTCCCGACCTCACTGCCCGACATGGACCTGCAACCCAGCAAACCGCCGGTGCTGCAGGCCACGACGACCGGGGACGCGGCGCGCTGGGCGGCCGAGCAGCGCAGTGCGCTGCGCGCCCTGGTCGCTGAACATGGGACGCTCCTGGTGCGCGGTCTCGGGCTGCGCGACGGGGCCGAGACGGAAGCGGTTTTTCGGCAACTCGGCAGTCTGGTGACCGAAAGAGAGAGCTTCGCGCCCCGGCAGCGCTACGGCGAGGGCGTGTACTCCTCGTCGAAGTGGCCGCCGGGGCAGCCCATGTGCATGCACCACGAGCTCAGCTACACCTTCGAGCCCCCGGGACTCATGATGTTCGCATGCCTCGCTGCGCCGAAGGTCGGGGGTGCGACTCCCGTAGCCGATTCGCCAACTGTCCTGAACTCACTGCCCGGCGAGCTGGTCGAGCGCTTTGAGCGACTGGGCTGGCTCCTGATCCGCAATTACAACGACGACATCGGGGCCTCGGTCGCTGAAGCCTTCGGCACCGACGACCGACGCGCCGTGGAGAATTACTGTCGTGCCAACGCGATCGAGTTCGAGTGGCAACGCGACGGTGCGCTGCGCACCCGGCAGCGACGCAGCGCCGTCGTGCGTCACCCGCTCACCGGCCAGCGCTGCTGGTTCAATCAGATCGCATTCCTCAACGAGTGGACGCTGGACCCGGAGGTGCGTGAGTACCTCGTGGACCTGTACGGCGAGGACGGGCTGCCGTTCAATACCCGTTTCGGCAACGGCGACCCGATCGGCGCGGACGTCGTAGAGTCGATCAACGACGCATACGAAGCCAACAGCGCACGCGAGCCCTGGCAGGCCGGCGACCTGATGCTCGTGGACAATCTGCGCACCGCGCACGGCAGAGAGCCATTCGAGGGATCGCGCCACGTGCTGGTCGGGATGGCCGACGCAGTGCACCTGGCCGACTGTTCGCCAACGATCGAGGTGACCGGCGGCTGACGGAGGATCGCTTCCAAAGCGACGGAGTGCCCGATGTCCGCCGCATTGCGCAACATACGGCGACCGAATCTCCCGACCACCAGCATACGCGTCGGCACGTCCTATGCGTCTCTTGACCTGTGGTACGTCGACCTGGACGTGAGTGCCGAGACCCCAGGCTGCTTCAGCCATTGGCTCTCAGACGACGAGCTCGACAGGGCCGAGCGTTTCCACTCGGATCTGGACCGGGCCCGCTACGTCGTTGGACGGATCGCCCTGCGACGTGTGCTTGCCGATCGGCTCGGTTGCCCCCCAGCTGCTGTCCGGCTCGCGTATGGAAGAAACGGCAAACCGATGCTCGCGGGCGGTCGTGGACACCTTGAGTTCAGCCTCGCGCATTGCGGCGGTGACGCGGTCATCGCACTCACCGAGTGCGCGGCTATCGGAGTGGACATCGAGCTCCTCCGGCCGGTTCCCGACGTCGAATCCCTCGCACGTCTCGTGTTCTCGGAGGTCGAGCGTCGGGAGCTCGAACTCGCTCCCGATCCCGTGTCGGCGTTTCTGAACGGCTGGACGAGGAAGGAGGCGTACGTGAAAGCACTCGGCCTGGGGCTCACCGCGCCGCTGACGGAGATCATCGTTTCGCTCTCGGGAACGGCGGCACTCCTGTCCACGGGCCTTCGGGGTCAGTCGGCTTCCGATTGGCGCCTGTTGAACGTGCCGCATCCACGCGCCGTCGTGGCCGTGGCGCTCGGGCCTCATCCCGAGAGCACCGGGGCGACGTCAGGCGAATCTGGTGAGCCGCGGAGGCCATCCCGTTGAGCGGAGAGACAAGAGAGTCGTGTGCCAAGCGCCTTCCCGCTACCCTGTTCCCGATTGTCCCGTATCTCTGCTTCCTATCCCCGCTTGCGGCGCAGGTACCGAAGATTGAACAATCAGATCTGAGCGCACAAGCAACCGCCGTCGAACATCCTCCCAGGCTCGACGGAACTCTCGACGATCCGCTATGGCGCGCCGCTATTCCGATCACGGCTTTTCGGCAACGCGAGCCTGATGAGGATCAATCCGCCACGGAGAAAACGGAAGTTCGCATTCTGTACACCCGCCACGCAGTCTACTTCGGCATTCACTGCCATGACTCACAACCCTCTCGAATCATTGCCACCGAGTTGCGCCGAGACGCCTCACAGGAGCTTGACGATCACTTCGAAATCCTGATTGATGCCAGGCACGATCGCCGCGATGCTTACGTTTTCGGGGTCAATCCTCTTGGTACTCAGGTGGACGGCCTGATCGTCGAGGAGCGAGGCAGCGACGATGAGACGGATTTTGACCCCGGCTGGGATGGTGTCTGGACGTCCGAAGCGCGGATCACGGCGGATGGCTGGACCGCGACGATCGAAATTCCGTTCACGACACTCAACTTCACACATTCCGTCGATGCGCTGTGGGGCATCAATTTCAAGCGCTTTATCCGCGCGAAGAACGAAGAGGACTTATGGCGCGCCTACCGTCGCAAGTTTGGCCTTACGAAGGTGTCGGAAGCGGGAGAGCTGCGCGGAATACACGATATCGGGAGCGGGCGGCTCTTTATTGTCAAGCCGTACGGCCTGGCAAGGTACGACAAACAGACCGGCCAGGCCCCTCTCTCCCCGCTGACCGCAGGCGTCGATATAAAGTATGGACTCAGCTCGAGTCTCCTCCTGAATCTCACCGGCAACACGGATTTCGCCGACGCGGAAGTCGATCTGCAGCCCTTCAACATCACACCCTTCAAGGTATATCTTCCGGAGAAGCGCGGCTTCTTCCTGGAAAACGCCGGCGTATTCAAGTTCCCCCTCGGCGACAACCAGGATCAGTTGTTTTTCAGCCGACAGATCGGCATTGACTCCGTAACGGGCAATCAAGTCCCGGTTAATGGCGGAGCAGAACTGACCGGCACAGTCGGTCGTTTGGAGCTCGGCGTCATGGATGTCGACACGCGTTCCAGCGGCCCGAATCCACATGCCAATTTCGCGATAGTCCGGTTGAAGGAATCGCTGTGGCCCGGCTCATACGTCGGAGTCATGGGCACGGATAAGCAATCCGGAGATGTCCTGGACAGCTTCAATCGGACCGTTGGAGCTGACACGCGTCTGGTCTTATTGAAGGACTGGACCCTCGCTGCCCACATCGCCGGAACGCACTCACCAGGAAATCCGAGCGGAGCCAATGATGTCGGAGCCTCGTTGACGTATCGTTCCAATTGGCTCGATGGGTTAGTGGAGCGCCGCAGAACCGGACCGAACTTCAATCCCGAAGTCGGCTTCGTCGAAAGGACTGACTCGGACGAAACGCTTGCAGACCTGACCTTCAAGTTCAGGCCCGCAATCCCCGGCGTTCGTGAGCTGCGGTTTGAAGGGCTTCTGCTTGATGCTCCCGACACTCACGGTGCGGCATTTACTCAGGAACGGCTTAACAGTTTTTATGCCGAGTTGAATGATGGTGGTTATACCGACGACGACATCGTGGATAGGTTCACCCAGCGCATTACGACGCCGCTTCATGTCTATAAGGATGTTTTTATCCCTGACGGCCTCTATCACTTCACTCGCCATCAGCTCGCCTACGGCTCCCGCCGGGATCGCAGTTTCACTTACGCCGTTGTCGAGCGATTCGGCGGTTTCTACGGCGGCAAGCTGAACGAATTTCGCGTGCAGGCAAGCTATCGCGCCAGTCCACGATTCTCCATCGGCACTTCCGGGACGTGGGACCGCTTTCAATTGCCTTTGCCCAATGGCAATTTCTCGGTTGTGCTGGCGAGCCTGCAGGGGAATTACTCCTTTAACCGGTTTCTGACATTCACGAGTCTCGTTCAGATCGACACGTCCAACACCCAGGCCGCCAGCGCCAGCTTCCGTTTACGCTACAACTACCGCCCGGACAGCGATCTTTACGTCATCTACAACGAGGGGACGCAGTTTGCGAGCATCGCCCCGGCCAATCCTCCGCAAGTTCGCGAGACCCGCTTCGCCGTGAAATACACCTATTCGTTTGCTCCCTGAGCAGAGTCCGGCTATTTGTCTTGAGGTCCGGAGGCACCGATCGGCGTGAGCGGCCCAAGGCCGTGGTCGCGCAGTCCACGCACGCGAACGGCGTGCCAAGCTAGCCCATTAGAGCCGCGGAAGCGGCTCACTGCGGCTCGCCCGAAAGTTCCCGCCTCGGGACGCGGCTTTTTTCGAAGTCTCCGCGCGCGCGTCAGTGGGTCCTCCCGGTCGTCCCCGACCGAAACCCGTATTCGACCTCAATCGCCAGAACCCCGGGAACAGCCCAGAGTTTCACCAGGTCGTCGGACTCCATCGAACCCGTCAGTACGCCGACCAGCGCGAGCGTCGCGCTGTGGTGAAGGCCAAGCGCGCGACAAGCAGCGGCGATCTCATAGATGCGACCTCGTGCGTCGTCGGCGACCGCGACCGCGACATTAACTCGGCTCATTGCGTAGCTCTCGCGTTGGGGTTCGGACCGTAGGTCGGGGCGTCAATCCGCAGTGTCGCAACGGTTCTCCACGGTCACGTTCTATCTGTTCCCCCGAGCTCGCGCGTCTCAGCAGACGATCGTTCCCCTCGTCACGAAGCAAGTGAGAGTCAACGGTCTCCCGCGACAGATACCTGATGCGGCGCTTTCTCACGGAAGCTAAATCCGGCGATGTTGCCGACAGGTCGCGTACGCACGTCGCCGGCGCCGTGTACTACCACCGCGCTCCAGGAGAATGAGTATGAAATACACAATCGTCACGCTTTTGCTCATGACATCTGTCACAACCGTTGCGGTTGCGCAGGATGGAAGCGGGCATGGTCCCCCCAACTTGCCGCTGCCGGTCATCGTCACGCCACAGCCGGTACCTGTGCCGACGACTGCTTCGCCGACAAGGCCGCTGTCGAAGCTTTTCCAGCCCAAGTCGGAATTAGCTTCAATGAGGAAATAGCCGCCAACCGGAGTCGGCAAGGCTACGCAGCACGGCTCTGGCGCGACGAATCGGATCGGTCGCGGCTCGAGACGCGACCGCTGATTCAGATGCAGCATTCAGATGCAGCGTCATCCCCACGGCGGCCGCCGCAGTGGTTCCAGGGAATTCGAACCCCTGTTACCGCTGCGGCAAGCAGCCCGGAAGAGTCCGGGCTGCTGGAATGAGTCAATCCGCTGGAATGAGTCAATCCGCGCACCGTTGCCACTTTCCCTCGGGATCACTCATCCAGGATCCGGCATCCTGGAGTTCGCCGCTTTCGCCGTAGCGACTCACCAGGAGTACGGGCGATCCGCGCTCGCGGGACCGGGCGAGCGACATCTCGCACGTGAACAGGCAGGTCTCGAAGTTATTGGCCCAGCACCGCCAGACTCGTCCCTCCTGAGTAGCCTTGGTTATAAGCGCCTGCAGCTGCGGTGGCAGCGCGGCGGGGTCCCGAATGTGGTAGGAGTCCTTCGGCAAGAGATTGGCGCGTGAGACAAGCGCCTCCAGCAGCCTCTCTATGTGGGAGGGCTGCTGGATGGTGCGTAACCGCCGCGTCTCCATGGAAGTGGCCTCCTTTGTCCGTATGCGGGAACCTCCGCTGTTCCGGCGTTGCGTGTCGGTAGGCCCGGCCCGAGCGCCACCACTGAAACCTGAAACGCAGCCCAAAGGGCGGGATCGGCAGACCCGTCGCGCGACACGACGGATCGCATTGCCGCGCCGAGTGCCGCGGGTGCACTCATCGAGTCGTGTAGCAGGTGTCGATAGAACTCTGTCATGAGTCGAGCGCCAATCTCATCTGATACTGGCCAAAGAGAGGCCACCACCGCGCGCGCACCCCGGGCAAGCACGGTTGAGCTGATGCCGACCAGGCCCTCGCTAGGCACTTCCCTGCCGAGGGCGGTGTCGCACGCGCTGAATACCGCGACGTCCGCCTTGAGTGTCTCGAGCGATAGGTCTGCCACCCGCACCGCACCGTCGACGACGTTTCCGCTGGCGTCGTACGAGCCGAGAATCAACGCGGACAGCTGGGGAACCTGCGCATCCACGATGCCGTGCGTGGCGATATGGATGAACCGGTATTTCGACCAGTCGAGAGAGAGGAGGCGCTCGCGCGTGGCGTCGAGCCCGACCAATTGATCGACCTCCGCCGGGGGAAATTCGGCCAGGATCTGTGCGGCCTCCCGGGCGGTAAACGCGAGGCGCCGATAGTCGCGACGGGCGGGGTCGAGCGCTGGCTTGGTCGAAGCCTGCGTCGTCGGGGCCGCTTTCTCGAGCGCCGCGAGCCGCGGATCATCCGCCTGATACACCGGATCGGCGACGAGCAGCAGGCCGCGGCGCTCGTGTGGCTCTGCCCGCGTCCCACGAGTGTCCAGCATCCACGCGGCCGGTGTGAAAGCGACATCGTGTTGCATTGCAACAAACGACTCCGACTTCCCGTCCGTGCCTCGGAGCGCTGCGAACGGGACATAGTCGAGGGCACCGTCCGGAATGATCACCCATTGCCGCACGCCGGACAGCCACGGCTCAATCGGCCGAATGATCAGCTCGTACAGGGCGCGGGCGTCCTCCCGCCGACGCTCGGGGGGCATATCGATGAGCCGCGTCAGCGAGTGGTGAAACGCGGCGACCTTCTCCGCGATGGCCGCCGGCGACGGCAACTGCGCCCACCGAATTTCAGCAGCTGACACCACCCACGCGTAAGCGGATTCGGATCCGAGCCAGTACGACACGAGCACCGTATCGGCGGGAAGGGGCGCGAGACTCGCCCGCTCGCTCCCCCCTGGTGGAGGTCTTCCGACGGGCGTGGCTCGCGTCGCGATGAGAGTGTTGACCGCGTCCACTTCGCGCTCCAGCTCGGCAATATCATGCATCAGGTGCCTCGCCCGTGGGTCGCCCGAGCCCGAGCGGTCCAGCCGCGCCTCGAGGGCGAACCGACGCGCCGACAGCTCACGGTAGAGCTCCTCGCGCCGACGAAATTCAGATGCGAGTGCCTGTCGAACGGCAGGTGAGTATTTCTGGGCCGCGACGTCGGCGAACGAATGCGCGCGCGAGGCATCCGCAGTCGCGAACGCGGCCGCCGCCAGCGTGTTGGCCTCGTCCTTCCGACCTGCCGCTGAGACGACCTCGTAACGGGCCCGTAGCAACTCAATCTTGAGGTCGTAGGCCAATCGCAATGGTGTTTGCAGCTGTGCGCGCAGCTCGGGATTCGCGGTCTGAAGGCGCACGGCGTCGGCTTGTCCCAGGGCCCGTTCGACGGCGGCGAGCGCTGCGTGCGGTTGCCCAACCAGTCGAAGTGCTCGAGCCTGCTCGAGGTACGCTTCGAACTCTTCAGTGACACTGCCAAACCTGTGCAGGCGCGGTCGAGCGACCGCGAGATCCGCCAGGGCCTCGCGGGGCCGACCCATCTCCCGAAGCACGACCGCGTGCTGCAGGAGCGCCTCTGCGTGGATGACCGGATCAACCTTCGCGCCCGTCGAGAGCACTTCATCGAGCTGCGCTTTCGCCTCCACGCGGTGACCGGCGGCCGCGGTGTGGGCCGCGAGTTGAATCCTGATGCGCTCGATCGCCGAGGGGTCGACCGCGAGGCCGAGCGCCTCCCGATCGGAGGCTATTGCGTCGTCCACCCTTCCCTGTTCCGCGTCGATGGTCGCAAGCGCGCGCAAAGTGGCCATGCGTCCACGGCCATCGAGCGCCACCGTGCGAATCGCGCGCGCGCGCTCCAGGAACCCGCGTGCGCGCGTGCGGTCGCCCAGCGCGTAATAGTTCATACCAATTCCGTAGAGGCAATACGCCTCATCGCGCCGGGACTGAACCCTTTGCGTGAAGGCAAGAGCGCGATCATAAAGACGCAGCGACTCGTCGAAGTGGCCGAGGGCGTAATGCGCTAGCGCGGTGTTAGTGATCACCCCGATGTAAAGGCTTGGGTAGGGTTCCGGACCGATATCGGTGAGCGCGCGCCTGAACCAGCGTAGCGCTTCCGGCAGACGTCCGAGGCCCCACAGGCACAGCGCCCGGTTCTGCCATGCCTGCGCGCGGCGCAATGGCTCGTGAATAGATCCGAACAGACGACTCGAGGTCGTAAAAGCCGTCACACATTGGAGGTAGCGGCCCTCATACAGATATGTCAGCCCAATATTCGTGAGCTGCAACCCGGCGTCATACCGTTCGCCTCGCCGCATGTGGAAGCGACTCAAGCGTTGCAACTCGGTCCGTGCGCGAGTGAGGAGCTCGGTCGAACGCACGCCGTACCCTGGCACGGGTCGTCCAACCGGGGCGCTGGAGCCGATCTCGATCCACGCCGCAGCGGCCAGTGCCTCGGCACGCGCCCGTCGGTAAGGGTCGTCTCCCCCGAGCATCTCGGCAGCCGCCTTGCCCCAGTCCGCCGTCTTGGCCCAGTCCTGCAGGCCGAAGTACTCGACTCCTGCCAGGGCGAGCGCCGTCTGGCCGCGAAGCGGCTGATCCGCAGAGGTGGCAAGCGCACGCTCGGCAGCCGAATACTCTTCCGCGGCCCGCAAGAACGCGTCGCGTGCGCTGGAGGTCCCCGGAGTCGAGCGGCCTCTCGCAATCTCCTCTCCCGCCGCATAGTCGGTATCGGCCGCGGCGAGTGCCTTCACGATTGCCAGGCAGTCGGGTCGGTCCCGGAGGGTCGCAAGATCGAAGGCGCGAACGGTTGCCGTGCCGGCAGCGTTCGCGTGCTCCCTACCGGTGATGCGCACGCCGAGGGAGGCAGAATCCGGTGCCGTCACCACAGCCCGACGGGTTCCCGAGCGTCGCTCGGGGTGATCGGATCGGGCCATGACCTCGTTCTTCGAGTCGAGAATCTCGACCAGCGCATCGTTGTCGCGCTCGTCGACTTCGATCAGGTAGGCGTGGCCCGGCACCAGGGCAATACTCGCCATCGCGGGGTCGGTTCCCAGGGTCCTCAAGGGGCCCTCGGTGACCGCGGCAGGCCCGAGAACACTGGTGCAGGAGGTCCCGGCGGCCGCGCTCGCCGCCCACCCCGCCAGAACAATCGCGACAAAAAGACCTCGGCCGGCGGTGTGGCGGTGCATCGCCGGCTGCGGTGTCTCGTGATTGCGGCTTATACTCGACCTATGATTGGTGTTGACGACCAAGCAGCACCCGCAGCGATGCCCCCGAGGTCGGACGTCCCTGCGCCGGTATCGGACCCGGTTTCCCACCTGTCGGCAGTCTATCGCGACTATCCCGGTCTTCGCGCGCTGATCTTGCGGCGTGTTCGCGATCCAGAGCTCGCCGCGGACATTCTTCAGGACGCCGCTGTCACGACACTCGAGAAACTCCGAAGGGGAGAAATCGCCCACCCGGAGAACCTGGGCGGGTATCTCTACCGCGTGGCGCTGAATCACCTGCGAAATCATCGCCGCAAGGACCGGACGCCCGTGTCGAGTGGCGACGGTCTGGAGGAACTTCCGGATACCGAGGACGACCCTGAGTGGGAAAGAGTCGGGCGCCCCCAATGGGCCGCGGCGGCGCGGCGGATGCTCGATGAGATGCCGGCTGAGCGGGACCGCGACCTCCTGGTCCGGTTCTATCTGAATGACGAGGCGAAGGAAGAGATCTGCCGCGAGCTTCGCTTGTCTGAGCAGCACTTCAATCGCGTGATCTTTCGCGCCCGGAATCGGTTCAGAGAGCTCCTCGAGCAGCGCGGCTTCTGGAAAGCCGATCTGCTGACGCTGGTCGCGATTGGACTGATCCTGGGTCATGCGGGTCAAGCCTTGGACACGCGGAATTCAGCGACGGCTCCCGCCAATCCTTCTATCCAGGGAGGTGTGCAGTGATGGAAGTCGGCCGCGATTTCGAGCGGATGCAGGACTACATTGTCGGACGACTGTCCGACGATGAGCATCGGGCATTCGAAGACCGCCTGGTGCGGGATCCTGGGCTCGTGCATGAGCTGGAGCAGTCGTTGCGGCTGAGTGAAGGACTGCATCAATTGCGGGCTCAGGGGTATTTTGACAAGGTTGCATCGCGAGCCAGAGGCTCTCGGATCTGGCTGCCCGTGCTCGCCGCGGCCGGGATAGCCGGACTTGCACTGTTCCTGTGGCTGCAACCGGGTACGGGACCCTCACCGGTTCTCACAGCGTCCCTCGAATCGCGCACCTCTGGTGTCGCGCCGTCGGTCGCGGCGCACTTCACATTTGTCGCAATGCGTGGCAGTTCGAGACCCGACCTGGACCTGCCTTCCGGCGGCGTGATCGAGTTTCGCGCGGCACCGGCGACGCACCTGACGGCTTCCCGGTACCGGATGACGCTCGTTCGACGAGACGAGGGAGGGGCTTCGAAGCCTGTCGGCGCCGCGGCGGGCCTTCAATTGAGCGCGGACGGGTACGTTCACGGCTATGCCGACGCCGCCCGCCTGGAACCCGGTAGTTACCTGCTTCGCATCGAGCCTGACGCTGAAGCCCCTGGCACCGCGGAAGTGTTCCCATTCAATCTCCGCGCCCGCGGAGCTCGGCCGACACTCTGATGCGTCTCGAACGGGATGCGTGCGCGTTAGCCATCCGGCGCGCGATCCCGGCCGGCTCGACGGTGAGACGCCGCGCGTGGGCATGCTGTTCATCACAGTGGGTCAGAAGTCCGTGGGGGATACGGGCTCGTAGCCCGGGTCGTTCTGGCGCGCCATTTTGAGGGACTCGCGATCGATTTTTCGGCCGCGCAGCATGACCTCGACGACCTTGCGTGTGTCGGATATGTTGCTGTCCGGGCGGCCGTCGACGACGATCAGCGTGGCCAGCTTGCCGGCTTCGATCGTGCCCCAGTCGCTGGCGCCGATGAGGCGTGCGGCGTTGCGGGTCGCGACCGTGATCGCCTCGAGCGGCGTCAGCCCTGCCGCGACGAGGAGCTCGAGCTCATGGTGCAGGCCTTCGCCCTGCATGTCCCCCGGGTACGGCGCATCCGTTCCAGCGGCCAGCAGCACACCGGCACCGAACAGCGCCTTCGCGTTGTCCATCGCGTTCTGCTGCAGCTTCTCCCAGCGCTGGGCGTGGGCAGCCTCATCGGCATCGAGCTTACGCGCGGCTTCGGCCCGCAGTCCGGCGAGGAACGACGGCGGGCTGGTGTCGCGCACCAGCGGATCCTGCAGGAATGTGAGGTCGCGGAGTCGCTTGCGGGTCTGACTCTCATACACGATGAGGGTTGAGATGAACACCGTGTTGTGCTGCTGCATGAAGTGGACGTTGTCCGTCGACAACAGCCGTGTCGGCAGGTGCGCAAAGCCATAAATGCCGTCCTCCACCAGATCGGGCGAGCCGTTGCGCTGCCACTGATCGACGATGACCCGGAGCGATACCTTGCGCCCCTCCTCGACCAGGCGCTCGAGCACGGAGTGCGACAGCCCCACGTAGCCCTTGATCAGATCGACGTTGTCCCGCTTCAGGGCTTTCACGACCAGGGCGACCTGCCCCACCGAGGCGACGGCATACGACAGCGGCGGCCAGGCCGGATCGGCACCGTCGACGAGTCCGCCGACGCAGTAGATGTGTGGGCCGAGGAGCCTGCCGGCCGCGGTCTCGGCGCGCAACTGCACGATGTACGGTTGCACGTTGCCGGTGTCGAGCACCGTGGTGATGCCGGCGTAAAGCAGCGCATTCATGTAGCGCCGATACCCGAGCATATCGACCGCGTGCCCGTCCCAACCGCCCAACAGGTGCACGTGCATGTCGGCGAGCCCCGGCATCAGCACCATGCCGTGCAGGTCGGTGACGACGGCGCCGGCCGGAATCTTCACCTGCCCCGCAGGCCCCGCGGCTTCGATGGTGGCGCCGCGTATGACCACGGTCGCGCGCTCGACGGGGGAGACGCCGGTGCCGTCGATGAGCACCGCGTTGGTAAAGGCCTGTGCTGGTTGTGCTGCAGTCCCGGTAGCGCCGGCACGGGCGGGCGCGAGGCAGGTGGCGAACACAACGACGGCAAGGATGAGCAGCCCGCCTGGTACGCCGAAGAAACGACGCCGCGAAGGGCGCCGCGTGCCGGTATCAGTCGGCTTCACTTGAAGCGCATCCGGGCCTCGATGCCAGCGGTCCGCGGAGTACTGATCACAAACCGTGGATGACCGGGCTCTTCCGACCCGATCAGGATGGCGTCACCCAGGTTGGCGTGCTCATTGGTGAGATTCTTGACGAACAGGGCCACCTCGTAGCGCTCGTTGCGGCCCCCGATCCGCAGATCCGCGAGGCCGTATCCGGGGCGGTAGCGCGGGCTCTGCACGTCGTTGTTCGCCGAGTAGCTCGACCCGATGTGGGCGTAGTCGACGCGCGCGAAGCCGGCCCAGCCGGCGGTGAGCGGCCGCTCATACCGGAGATTGCTCGCGATCGTGAGGTCGGGAACCTGATAGACGGGGCTGCCGGCCTGCTGAGGAGTGCCTGGCCCCTGCTCGGTGATGTGTGCATCCGTGTAGCCGACGCCGAGGCCGAACGTCAGCTCGGGCAAGAGCCGCCCGTTGAATTCGAGCTCGAAGCCCGTGCTGCGCGCGCGTCCCGCGTTGCCCGTGTAACCGTACCCGCACAGCGGCAGGTGAACGGCCTGCTGGATCTTGTCCCAATCGATTGAGAATGCCGCGCCGTTGAGCGTGAAGCGCCGGTCCGCGAAGCTCGACTTGAACCCGGCCTCGTAGTTCCAGAGGTTGTCGGACTTGAAGGCGGCGATGCTGGCCGCAGTGACGCCGAGGTTGGTGAGATCCTGGCCGCAGCCGGCCGGCGGCGGGCCCGGAGGCAGGGCGATGTTGTTGCCGCCCTCGCGGAAGCCCTTGGCCGCCCCGGCGTAGAGCAGCACATCCGGCAGGACCTTGTATTCCAGGAGGTACTTCGGCGTGAAGCCGCTTTCACTGCTCGTGGGTGCGTCATGGATCGTCGCGCCGAAGAAGAAGCCGTCCGTCAACTGGTGGAAGGTCGCCGTGTCGCGGAACCAGCGCATGCCCACGGTGGCCTTGAGCTTCGGCACCACCTGGTAGGACACATCACCGAACAGCGCGTACTCCTTGGCGTTGCGCGAATCGATGAAACTGAGCAGCAGATCGGTCGACGCGAAAGCCGGGGACGCCCCGGGCGCGGTCCACTCGTAGTCGCGCGGCCGCGTGCTGTCCGAGTAGAAGCCACCGACCAGCAACTGCACCGGTCCCTGGAAGGTGGAGGAAAAGCGCACTTCCTGCGCGAAGCGACGCAGGTCCTGTTTGCGCGTGATCGGGCTCGCTATCGGCGGCGGCGTGGTGGTCGCCGTGCTGAGGAAGAACTGTGTGACGTCGGTATCATCCTCGAGCTCCAAGGTATTGCGATCGAAGTAGCCGGTCGAAGACACGAAGCTGCCGAACGGCACGGTGTAGTTGATGGTGAGGCTCGCCAGGTACCACTTGTCCGTGCCGCCCGGATTGAGGTTGAACACCTCGCGCTGCATGAGGTTGGTGGCCGTGTCGTAGGCATAAGGGGAGCCGTCCTGGTTGGTTCGCTGGTACATGATCCGCGGGGTGATGGCGAGTCCGCTCACCGGCTCGAAGCGCAGTGCGATTTGCCCCCCGTAGTACTTCATGCTGCCGAGGTGCGTGAGGGTCGCGGTGGGTGGCGCCGTCTCCGCCCCTAAGCCCTTGTCGAAGTAGCCGTCGTCGAACTCATAGAACGCGCTGGCGCGCAGGGCGAGCGTGTCCGGCACGATGGGAACGTTGACGACCCCTTCCGCGAGCTGATTGAAGGAGCCATGGTCGGTGCCAGAGCCGAGGACGTGCACCTGTCCATCGAGGTTGAAGCTCGGCTGCTCGGTGATGAGGCGCACCGTGCCGCCCATCGACTCCGCGCCATAGAGGGTGCCCTGGGGGCCCCGCAGCACCTCGATGCGCGCAAGGTCGACGACGTGCGGGTCGAGCGTCTCGAGCACCGGGGTATCGTCGATGTAGAAGCCGGTGGTGTTCGAGCCCTCGATACCCCGGAGCGCAATTCCGCGGCCGGAGAGATTGCCGTCGGAGGCACCAATGCCGAACGACAGATTCGGTATGGCGGTTCCGTAGTCGAAGAACTGCTGGGCACCCATCGCTTCGAGGTCGCGTGCGGAAATCGCGGTGATGCTCACCGGCACGTCCTGAACGGATTCCGTGCGCTTGGTCGCGGTAACCAGGACTTCCTCGAGCGCATCGCTGCGCGATGCGCCGGCGCCCCTCGCCGCCGATTGTGCGGCGGCCGGCTGCGCGGCGAGTGCCGCGACCAGGAGCGCGCCCGCGATCCAACCCAACGGAAGCTGCTTCCCCATACAACCCCCCTGATGTGGGTCTCGTCGCAAGCGCGCCGCGCCTGACAAGACCCGCTGCCATCTTAGGTATTTCGGCCCATGGCCTCATCATGAGAGTCGACGCCAAAAGCATGCTGGCAGACGCGGGTCTTGCGAGCGGCGCCGTTTCAGGCGGCTTAGCCTGCGCACAGCTCAATCCGGTAGCGATGCGCCATGAGCAGTAGCGATGCGCTATGAGCAGTAGCGATCCGGTGATGAACCGGCTAGATTGTTTCGAGCGCAGCGACGGGCTCAGGGAGACGCGGGTGAGCGAAGAATCGACCTTGACCCAGCTCCTCAAGGAGTCGCCGTTCCAGCAACTCTTCGATCTGTCCTGCACCCGCCTCGAGCGTACGGCTGGCGAGGTGGAAATCGCGATGCGCTACACCGCATCCGTGGAGCGCTCGCCCGGCACGCGCCAGTATCACGGCGGCGCGATCGCCAGCCTCATCGACATCGCCGGCGACTACGCCCTGTGGGCGGTACTCGGCTACGGCGTGCCGACCATGAATATCCGCATCGACTACCTGCGGCCTGCCTCGGACACCAACCTGCGGGCGCAGGCCCGTGTCCGGCGGGCCGGCCGAACCGTCGGCGTCGTCGATATCGATGTCCTGGACGATGAGGGGCGCCTCGTCGCGATCGGCCGCGGCACGTACGGGACCAAGGAAGGTTAGGCCGTCAGCGTTTGAGAGCCTTGGCGGCCTCGAGCGCCCGCGCCTTCAGCGGGCGCTTGTCCAGCTTGTGCGTGGTAGCAACGGGCAATTCGTCCACCACCACGAACGCGCGCGGATGACTGTAGGCAGGCCCCGACTCGAGCGCGAAGCGCTTCAGGTCCTCGACCGACACACTGCGCTCCTTCAGCACCACGAACGCGATCGGGATCTCGCCCTTGATCTCATCGGGCACCGCCACGACGGCGGCCTGCAGCACGGCGGGGTGACGCTCGAGCATCTTCTCGATTTCGCCGGGATAGACGTTCTCGCCGCCGCACACGAACATGTCGTCGGCCCGGCCCGTGAAGTAGTAGAAGCCGCTGCCGTCGCGGCGCATCACATCGCCCGTGTCGTACCAGCCGTCGCGCAGCCTGGCACCGGTCACGCCAGGCAGGTTCAGGTACTCGGTGAACATCGCCGGGGAGCGCACGTGCAGCACCCCTGCGTCGCCCGTTCCGCCCTCGAGCCGCACTTCGACATCCGGCAGCGGATAGCCGAGCGACAGGAGCGGTCGCGGCAGTCCCTGGGGATGATCCTCGAAGATCGAGGGTCCCGCTTCGGTCGTGCCGTACCCGTTAGTGATCGCCGCCTGCGGAAACATCTGCTGCACGCGCGCCACGAGGGCCTCGGTGAGCGGCGCCGAGCCGATGGTCACGGCCTTCACCCGGCTCAAGTCCAGGCGCGCGAGCAGCTCACGCTCGCGCGCCATCAGGGCAAACATGGTCGGGATGCCGCTCAAGAGCGTGCAGCGGTGCTCGGCCACGGCCTTCAGGTACGCGGCCGCATCAAAGCGGGGCATGAGCACGACTTCGATGCCGTTGAGCAGGCAGACCGAGACGTTGAAGAGCGCGTTCATGTGATAGAGCGGAGCCACGATGAGCGAGCGCTCGCCCGCCATCGGGGTCGCGGCAACGTGCACGCTCAGCGCCCACAGCTGCCCGGCGTGTGACAGCACCACGCCCTTGGGCCGGCCGGTCGACCCCGAGGTATAGAGGATCTCGCCGGTCTGCGTCGGCGTGCGCCGCTCGAGCGGCACGGCTGCAGGCCCGCGCGCCTCGAGCGCCCGCGCCTTCAGCGGGCGCTTGTCCAGCTTGTGCGTGGTAGCAACGGGCAATTCGTCCACCACCACGAACGCGCGCGGATGACTGTAGGCAGGCCCCGACTCGAGCGCGAAGCGCTTCAGGTCCTCGACCGACACACTGCGCTCCTTCAGCACCACGAACGCGATCGGGATCTCGCCCTTGATCTCATCGGGCACCGCCACGACGGCGGCCTGCAGCACGGCGGGGTGACGCTCGAGCATCTTCTCGATTTCGCCGGGATAGACGTTCTCGCCGCCGCACACGAACATGTCGTCGGCCCGGCCCGTGAAGTAGTAGAAGCCGCTGCCGTCGCGGCGCATCACAT
>VBNH01000150.1 GCA_005878095.1 Gammaproteobacteria bacterium | reverse complement strand
TGCCGCGCACGAAGGCCCCCGACTTCTTGAGGTTGTCGGCGGTGTCGCGCGCGTTGAACACCAGCGCCGTGTAGAAGAAGCAGAAGAACACGATCAGCAGCGCGTAGATCACCAGGTGCAGCGGCTGGCCGTAGCCAAGCGCGGCGGCGACGTTCTGCATGAAGGTCGACACCGGCCCCTCGGCACTGGTGCCGAAAAAGCTGGCCAGGGTCGCCGGGAACAGCAGCAGGCTCGAAGCGAAGATCGGCGGGATCACGCCCGACATGTTGATCTTGAACGGCAGGTGGCTGCTCTGGCCGGCGTACATGCGCCGCCCGACCTGGCGTTTGGCGTAATCGACCGGGATGCGCCGTTGGGCGCGCTCCATGAACACCACGAACGCGGTGGTGGCGAGCACCAGGATGATGAGCAGCAGCGCGAACGGGCCCTGCATTTCGCCGTTGCTCACCGCTTCGGCGGTGTTGCCGACCGCCCCCGGCAGCCCCGCGACGATGCCCGACAGGATGATCATCGAGATGCCGTTGCCGATGCCGCGCTCGGTGATCTGCTCACCGAGCCACATGAGAAACATGGTCCCGGTGGTCATGGTGATGGTCGCGGTGAACAGGAACGACCAGCCGGTGAGCAGTGTCATGCCGCCCTTCTGCAGCGCGCCGGCGGCGGCGAAGGACTGCACCAGCGCCAGCACCACCGTGCCATAGCGCGTGTACTGCGTGATCTTGCGCCGGCCGGATTCGCCCTCCTTGCGCAGTTCCATGAGCGTCGGCACCACCATCGACATCATCTGGATGATGATGGAGGCGGAAATGTACGGCATGACGCCCATGGCGAAGATCGACAGGCGCGACAGCGCGCCGCCCGAAAACATGTTGACGATCCCGAGGATGGTGTTGGAGCGGTCGCCGAAGAAGCGCGCCACTTCCGCCGGATTCACGCCCGGCACGGGAATGAAGGTGCCGATGCGGTATACGACCAGCGCGCCGATGAGGAAAAAGAAACGGCTGCGAATCTCCCCGAAACGGGCAGCTTCGCTGAACGCGGCGGCCGGATTGCTGATGCTGGTGTTAGCCATGCCTGTCCTGATGGGTAGCTCTTCAGCCCTCGATCTTGCCGCCGGCGGCTTCGATCGCCGCGCGCGCGCCCTTGGTCACCGCTACGCCCCTGAGCGTCACCGCGCGCGTTAACGCACCCGAGAGCACCACCTTGGCGCGCTCGGTGCCCAGCGGCACCACACCCGCTTTCAGCAGCGTTTCCAGATCCACCAGCTCGCCTTCGACCTTGGCGAGCTCCGAGAGCCGTACCTCGGCGCGGCTTCTCTTCATGGCGGAACGGAAGCCGACCTTCGGCATGCGCCGCTGCAGGGGCATCTGGCCGCCCTCGAAGCCGACCTTGTGGTAGCCGCCCTTGCGCGCGCGCTGGCCCTTGGTGCCGCGGCCGCAGGTCTTGCCCTGGCCGGCGGAGGCGCCGCGCCCCACGCGCTTACCGCGGCGCTTGCTTCCGGGAGCGGGCTTGAGTGTGTTGAGTCGCATACCTCTAGGCGCCTTTCTCGACCCGCAGCAGGTGCACGGCGGCGGCAATCATGCCGCGGTTCTCACGCGTGTCCGCCACCGACACGCTCTGGTGAATGCGGCGCAGCCCCAGACCGCGCGCCGACGCCGCGATGCTCTTCAGCTGCCCGTGCAGGCTCTTCACCAGAGTCACTTTCAGTTGTTGGTCCGTCATGGCCGTCAGCCCATGATCTCGTCGAGGCTCTTGCCGCGCTTCGCCGCGATTTCCTCGGGCGAGCGGATTTTCGCCAGCGCGTTCATGGTGGCGCGCACGACGTTGATCGGGTTGCGCGAACCGTAGCTCTTGGCGAGCACGTTGCGCACCCCGGCGCACTCGAGCACCGCGCGCATGCCGCCGCCGGCGATGACGCCGGTACCGTCGGAGGCCGGCTGCATGTACACGTGTGTGGCCCCATGCGTTCCTGTGACCGCATAATGCAGCGAATCGTTTCGCAGCGCGACGTTGATGAGGTTCTTGCGCGCGGCGGTCATCGCCTTGGAAATCGCGACCGGAACCTCACGCGCCTTGCCGAAGCCATAGCCCACGCGGCCGGTCCCATCGCCCACCACGGTGAGCGCGGTGAAGCCGAACTGCCGGCCGCCCTTGACGACCTTCGCGGTACGATTGACGGCGACGAGTTTCTCTACGAACTCGTCCGCCGACTGGCCCTTTTCTGGTCTCGCCATGTGTGTGTTACCTGCCTAGAACTCGAGACCCGCCTCGCGGGCCGCATCCGCGAGCGCCTTCACGCGCCCGTGGAACTGGAAGCCGGAGCGGTCGAAGGCGACCTTGCTCACCCCCGCGGCCTTCGCTCGCGTGGCGATCGCCCGTCCCACCGCCTTGGCGGCCTCGACGTTGCCGGTGTTCTTCAGGCCCTGGCGCACCGCTTCCTGCAAGGTGGAGGCCACTGCAATGACCTTCGCGCCCACCGGGTCCGTAACCTGCGCGTAAATGTGCCGCGGCGTACGGTGCACGCTGAGACGCGCCACCGCCAGAGCGCGGATGTGCGCGCGGGCCTTGACGGCGCGCCGCTGCCGGCGCTGCTTCTTGGTGATGATCATTTGTCATCGCCTCCGGCGAGACTTCTCTCGCCGGTTCGCGCACCAACGCGAACCCCGTGCATGTAGCGGCGCCGGGCGCCGGGAAGAGGGCTTCATTTCTTCTTGCCCTCCTTAAGAGTGATCTGCTCATTCGCGTAGCGCACGCCCTTGCCCTTGTAGGGCTCGGGCGGGCGAATGCCGCGGATCTCGGCGGCCACCTGGCCGACTTTCTGCCGATCGATGCCCTTCACCACGATCTCGGTCTGGCTCGGGGTCTCGATGTTGATCCCTTCCGGGATCGCCACGTTCACCGGATGCGAGAAGCCGAGTGTCAGGTTCAGGTTCTTGCCCTGCACCTGGGCGCGAAAGCCCACGCCCACCAGCTCGAGCTTCTTCTCGTAGCCGCGCGTGACGCCGCGCACCATGTTGGCGAGGTGCGCGCGCGTGGCGCCGGCACGCGTGCGTGCCAGTTCCGCCTCCGAGTACTTGATCTGCAGCTTCTGCTCGGCTTGCACCACCGATACCCCGCTGGTGAGCGACAGGCTGAGCGAACCCTTGGCGCCCTTGATGGTCACCGCGTCCGCGGCGATGGTCGCGGTCACACCCGCAGGTAAGTCGACCGGAGCTTTGGCGATTCTCGACATGATGGCTGTCTCTTGAGTCAGGGCGCGGCTGTCAGGCGACGATGCACAGGACCTCGCCGCCCTGTCCGATCGAGCGCGCCTGCTTGTCGGTCATCACACCCTTGGGCGTGGAGACGATCACCGTGCCCATGCCGCCCAGGACCTTCGGCAGCTGATCCTTGCCGCGGTAGATGCGCAGTCCGGGGCGGCTGACGCGCTCCAGGCGGTCGATGACGGGCCGGCCTTCGAAATACTTCAGCCCGATCGTGAGCCGCGGCTTGCCCCCGTCGGCGTCGAGGCGGAAGTCGGCGATGTAGCCCTCGTCCTTGAGCACCTTGACGATGGCGGTCTTCAGGCGCGAGGACGCGAGCTGCACTTCGCTCTTGCCCGCGGTCTGGCCGTTACGGATGCGCGTCAACAGATCGGCAATGGGGTCGGTCATGCTCATGCGGCGCCCCTCACCAGCTCGCCTTGGCGAGACCGGGAATCTCACCACGACTGGCGACCTCGCGGATCTTCACCCTCGAGAGGCCGAACTTGCGGTACACGCCGCGCGAGCGGCCGGTGATGGCGCAACGGTTGCGCTGCCGCGAGGCACTGGCATCGCGCGGTTGCGTCTGCAGCTGCGCCTGTGCGGCCACGCGCTGCTCGGGCGAACTCTTGGGGCTGCGGATCAGCTCCTTGAGCTTGGCGCGCTTGGCCGCGTACTTTTTCACGATCCCCGCGCGACGCTTCTCGCGCTCGACCATGCTCGTCTTCGCCATAGACTTTAGGTTCCTGTTACTTCCGAAACGGGAAGCTGAATGCCTCGAGCAACGCTCGGCCGTGACGGTCATCTCTCGCCGTCGTAGTGATGGTGATGTCCATGCCCCGGACCTGATCTACCTGGTCGTACTGAATTTCGGGGAAAATGATCTGCTCCTTCACGCCCAGGCTGTAGTTGCCATGGCCATCGAAGGCGCGCGGCGACACGCCGCGGAAGTCGCGGATGCGCGGCATCGCGATGTTGATGAGGCGGTCGAGGAACTCGTACATGCGAGTCCCGCGCAGCGTCACCTTGGCGCCTACGGCCAACCCGGCGCGGATCTTGAACGACGCGATCGCCTTGCGCGACTTGGTGATCAGCGGCTTCTGCCCGGTGATCTTGGTGAGGTCTGCGAGCGCCGCGTCCATCACCTTCTTGTCGGTGACCGCCTCGCCCACGCCCATGTTGACCGTGATCTTGCGGATGCGCGGTACCTGCATCACGTTCTCGAGCTTCAGCTCCGCGCGCAGGCGCGGAACGACCTGCTCGCGGTAGTACTGGTGCAGCCGCGCCGGGCCGGATGGCCGCTGCGGAGCCGCGCGCTCGGCCTTCGCGTCAGGCTGCTTGCCGGCGGCCGTGTCCGCCTGCTTGTCGGCCGGCTTCTGCTTGTCGGCCGGCTTCTGCTTGCCCCGTTGTTTTTCGCCTTCCTTGCCTGCAACGACCTCAGACATCGAGCATCTCTCCGTTCGATTTGAAGAAGCGCACGCGCTTGCCGTCGGCGAGTGTCTTGATCCCGATGCGATCACCCTTCTTGGCACCTGGGTTCCAGATGGCAATCTTCGACACCGGCAGCGGCATCTCCTTCTCGATGATGCCGCCCTGCTTGCCAGCCTGCGGGTTGGGCTTCTGGTGCTTCTTCACCATGTTCACGCTCTCCACCACCACGCGACCGTCTGCGAGCACCTGGATCACCGCGCCGCGCCGGCCCTTGTTACGCCCGGACAGCACCACCACCTGATCGCCCTTGCGGATCTTCTTCATCACAGCACTTCCGGAGCCAATGAGATGATCTTCATGAACTGCTGGTTGCGCAGCTCGCGCGTCACTGGGCCGAAGATGCGGGTGCCGATCGGCTCGAGCTTGTTGGTAAGCAGCACCGCCGCGTTGCCGTCGAAGCGGATCAGCGAGCCGTCCGGACGGCGCACGCCGCGCGTGGTGCGCACCACCACCGCGTCGTACACCTCGCCCTTCTTGACCTTGCCACGTGGAATGGCGTCCTTGACGCTCACCTTGATGACATCGCCCACGTTGGCGTAACGGCGGCGCGTGCCGCCCAGCACCTTGATGCACATCAGGGTGCGTGCGCCGCTGTTGTCAGCGGCATTCAGCATTGTGCGCATCTGGATCATGATTGGAACCTGCCTTCGCCCGTCTCGAGCGCTTTCAGCGCCGCACGGCCTTTTCCACGACCTCGAGCAGCCGCCACGACTTGCGCCGCGACATGGGGCGGCACGGGGTGATGATCACCACGTCGCCCTCCTTCGAGGTGCCGCTCTCGTCGTGCGCCAGCAGCTTCGTCGTACGGCGGATGTACTTGCCGTAGGTCGGATGCTTCACCAGCCGCTCGATCTCGACGGCGATCGTCTTGTGCATCTTGTCGCTCACCACGCGCCCGGTCAGCGTGCGCGCCCCCTTCGCCTCCGGCGCCTTGCGCTGCTGCGCCTGGGGATCCTGCGCCTGGGCTTCCTGCGCCTGGGTCTCCTGCGCCTGAGTCTCCGGCGCCTGGGTCTCCTCCGCCTGGGGTTCCTGCGCCTGGGGTTCCTGTGCCTGGGGTTCCTGCGCCTGGGTCTCCTGCGCTTCGGGTTCCCGCACCTGGGTTTCCTGCACCTTGGCCTTTCGTGCGCTCACTGCTGCTTGCCTCCGCGGCTTGCCGTCTGCGTGTCGCGCAGCACGGTCTTCAGGCGCGCGATGTTGCGCCGCACTTTGCCGAACTGGTCGGGCTTGGGCGCCTGCCCGGTGGCGCGCTGCATTCGCAGGGCAAACTGCTCCTTGCGCAGCTTCACGAGCTCATCGGCGAGCTCGGCCGGGGATTTGCTGCGCAGCTCCTTGGCTTCCATCTAGCGAACCTGCCGTTTCACGAATGAGGTGGACACCGACAGCTTCGAGCCTGCGAGCCGGAACGCCTCGCGGGCCGTCACCTCGTCCACACCCTCCATCTCGAACAACACCTTGCCGGGCTGCACGCGGGCTACGTAGTACTCGACGTTGCCCTTGCCGCTGCCCATGCGGACCTCGAGCGGCTTCTTGCTGATCGGGACGTCCGGAAACACGCGGATCCAGATCTGTCCGCCGCGTTTCACGTAGCGCGCCATGGCACGGCGCGCCGCCTCGATCTCGCGCGCGGTCATGCGCGCGCGGCTGGTCGCCTTCAGGCCGAACTCGCCGAAGGACACGTTGCTGCCGCGCTGTGCCAGGCCCGCGTTGCGGCCCTTGAACTGCTTGCGATACTTGGTGCGTTTGGGCTGCAGCATTGCTCTCAAGCCATCAGGTCAGACCGTGCCGCGACTTCGGGCGCCGGCGGCGTTACCGGCGGCGGCGCGGCGGGGGCCAGCGGCGTGCTCGGCGCGGCGGCGGCCTCGGCCTCGCCCGCCTGCTCGGCGAGCTCGCTCTTGTCGAACACCTCGCCCTTGAATATCCACACCTTGACGCCGATGACGCCGTAGGTGGTGTGCGCTTCCGACAGACCGTAATCGATGTCGGCGCGGAAGGTGTGCAGCGGAATGCGCCCCTCGCGATACCACTCGGTGCGGGCAATTTCCGAACCGTTGAGCCGTCCGGAGACGCGCACCTTTACACCCAGCGCGCCGCTGCGCATGGTGCTCATGACCGCGCGCTTCATGGCGCGGCGGAACATCACGCGCTTCTCGATCTGTTGCGCGATGCTGTCGCCGACCAGTTGCGCATCGAGCTCGGGCTTTCTGATCTCGGCGATGTTCAGGCGCACGTCATTCATCGGCATGCCGAGGAGCGCCGCAGTCTCCTGCCGCAGCTTCTCGATGTCCTCGCCTTTCTTGCCGATGACGATGCCGGGACGCGCGGTCTGGATGGTGATGTTGACCTTCTTGGCGGCGCGTTCGATGAGAATACGGCTCACCGAGGCCTCGGCGAGCCTCTGCTTGAGGAACTCGCGCACCCGGAAGTCGGTATGCACGTGCACCGGAAACTGTCGCTTGCCGGCATACCAGCGGCTGGTCCAGTCGCGGGTGATCCCGAGGCGTATCCCTAACGGATTGACTTTCTGACCCATGCGTTAATCCTTCTTGCCGTCGCTGACGCCGACGGTGATGTGACTGTTGCGCTTGAGGATGCGCGCGCCACGCCCCTTGGCGCGGGCGGCGAACCGCTTGAGCTGCGGGGCCGCGTCAACCTGGATGAGCGCCACTTTCAGCTCGTCGATGTCGGCGCCGTGATTGTGCTCGGCGTTGGCGACCGCAGACTCGAGCACCTTGCGCACCAGCCGCGCGCCCTTCTTCGGCATGTAGCGCAGCGTCGCGATCGCATTGCCGACCGGCTTGCCGCGCACCACCTCGGCGACCAGCCGGCACTTCTGCGGGGAAATGCGCGCGTAGCGCAGTTTGGAGGTCACTTGCATCGTGTTTCTGCGGCGCCTCAGGTGGCGGGGGCGGCAGCCTCCACCTTGCGATCCCCGGAGTGCGCCTTGAAGGTGCGCGTCGGGGCGAACTCGCCCAGCTTGTGTCCGACCATGTTCTCCGTGATCAGCACCGGAACGTGCTGGCGGCCGTTGTGCACGGCGATGGTCAGACCCACCATCTCGGGCACCACGGTGGAGCGGCGCGACCAGGTCTTGATCGGCTTGCGGTCGTTCCTCGCGGAAGCCACCTGCACCTTCCTGGCCAGGTGCAGATCGACGAACGGGCCCTTCTTCAACGAACGTGGCATGTGACGCTCCCAATCAGCGGATGCGGTTCTGGCGGCGCTGGACGATCATGTTGTCCGTGCGCTTGTTGTGGCGGGTCTTCAGTCCCTTGGTGTTCCAGCCCCACGGCGACACCGGGTGCGGGTTGCCCTGGCCGGACTTGCCCTCGCCGCCGCCGTGCGGGTGATCGACCGGGTTCATGGCCAGCCCGCGCACCGTCGGGCGTATGCCCTTCCAGCGCTTGGCGCCGGCCTTGCCGTAGCTGCGCAGGTTGTGCTCGTCGTTCCCCACTTCACCGATGGTGGCGCGGCAGTCGATGTGCACCTTGCGGGTCTCGCCGGACTTCAGGCGCAGATACGCGTAGATGCCCTCGCGCGCAGTGAAGGACACGGAACTGCCGGCGCTGCGCGCCAGCTGCCCGCCGCGCCCGGGCTTCATCTCGACGTTGTGGATGATCGAGCCGACCGGAACGTGCCGCAGCGTCATGGCGTTGCCCGACTTGATCGGGGCGTCGGCGCCGGAGCGCACTTCATCGCCCGCCTTCACGCCCTTGGGCGCGAGGATGTAGCGCCGCTCGCCGTCGGCGTAGCGGATGAGCGCGATGTGGCTGGTGCGGTTCGGATCGTACTCCACGCGCTCCACCACCCCGGAGATGCCGTCCTTGTCGCGCTTGAAGTCGATGAGGCGGTACTTCTGCCGCGAGCCACCGCCGTGGTGGCGCGTGGTGATGCGGCCGAAGTGGTTGCGCGCGCCGGTCTTGCTCTGCGCCGCGGTCAACGGCAGGTGCGGTCCGCCCTTGTGCAGCTCCGAGCGGTCGATCTTCACCACCGCGCGCGTGCCGGGCGTTCTGGGCTTGTACTTGATGAGGGCCATATGCGGGGTCCTGTCAGGCCTTGGCGCGGGCTTCGTAGTCGATCGTCTGCCCGCTGACCAGGCTCACGTACGCCTTCTTCCAGTCCTGGGTGCGGCCGGCGATCTTGCCGAAGCGGCGCACCTTGCCCGGCTCGTTGACGACCTGCACGCCCGCCACCTTGACGTCGAACATGAGCTCGACCGCCTTGCGGATGTCGGTCTTGGTCGCATCCCGGCGCACACGGAAGGTGTACTGGTTGTGGTTCTGCATCGCGAGCGAGGTCTTCTCGGTGACGTGCGGGGCGATCAGAACGCTCATCAGCTGCTCGCGGTTCATGTCATGGCCTCGTAGATCACTGCAGGCGCTCCTCGATCAGCTTCACCGCGCCCACCGTCATCAGCACCTTGTCGTAGGCCGCGAGCGACAACGGATTGAGCGCCGGGACTTCGATGACCTCGACGTGCGGCAGGTTGCGCGCGGCGAGGATGAGCTTCTCATCGCTCGCCTCGACCACGATCAGCACCGAGGGCAGCTCCCAGGCCTTGAGCTGCTGTGCGAGCAGCCTGGTCTTCGGCGCCGCCAGCCGGATGCCGTCGGTAACCAGGAGGCGCTCGGTGCGCGCCAGCTCCGAGAGCATCGAGCGGATCGCGCCGCGGTACATCTTGCGATTCACCTTCTGCGTGAAGTCGCGCGGCCTGGCGGCGAAGGTCTTGCCGCCCCCGACCCAGATCGGCGAGCGGTTGGAGCCGGCGCGCGCCTGCCCCGTGCCCTTCTGCGCATAGGGCTTGCGGCCGCCACCGCGCACTTCGGCACGTGACTTCTGCGCCTTGGTACCGGCGCGTCCCGCGGCGCGATAGGCGGTGATCACCTGGTGGACCAGCGCCTCGTTGAACTTAGTCCCGAAGGCGGCTTCCGACACCTGCAGCGCGCCCGAGCCATTGACCAACTTCAGTTGCATGGCTTACTTCTTTCCCGCCTTGGCCGGGTCCTTCGACGCTGCGGCGCCCGTCTTGGTCGGCGTCACGGTCTTGCGGGTCGCGCGGCGCGCGGCTTTCAGCGATGGGCGCACGATCACCTGTCCGCCCTCCGCGCCGGGCACGGCGCCACGGATCAGCAGCAGATTTCTCGCCAGATCGACCTGCACCACGCGCAGGTTCTCGGTGGTACGGCGCACAACGCCCATGTGACCGGACATGCGACGGCCCTTGAACACCCGGCCCGGCGTCTGGCGCTGGCCGATGGAGCCCGGCGCGCGATGCGACAGCGAGTTGCCGTGCGAGGCCATGCCTCCGGCGAAGTTGTGACGCTTCATGGTGCCGGCAAAGCCCTTGCCGATGGTCGTGCCGGTGACGTCGACCGCTTCGCCCTCCTTGAAGAGGTCGGCCTTGATCTCGGCCCCCGCTTTGAGCTCGGTCTTGTCGGCGCCGGTGAGCCGGAACTCCACCAGCGCCTTGCCCGGAGCGACATTCGCACGCGCGTAGTGGCCCGCCACGGCCTTGGAATACAGCTGCGGGCGGCGGGTGCCGTAGGTGACCTGCACGGCGCGGTACCCCTCCTTGTCCTGCGCCTTGACCTGCGTGACGCGGTTCGGCAAGACCTCGATCACCGTCACCGGCACTGTCTCGCCGGCGTCGGTGAACACGCGCGTCATGCCGGCCTTGCGGCCGACGAGTCCGATAGCCATCTCTTGTCCTCTCACTGCCTTAAGCGCACGGCCGGGCGCCCGAGGCACGCTGGCATCTGGCTAAGCTATTGACACAACAGGAGATTTTGCGCTCGAAGCCGTTGAGGCTGCGCTCATCTCGAGTGGTCTTGGAGCCTATACCCTGAGGGCCGGCTCCAACCTCGCCCGATGCCGCTTGCGCGACCGCCCCGCGGGGAGTCCCGGGGGCCAAAAGGGCGCGCAGTATAGGCGCGCCTGAATCTTCAATCAACCACCTGAACCCGCCTGCTTTTCACGGGCAAAACCCACGCGTTCTGCCCGCGGGCTCGAAACGGTCACGGGGTGGGCCTGCGGAAAAGGCCGTCTGGGAACCGGCAGGCTTTTCGCGGGCAAAAGCCACGCCTTTTGCCCGCGGGCTCGAAACGGCCACGAGGTGGGCCTGCGGAAAAAGGCCGTCCGGCCTTTTTCCGCCAATAAATCAATTCAGCTTGATCTGCACGTCCACGCCCGCCGGAAGATCGAGCTTCATGAGGGCGTCCACCGTCTTGTCGGTGGGGTTCACGATGTCCATGAGGCGCTTGTGGGTGCGCAGCTCGAACTGATCGCGGGCGTCCTTGTCGGCGTGCGGGGAGACGAGCACCGTGAAGCGCTCCATCTTGGTCGGCAGCGGTACCGGTCCCTTGACGGTGGCCCCGGTGCGCTTGGCGGTCTCGACGATCTCGCGCGCGGAAGAGTCGATCAGGCGATGATCGAACGCCTTCAGGCGGATACGGATGTTCTGATTGGCCATGGTGTCCTACTTGAGGATCTTCGTCACGACGCCTGCGCCGACGGTCTTGCCGCCCTCGCGGATCGCAAAACGCAGCCCATCCTCCATGGCGATCGGGCTGATCAGCTCGATCGTCATCTTGATGTTGTCCCCGGGCATCACCATCTCCACCCCC